>JAEYAU010000080.1 GCA_023404705.1 Pseudomonadota bacterium
TGCATCAAGGTGTCCATGACGCCGTAGCATGGCCGTAAGCGCGTCCTCTCGGCCGGCCCCCTCCGGCGCGCGGCACGTCAGTGCCGAGCCGCGAAGGGCACCAATATCGCGCTTGCGCGATATCGGCATCAAACAATACCCAGGTCGGCTACAGCCGACCTGGGTGGCCCGGGACTCTCAACGCGTAAACGGCACCGCCTCGGCCGTTCATCCTTCGAGGCTCGCGCTCGTCGCGAGGCGACGAGCCCTCGCACCTCAGGATGACGGTTCGGGGCTGGCGTTTGCTTCTCAGGCTTTCAGCGTCTTTTCGGCCAGTGTCAGCCATTCGGCCTGGAGCTGCTGGGCATGTTTCGGCGCGCGGCGCAGTTGCGCGACCACCATGGAGAGCAGCGCGCGCGCCTCGGCGCGGCGGCCGAGCGTGTGCAGCAGCACGCCATGGCGCACCTTCGGCTCGGCGCCCGGATAGTAATTCGAGACAGCCTCGTATTCGGCCAGCGCCTCGTCGGTGCGGCCGGCCTCCTCCAGCGCGCGGGCATAGAGCAGATGCGCCTCGGCGGACTGATACTCGGGAAAGCGCGCGCGCAACGCGTCGAGCGTCGCGACCGCGTCCTCTGGCTTGCCGGCGCCGAACTCGCCGCGCGCCTTGCCGACCATGTAGATCGGGTCGTCGCCCATCGGCCGCGACAGGATCACCTCGTAGTGCCGCAGCGCCTCCGCGAAATAGCCGAGCCGCAGGCATTCCTCGGCGAGCGCCGCGCGGTTCGCGATCGTGTCGGAGATCTCCACCGCGTCGGCGAGCGCACGCCAGTCCTTCTCGGGATCGAGCGCACGGCCGAGCTGCCGGCGCGCGCGTTGTCCCTGCCGTCCGTTCAGCCACTCGGGCAGGAGCTCGACCAGCACATAGGCCCACATGCCGATGCCGGGTAGCGCCAGCATGATCCAGCCCCACGGCGTGAAGCGCCCGGTGCGGGCCGCATGGACGATGAACAGGATGTTGAGAAACGTGAGCGCGATGATGAACGGCATGGCAGACCCTGCTCCGCGCAGGCTCCCCCTGCCACGGCTCTACCCGGGTATGTCGGCCGAAATCGCTTTTACGTTCAAGGGCGATCAGGCGGCTTGCGCGAAGTGCGCTACCAGCCCAGCGAAAAGGCCGCGCCCGTCCGTGCAGCCGAGCATCGCCTCGACGTGGTTCTCGGGATGCGGCATCAGGCCGAGCACGTTGTGCTTCTCCGAGAGCACGCCCGCGATCGAATGGGTCGCGCCGTTCACATTCCAGGCCGGATCGGTCTTGCCGTCCGGATCCGTGTAGCGGAACAGCACGCGGCCTTCCGCCTCGAGGCGCGCGATCGTCGCCGGGCTCGCGAAGTAGTTGCCCTCGCCATGCGCGCAGGGCGTGCGGATCACCTGCCCCGCATTGTAGCCGCGCGTGAATGGCGTGTCGGAGCGCTCGATGCGCAGATAGACGTCGCGGCAGATAAACTTGAGCCGCTGATTGCGCAGCAGCACGCCCGGCAGCAGCTGCGCCTCGCACAGGATCTGGAAGCCGTTGCAGACGCCGAGCACCAAGCCGCCCTTGCGCGCGTGGTCGCGCACCGCCTCCATGATCGGCGCATGCGCCGCGATCGCGCCCGTGCGCAGATAGTCGCCGTACGAGAAGCCGCCCGGCAGCACCACCAGATCGGTGCCGGAGGGAAGCTCGCGATCCGCGTGCCAGGCGAGCGTCGGCTCGCGCCCCGACACGAGGCGCAGCGCGCGCGCCATGTCGTGCTCGCGGTTGGATCCCGGAAAGACGATGATGGCGGCCTTCATGCGACCCTCACGTCAGCTCGACCCGATAGTTCTCGATCACCGTGTTGGCGAGCAGCTTCTCGGCCGCGTCCTTGAGCACGCTCTCGGCCTTGGCCGCGTCGGCGCTCTCGAGCTCGATCTCGAACACCTTGCCCTGCCGCACGCTGGCGACGCCCGCGACGCCGAGCGATTTCAGCGCGCCCTCGATCGCCTTGCCCTGCGGATCCAGCACGCCGGTTTTCAGGGTCACGATCACACGGGCTTTCATCGCTGCCTCGAATCTTCTCGCCAAATGAAGCGGGGGCCGTGCGGCCCCCGTTAGCATCGTTTCAGGCGGCTCTCAACGCGAGCCCTCAACCTTTCACCAGGATCGGGCCCGTTCCCTGCGGCCGCTCGCCCTCGCTCATGATGCCGAGGCGCTTGGCGACTTCGGTGTAGGCCTCGACCAGGCCGCCGAGATCGCGGCGGAAACGATCCTTGTCGAGCTTCTCGTTCGACTTGATGTCCCAGAGCCGGCACGAATCGGGGGAGATCTCGTCCGCCACCACGATCCGCATCATGTCGTTCTCCCAGAGCCGGCCGGTCTCCATCTTGAAATCGACGAGACGGATGCCGACGCCGAGGAAGAGGCCCGAGAGGAAATCGTTGACCCGGATGGCGAGCGCCATGATGTCGTCGATCTCCTGGGGTGTCGCCCAGCCGAACGCCGTGATGTGCTCCTCGGAGACCATGGGGTCACCGAGCGCGTCGTTCTTGTAGTAGAACTCGATGATGGAGCGCGGCAGCTGCGTGCCTTCCTCGATGCCGAGGCGCTGCGACAGCGACCCTGCCGCGACATTGCGCACCACGATCTCGAGCGGAATGATCTCGACCTCGCGGATCAGCTGCTCGCGCATGTTGAGGCGGCGAATGAAATGGGTCGGCACACCGATCTCGTTGAGGTGCTGGAACACGTACTCCGAGATGCGGTTGTTGAGGACGCCCTTGCCTTCGATGATCTGGTGTTTTTTCGCGTTGAAGGCGGTCGCGTCGTCCTTGAAGTGCTGGATCAGCGTTCCGGGCTCCGGTCCCTCATAGAGGACTTTCGCCTTGCCCTCGTAAATGCGGCGACGGCGGCTCATCGGTGTGTACCGTGGCTTGAGAAAATCCATTTCGTGCCGTGACTCCGTGAAGTGAGCGAGGTCCGCGGCTGCGGCGGGCCCGGGCGCGACTCATGTAGGTAACTGGAACCTGCCCGACCGCTCCGGCAACCTAGCCGAACGAGGGAGGAAGCACAATCGCCGGTCCGCGGTCGCGCAAGCGTCCTTGTCATGCGGTGATTGGTCCCCGGCAACGTGGCAGGACACTGGTTGATTTGCGTATTTCCAGCCGATATGCAAGGGCCGCAGTTCCCCCTATTGTGGATGACCCTCCGTAATCAAGAGGCAGACATGACCACCTTCGACAAGCGCGAGGAAGGTTTCGAGAAGCAGTTCGCGCACGACGAAGAATTGCGCTTCAAGGCGACCGCGCGCCGCAACAAGATGCTGGGTCTCTGGGCTGCCGAGAAGCTCGGCATGACCGGCGATGCCGCCGAAGCCTACGCCAAGGAGGTCGTCGCATCCGACTTCGAGGAAGCCGGCGATCACGACGTCTTCCGCAAGGTGCGCGCGGATTTCGATGCCAAGGGCGTGGCGCAGTCGGATCATCAGATTCGCCGCACCATGGACGAGCTGATGGCCGCGGCGATCCAGCAGATCAAGAAGACCTGATCGGCACGCGCCAACTCCGGTCTGCTCTCGCCGGGCATTCGCGCCGGCGCTTTCTTCCTCACGTTAAACCCGGCGGTCGCTCATGCCCCTTCCCGGCTTCTCCCTCGCCCAGCGCCTGCGCGCCGGCGAAATCGTCCACTCGGGCTGGTGCGGCCTGCCCTCGCCGCTGGTCGCCGAGCTGGTCGGCCGCGAAGGCTTTCCGGCCGTCACGCTCGATGCGCAGCATGGTCTCTGGGATCTCGCGACGATCCTGCACGGCGTCGCGGCCATTCGCCAGGGCGGCTCCGCGCCGATCGTGCGCGTGCCAGTCGGCGACTTCGCCATGGTGAGCCGCGCGCTCGATTTCGGCGCCGAGGGCATCATCGCGCCGATGATCAACACGGTCGAGGATGCGCGCGCCTTCGTCTCCTTCGCCAAGTTTCCGCCGCAGGGCGAGCGCAGCTGGGGCCCGCACCGTGCGACCACCCTTGCCGGCATCGCAGACCAGAAGGACTACCTGCGCGACGCCAACGACGCGATCGTCACCTTCGCGATGATCGAGACGCGCACCGCGCTCGACAATCTCGATGCAATCGCGGGCACGCCCGGCATCGATGCGCTCTTCCTCGGCCCTTCGGATCTCTCGATTGCGCTCTCCAACGGCGCGACGCTCGATCCGTTCTCGAAGGATGTCGAGCAGGGCCTCGATGCCATCGTCGCGGCCTGCAAGAAGCACGGCAAGATTCCCGGCGCCTATTGCCACTCGGCCGAGCGCGCCGTCGCGGTCGCCAAGCGCGGCATGCGCTTCATGTCGGTCGGCAGCGACATGGTCTTCCTGCGCGCCGGCGCCAGCGCCGCGCTGAAGGGCGTGAAGGGCTAAGGCGAATTACGAAGTCCGTATTGCGAAGACGCGCGCCACACGGTCCTCTCCCCCGCTTGCGGGGGAGAGACAGAGAGGGGGCTCTTGCGGCAAGCGCATGAGCAAGCGGCGCCCCCTCCCCACCCTCCCCCGCAAGCGGGGGAGGGAGCGAAACTCCGAGCGTTGATCAGGACGCATTACGCCTGCGCTTGCGCAACTTCGCCGGCCAGCCGCTCCAGCACGCCCGTGAGATCCCGCTCCACGTCGTCCGGCCGCACCGCGGCGATGCGATAGCCGCGCGCGCCGAGCCATGCGTGCATCTCGGCGCGCGTGTCCGCCGCATGCCCCTCCTCGTCGCCAACCAGCTCCACCACAAGCCGCAGCGGGAACGAGACGAAGTCCGGAATGTGCGAGCCGATTGGCGTCTGGCGCTTGAAGCCGAGGCCCGCGAAACGGCGGTCCTTGGTGAGCGCGTCCCACAGCAAGCGCTCGGCTTCGGTCGGGTTGCGCCGGAGCAGGCGCGCGAGGCCACGCACCGGCCCGCGCTCGCCCGGCACGCGGCCGCCGCCATGCTCGGCGATCAGCCTGCGGAGCATTTCGGCTTCGGCGCCGTCGAGCACGCCGCCGCGCGCGGGACCCTTGCGGCCCTCCGCGATCGCCATGATCACGCCCGAGAGCGTCTGGATATCCTGGCGGGTCAGCTGCATGCGCGTGAAGATGTTGCGCAGGTTGATCTTCATCGTCTCGCACTTCTCGGGCGGCCGGAAGAACTCGACCCGCGCGAGCTCGCGCTCGAGATTGGCGAAGAACGCCATCAGCTGCTCGCGCGGCGCCGCATCGGATTTCTGCGGCATCGCGAATGGCAGCGCGCCACCCGTGGCGAGCTTGAACCACTCGTAAGTTGTCACCGCCACGGCTTGCGCCAAATTGAGCGAAGCGAAGGCCGGATTGACCGGCAGCGTGAGGATGCGATCCGCGAGCCCGACCTCATCGTTCTCGAGCCCGTTGCGCTCGCGGCCGAACATGTAGCCGACGCGCTCGCCCGCGGCGACGCGCGGCGCCATCTCCTGCGCGGCCGCGTCCGCGCCGACCACGGGCTTTGCCTGATCATGCGCGCGCGCCGTCGAGGCGACCACGAAGCTCAGATCCGCGATCGCGGCTTCCACCGAGTCGAACAGCCGCGCCGCCTCCAGGATCTGATCGGCCCCCGAGGCGAGAGCCGCGGTCTTGGGATGCGGCCAGCCGCAGCGCGGGTTGACCAGACGTAACTCCGACAGCCCGAAATTCCCCATGACGCGAGCAGCCGCGCCGATGTTCTCGGGCAGCTGCGGCTCCACCAGGATCACCACGGGTCCTGGCAGGCTCGTCCACTCGCGGGTCTTGTCGGTTCCGGCGCCGGGCATGTGCTCCTCCGGCGGCCGGTATAGCGGTGCCCGGCGGCCCGCAAAAGCCACGCCAAACTGGAAGCAATTTCCATTCGCCCGAAAAAATCCTGCTGCTGCGGGAAAGCGCAATCGCTGTCTTTCTCCGCGCCGCGGCGGGTGGTATAGGGCCCGCCGAACGGGGCAAACGGCGTCCTGACGCGCGTCGCCGGGCCGCCCCGTCCCTCCCGCAGTGACAGCGCGCATCCGACAAAGGCTTCAGCTCACATGGCGAAGATCAAGGTGGCCAATCCGGTCGTCGAGCTCGACGGCGACGAGATGACCCGGATCATCTGGCAGTACATCAAGGACAAGCTGATCCACCCGTATCTCGACGTCGAGCTGCTCTACTACGATCTCGGCGTCCAGAAGCGCGACGAGACCAACGACCAGATCACCATCGACGCCGCCGAGATGATCAAGAAGGTCGGCGTCGGCGTGAAGTGCGCCACCATCACGCCGGACGAAGGCCGCGTGAAGGAGTTCGGCCTCAAGGAGATGTGGCGCAGCCCGAACGGCACGATCCGCAACATCCTCGGCGGCGTGATCTTCCGCGAGCCGATCATCTGCAAGAACGTGCCGCGCCTGGTGCCGGGCTGGACGCAGCCGATCATCATCGGCCGCCACGCCTTCGGCGATCAGTATCGCGCGACCGACTTCAAGTTCCCGGGCAAGGGCACGCTCACCATCAAGTTCGTCGGCGAGGACGGCAAGGTCATCGAGAAGGAGGTCTTCAAGGCGCCCGGCAGCGGCGTCACGATGGCGATGTACAATCTCGACGACTCGATCCGCGATTTCGCGCGCGCCTCGCTCAACTACGGCCTCGCGCGCGGCTATCCGGTCTATCTCTCGACCAAGAACACGATCCTGAAGCAGTATGACGGCCGCTTCATGGAGATCTTCCAGCAGATCTTCGACGCCGAGTTCAAGACCGAGTTCGAGAAGAAGAAGATCACCTACGAGCACCGCCTGATCGACGACATGGTGGCGGCGGCGCTGAAGTGGTCGGGCGGCTATGTCTGGGCCTGCAAGAACTACGACGGCGACGTGCAGTCGGACACGGTCGCGCAGGGCTTCGGCTCCCTCGGCCTGATGACCTCGGTGCTGATGACGCCGGACGGCAAGGTGGTCGAGGCGGAGGCCGCGCACGGCACCGTGACGCGTCACTATCGCGAGCACCAGAAAGGCCGCGAGACCTCCACCAACTCGATCGCCTCGATCTTCGCCTGGACGCGCGGCCTCGCCCATCGCGCCAAGCTCGACAACAATGCCGAGCTGGCGCGCTTCGCGAGCACGCTGGAGAAGGTCTGTGTCGACACCGTCGAGGCCGGCGACATGACCAAGGACCTCGCGCTCCTGGTCGGCGCCGATCAGAAATGGCTCTCCACCACGGCCTTCCTCGACAAGGTCTCGGACAACCTGCGCAAGGCGATGGGCTAAGGCCGGAAGACACACTCAGCCGTCATCCCGACCGAGCGATAGCGAGAGCCGGGATCCATATCCCCTGTCGTCGTCATGCGGCATCACAGGGGTTATGGATCCCGGCTCTCGTGCTTTCAGCACTCGGCCGGGATGACGTTGGTGCACCGCCGCCGCGCCATTCTTTTGCCGCCAAATCCTCCGACCTCATCCTTCCGACGCGCGGAGGAGTGATGCGACGCTGGATTCGGCGCCTGGCCGTGGCACTGCTGCTGTTCGCCGCGTTCGTCTATCTCAACAATTCGGCCCTGCTCGCTCCGGTCGGGCGCGAGCCGCTCACACTGCTCGCACATCGCGGGCTGCATCAGACCTTCGGTCACGAGGATCTCAAGGCCGACACCTGCACGGCCGCCCGCATCCGTCCGCCGGTGCACACCTTCCTGGAGAACACGCTTCCCTCGATGGAGGCGGCGTTCCGCCTCGGCGCCGACGTGGTCGAGTTCGACATTCACCCGACCACCGACGGGCAGTTCGCGGTCTTCCACGACTGGACGCTCGACTGCCGTACCAATGGCACGGGCGTCACGCGTCAGCACAGCCTCGCCGAGCTCAAGGCGCTCGACATCGCTTACGGCTATACGGTCGACGGCAGGACCTTCCCGTTCCGCGGCAAGGGCGCCGGCCAGATGCCGTCGCTCGACGAGGTGCTCGCGCGCTTTCCCGACAAGCGCTTCCTCATCCATGTGAAAGGCAACGACCCGGCGGAAGGCGACCGTCTCGTCGCACGGCTCGCACAGCTTCCGCCGGACCGGCTCGCCATGCTGATGGTCTACGGCGGCGAGCGCCCGGTCACCCGCGTCGCCGAGCGCCTGCCCACCGTGCGCACCATGACGGGCCATCGTCTCAAGTCCTGCCTCAAGACTTATCTCGGGCTCGGCTGGAGCGGCCTCGTCCCCGCCGCTTGCCGCAACTCCGTCGTGCTGGTGCCCGTCAACTATGCGCACTGGCTCTGGGGCTGGCCCGACCGCTTTCTCGATCGCATGCGGCGCGCCGGCACCGAAGTGTTCGTGGTCGGCCCGTGGGCCGGCGAAGACTTCTCTCGCGGCATCGACGATGCCGACGAGTTCGGTCAGCTGCCGAAGCGCTTCACGGGCGGCGTGTGGACCAACCGGATCGAGCTGATCGCGCCGCTCGCTCGTGCACGCGCGTCACGGTGAGGCATCGTCCCGCTGATGCAGCGCCCGCTCGTAGGCGCGTTCGGTGTCCAGCCGCTTGTCGATCTGCTCCTCGGCGAAGCCCAGCCCTTCCATCACGCGGCCCGCGAGCTGCAGGCTGCCCTCCACGGCTTCCGGAATCACGTCGGCGACGCCGAGCCGCTGCAGATGCACCGCATGTCGCCAGTCCTTGGCACGGGCGAAGATCGGCGTATCCGGCCACTCGCGCCGGATCGCGCGCACCATGCGGTCGACCGCCAGCGCATCGTCGAGCGTGACCACGAAGGCCTGCGCCCGGTTGGCGCCGGCCCGCTGCAGCACGTCGGCGCGGGAGGCATCGCCGAAGAACACCGGCAGCTTGCGCTTGCGCGCAGCACCGACGCGTCCCGGATCCGCCTCGAGCGCGAGATAGGGCACATCCTCCGCCTCCATCACACGCGCGACCGCCTCGCCCACCCGGCCGAAGCCGCCGATGATCACCGGGCCGTCGCGGTCGCTGGTGGCGAGGATCGGCCCGGTGAACTGCAGGCCCTCGAGCCAGGCCGAGATGCGCTGGCCGAGCTCCGCCAGCATCGGCACCAGCGCCATGCTGACCACGGTCGCGGCGAGGACGATCTGCGCGACGCGTGGCTCGATCAGGCTCTGCGCGGCCGCGAGGCTCACCACGACCAAGGTGAACTCGCCGCCATGGGCGAGCAGCAGCGAGGCTTCCGCCGCAATGCCGCGCCCGAGCCCGAACGGCGTCGCCACCGCGAAGGCGACGATCGCTTTGACGACCAGGATGGCAAGGGTGAGCAGCAGGACGGCGCCGAGATTGTCCCACACGGCGGAGAGATCGAGGTTGAGGCCGATCGCCAGGAAGAACACGCCGAGCAGCAGGCCCTTGAACGGCTCGATGTCCACCTCGATCTGGTGCCGGTATTCCGTATCGGCGAGCACGAGTCCGGCGACGAAGGCGCCGAGCGCCATCGACAGTCCCGCCTGCGATGTGACGATGGCCGTGCCGAGGATCACCAGCAGCACCTCGGCGACGAACAGCTCATGGTTGCCTGGCTTGGCGGCCATGCGCAGCAGCGGCCGCACCGCGACGCGCGCGACCAGCAGCACCACCGCGACCGCGACAACCGCCCGCAGAATCGCGAGCGCGAATGCACCCGGCATATCGGTGCCGCCCGCTCCCGCGCCGATGACCGTGATGGCGAACAATGCCGGGACCACCATCAGATCCTGGCAGAGCAGCACCGCGAAGGCGGCTTGCCCTTCCGTGGTGCCGAAGCGGTGCTCTGAGATCAGGAGCTGCATCACGATGGCGGTGGACGAGAAGCTGAGCGCGATGCCGATGATCGCAGCCGCACCGAGCCCCTGCCCGAGCGCCAGGGCGAGCGCGGCGACCGACACGGTGGTCAGCAGCACCTGGGCAAGGCCAAGGCCGAACACTTGCCGCCGCATCGACCATAGCCGCGGGAAGGCGAGATCGAGCCCGATCATGAACATCAGGAAGACGACGCCGAGCTCGCCGATGAGTTCGACCCGGTGCTGGTCCGTGATCGTCAGGTAGGCGAGCCACGGCGCACGGTCCAGGAAGGCGCCGAGCCCGTGCGGGCCGACCGCGATACCCGCCAGCATGAAGCCGATCACCGGGTTGATGCGTAGACGGTGGAACAGCGGCACCGCGATGCCGGCGCTGGCCAGGAAGACCATGACATCCTTGAGTGCCGATATGTCCGCGCTGTCGACGGCCACCCATCGCTCCGAATCGCCGAATTTTCAGGAGAGCGCAGGATAGGGCCTGGACCGCAGGGTCGTGAAGCAAAAGCTCGCCTGCGCGCACTCGACGCTGTGCCGAGTGCCCCTTAAGAAAGGTGAGCCCGCACCGCATGGAGGACCAATGCCCCACGGCAGCCCGTTGATCACTACCCTCGTGGCCGGGCTCTGCCTCGCTTTCCTGTTCGGAGCCGTGGCGAACCGCCTGCGGCTCTCGCCGCTGGCCGGCTATCTTGTCGCCGGCGTCATCATCGGCCCCTTCACGCCCGGCTTCGTCGCCGATCAGGCGATCGCCACCCAGCTCGCCGAGCTCGGCATCGTGCTCCTGATGTTCGGCGTCGGCCTGCATTTCTCCCCAACCCATCTGATGTCGGTGCGTGCCATCGCGGTGCCGGGCGCGATCGTCCAGATGACCTTCGTCACCCTGCTCGGCCTTGGGCTTGCCAGGCTGCTCGGCTGGAGCACCGGCGCGGGCGTGATCTTCGGCATCTCGCTTTCCGTCGCGAGCACGGTCGTGGTGTTGCGCGCGCTGCAGGAGCGGCGCCTGATCCAGACCGATCGTGGCCGCATCGCGGTCGGCTGGCTGATCGTCCAGGACCTCGCCATGATTCTCGTGCTCGTGCTGCTGCCGACGGTGGCCGGGCTTTTCGGTGGTCGCACCGAGGGCCTGTCGGGCTCGAGCAGTCTTCTCGGCTTCGTGCCCGAGACGCTCGAGGGCACGCTCGCCCTCACCTTCCTGAAGGTCGCGGCCTTCGTCGTCGTGGTGCTCGGCGTCGGGCGTCTGCTCGTACCGTCGATCCTGCACTATGCGGCACATACCGGCTCGCGCGAGCTGTTCCGCCTCGCGGTGCTCGCGGTCTCGCTCGGCATCGCCTTCGGCTCCGCCGAGCTGTTCGGCGTCTCCTTCGCGCTCGGCGCCTTCTTCGCCGGCATGGTGCTGGCCGAGTCGCAGCTCAGCCATCAGGCCGCGCAGGAAACGCTGCCGCTGCGCGACGCCTTCGCGGTGCTGTTCTTCGTCTCGGTCGGCATGCTGTTCGACCCGAGCATCGTGGTGCGCGAGCCCGGCGCGACGGTGGCGACCTTCCTGATCGTGATCATCGGAAACGCCGCCGCAGCGGCGGCCGTGCTGCTCGCGTTTCGCACGCCGCTGGGGACCGCGCTCGCCCTCGCGGTCAGCCTCTCGCAGATCGGCGAGTTCTCCTTCATCCTGGCCGGCCTGGGCGTCAGCATGAAGCTGCTGCCGGAGGAAGGGCGCGACCTGGTCCTGGCCGGCGCCATCCTCTCGATCTTCCTGAACCCCTTCATCTTCGCCCTGGCCGAGCGCCGCCCTGCCCGCCGCTATCCGAAGGAGGAGGTGGCCGTTGCCGCCCCGGCCGACGCCTCGGCGATGGAGCGGGTGCAGGAGGAGATCCCCGGCCCCGGCGAGCAGACGGCGACCACCCTGGCCGACCACGACGTGCTGATCGGCTATGGCCGCGTCGGCCGGATCGTCGGCGACGGGCTGCTGGAGGCGGGCCGGCCGGTCCTGGTCTTCGACGACCGGGAGGATTCGCTGGAGCGCGCCCGGGCCGCCGGGGCGGAGGTGATCGAGGGCAATGCCGCCGATCCGCAGGTCCTCGCCCTGGGCAACATCGCCGGCGCCCGGCGCCTCTTCGTCACCGTGCCGGAGGCTTTCGAGGCCGGGCAGGTGGTGGA
>JAEYAU010000228.1 GCA_023404705.1 Pseudomonadota bacterium
CCACCGCGCTGGGCGGCGCGGCGAGCGCGGGAGGGGGGCTCGTGCTCGGCCTCGGCTTTGCGGCCTTCGCGACCGTGTTCGCCCTGTTCAGCCGCGAAGAGAACAAGGCGGAAGGCACGTTCTCGGCCACGACCGCAGTCGCCGGCATGCTCACCTTCGCGCTCGGTGCTTATGCGCTGATCGGCGAGCAGACCATCGCGGCGGCTGCGGGTGTCGCCGCAACGCTGCTGCTTGCGGCGCGCGAGCGGCTGCATGGCTGGGTCGAGCGGCTCACCTGGCGCGAGCTGCGCTCGGGCCTGATGCTGCTGGCGATGACCTTCGTGGCACTGCCGCTGGTGCCGGACCATCCGGTCGACGCCCTCGGCGGCGTCAATCTCCGCCAGATCTGGATCGTCGCGATCGTGCTCGCGGCCGTCTCCTTCGTGGGTTACGCGGCCATCAAGGTGTTCGGCGCGCGCCAGGGCGTGCTGCTCGCGGCCGCCGCCGGCGGTCTCGTTTCCTCGACGGCCGTGATGGCCACCAATGCGCGGCGCGCCGCACGCGGCGAGCAGGAGGCGCGCGTGCTGGCGGGTGGCGCCATGCTGGCGAGCGCGGTGTCGATGCTGCGGACGCTGGCGATTGTCGCCGTGCTCAACCCGGCCCTGATCGCGGTCACAGCGGTGCCGCTGCTGGCCGCAGCCGCGGTCTGCGCCATCACGGCGTTCGTGCTGGCCGATCCACGCGCCGCCGAGGACATCGAGCGCAAGATCGAGCTGCGCAATCCTTTCGAGCTGCGCGCGGTGCTGAGCTTCGCCTTGCTGCTCGGCGTCATCAGCGTGGTGGCACGGCTGTTGAGCGAGCGGTATGGCGCGGCCGGCGCGCTCGTGACCGCGATCGCGACCGGGCTTGCGGACGTGGATGCCGTGACGGTGTCGATCGCGGGCCTCGCGCCGCAGACACTGGCCGTCACCACGGCGGGCACCGCGATCCTCGCGGCGGTCGCGAGCAACATGCTGGCGAAGCTCGCGATCGGCGCGGTCGGCGGGCGCGGTGCCTTCGCGCTCCACATCGCGGCCGTGACGTTCCTTTCCTTCGTGGCCGCGGGTGCCGGGCTATGGCTGACGGCCGTCCTGGCGCTCGGCGACTGAAAGTTGACAATTCGCCGTCCGGACCGCAAAGCCGGGGGACGCGGCCCATCGAAGGAACCCGTCCCGCATGTTCAAGCGCATCCTGATCGCCAACCGCGGCGAGATCGCGTGCCGCATCATCAAGACCGCGCGGCGCATGGGGATCTCGACGGTGGCGGTCTATTCCGACGCCGACAAGGACGCCTTGCACGTGGACATGGCCGACGAGGCCGTCCATATCGGCCCGCCGGCCGCGGCCGAGAGCTACCTGCTGATCGACCGCATCGTGGATGCCTGTAAGCGCACCGGCGCCGAAGCGGTGCATCCGGGCTACGGGTTCCTGTCGGAACGCGAGGCCTTTCCGGTGGCGCTCCAAAAGGCCGGCATCGTCTTCATCGGGCCGAACCCGAAGGCGATCGCCGCCATGGGCGACAAGATCGAGTCCAAGAAGGCGGCCGCGGCCGCAAAGGTCTCGACCGTCCCAGGCCACCTCGGCGTCATCGCCGACGATAAGGAGGCCGTGCAGATCGCAGAGGAGATCGGCTTCCCGGTCATGATCAAGGCCTCGGCGGGCGGCGGCGGCAAGGGCATGCGCATCGCCTATTCGACCCGCGAGGTCGCCGAAGGTTTCGCGCGCGCGCGCTCGGAGGCGAAGTCGTCCTTCGGCGACGACCGCGTGTTCATCGAGAAGTTCATCATCGATCCGCGCCACATCGAGATCCAGGTGCTGGGGGACAAGCACGGCAACGTCATTCATCTCGGCGAGCGCGAGTGCTCGATCCAGCGCCGCAACCAGAAGGTCGTCGAAGAAGCGCCGAGCCCGCTGCTCGACGCGGCGACGCGCGAGAAGATGGGCGCGCAAGCGGTCGCGCTCGCCAAGGCGGTCGGCTACGACTCGGCCGGCACCGTGGAATTCGTCGCGGGCCAGGACAAGAGCTTCTATTTCCTGGAGATGAATACACGGCTGCAGGTCGAGCATCCGGTGACCGAGCTCGTCACCGGCATCGATTTGGTCGAGCAGATGATCCGCGTCGCGACCGGCGAGAAGCTCACGCTCAAGCAGAGCGACGTGAAGCTCAAGGGCTGGGCGGTGGAGAGCCGCATCTATGCGGAGGACCCGACCCGCAACTTCCTGCCGTCGATCGGCCGGCTCGTGAAGTATCGGCCGCCCGAGGAGGAGAGCCACGACGGCATCACGGTGCGTAACGACACCGGCGTCTACGAAGGCGGCGAGATCTCGATCCACTACGATCCGATGATCGCCAAGCTCGTCACCCATGCGCCGAGCCGCAGCGCCGCGATCGCGGCGCAGGCCGACGCCCTCGACGCCTTCGGCATCGAGGGCATCCGCCACAACATCCCGTTCCTCGCCGCGCTGATGCAGCACCCGCGCTGGCAGGCCGGCAGGCTCTCGACCGGTTTCATCGCCGAGGAATATCCGGATGGCTTCCATCCGATCGCGGCCGATGGCGAGACCGCGCAGATCATCGCGGCCGTCGCCGCGGCCATGGATCGCGTGGTCGGCGAACGCCGCCGCCTGATCTCGGGGCAGATGCCGGGCCGCGCCGTGACGCGCGAGCGCCGGCGTGCCGTGCAAGTGAACGATCGCGAGCTCAAGCTGGAGGTCGATCGCGGGGGCGACCAGATCGTGGTCAGGTTCCTGCCGCCGAATGAGGAGAAGGTCTACGCCATCGAGTCCGATTGGATCCCGGGCGACATCGTCTGGAACGGCTATGTGAACGAGCAGGCGGTGGCGCTGCAGGTCCGCAGCATTCCCAATGGGTTCGACCTCAGCTTCCGCGGCGCGCAGGCGAAGACCTGGGTCTACACCGAGCGCGAGGCGGCCTATGCGCGCTTGATGCCCGTCAAGGAAGAGGCGGACAGCGGCAAGAAAGTGCTGTGCCCGATGCCGGGTCTCGTGCGCACCATCGCGGTGACGCAGGGACAAGAGGTCAAGGCGGGTGAAACACTCGCGGTGGTCGAGGCCATGAAGATGGAGAACGTTCTGCGCGCGGAACGCGACGGCATCGTCAAGGCGATCCACGCGAAACCGGGCGACAGCCTCGCGGTCGACGCCGTCATCCTCGAGTTCGCCTGACGCATTAGGCCGTCCGGCCTTCGCACTCCTGCGTGTGGTTTCGCCGAATTTGCCGGCGCCCCGACACGGCTTGCTTACCATTCGTTTCTCTCGCCCGCGGCCACGCCGGCGAAGTGCCGCGCGTGTAATCCTTCATTGAATGATGGCGTGACATGACAAGCCATCATGCTCTCCCGTCTGGCCAACGATGCTGTCGTTGCGGAACCGCAGGACGCGGCCGCGGACACGTCGCGGCCCCAGCATCGTCCGCTCCACGCCGCCGCGCCGCAGACCGGTGACGCCGCACTGCGCGTCGCCCTGGAGCAGCGGCTCAAGCCGCGCGCTCCGCTGCTGCGGCTGCCGCCGGAGCTCGAGCGGCGCTATCAGGAGTCGACCTGGGCCAGCCGCAGCCGCGGCACGCGTACCTGGCTCGCCGTCGTCGCGGGGCTGGACCTGATCTGGATCGCCCTCGACGCCATGATCATGCCGGACATGCTCGCCTTCTCGGCGCTGCTGCGCGGCGTCGTGATCCCGGCGATCTTCCTCGGTGCCGCCGCGGTGCTCGACCGCCAGCGGCCCGCCTGGGTGCTCGGGCTGGCGGTGCTCACGACCACAATCGCGTTCATCCTGGCCAATGGCTATCTCGCGATGCTGGCCGGCGGTGTGCACGCCGAGCGCCTGAACACGAGCGCGTTGTTCGTCAGCTTCGCGACCATGATCGTGCTGCCGATCTCCTTCACGTTCGCGGTGATCCAGTCCGTGCTGTCGCTGGTGATCGTGGACGCGCTGCTGATCGTCGGCGGCCACTCGTTCATGGATTCGGCGCATCTCTTCGTCTTCTACCCGGTGACGATCCTCTCGGCGCTCGCGGCGAAACGCCGCTTCGAGCGCATGCACCGGCGCCTGTTCCTGATGCGGCTGCACGACGAGCTGCGCGTGAAGGACCTCGCGACGGCGAACGATCGTCTCGTCAAGCTCTCGCACACGGATCCGCTCACCGGCGTGTTCAACCGGCGCCATTTCGATGCCGCCTTCGCGTCCGCTTGGGAGGATGCCTGCGCGCGCCGCGCGTGGCTCGGCGTCATGATGATCGACGTCGATCACTTCAAGGCGCTCAACGACGCCGCGGGACACGCCGAAGGCGACCGCTGCCTGCAGCACATCGCGGCGGCGATCCGCAATCATGTGCGGACCGACATCGATCTCGTCGCGCGCTACGGCGGCGAGGAGTTCGTCGTGGTCCTGCCGCGCGCGGATCTGGAGACGGCGTTGCGCGTGGCGGAGCGCGTGCGCGCTGCGGTGGAGGATCTGCGGCTGCCGAATCCGGGGCTCGCCACCAAATCGGTGGTGACGGTCAGCATCGGCCTTGCCGCGGTGGAGGCGGACGCGCGCACCATGTCGCCCGAACGGCTGTTACAGGCCGCTGACATCGCGCTCTACGCCGCGAAGGCGACAGGCCGGAACTATGTCTGCGGCAATACGGGCAATGACGCGACGCTGATCTCGGTCGCGGATGCGCCGAGCCTCGCGGGTTCCCTCTGAGCCGCGCGTCGCGGTCGTTAGTCCGGAACATCCGCATCGCATGAGGCGTTCGTTCTCCGAACATCCGGAGAATTCCCATGAACGTACAAGAGAAGCCGAAGGGCCAGCCGCCGCAGACACAAAGCCGCCAGCCCGGCCGCGAAAGCGAGATGACGCCGCGTCCCGACTACACGCCGCGCTATCCCGGGGTAGGCAAGCTCCACGGCAAGGTCGCGCTGATATCCGGCGGCGACAGCGGCATCGGCCGCGCGGTCGCGGTCGCCATGGCGCGCGAAGGCGCGAAGATCGCCTTCCTCTATCTCGAGGAGCACGACGACGCGAAGGAGACAGTGGCGCTGGTGGAAGGCGAGGGGAGCCGCGCCATCAGCTTCGCAGGCGATGTCGGCGACGAAGCCTTCTGCAAGGAGGTGGTCGAGAAGACGGTGAAGGAGTTCGGCCGGCTCGACATCCTGGTCAACAATGCGGCCGAGCAGCACGAGACCGACGAGCCGCTGGAGATCCCGGCCGAGCAGCTCGAACGTACCTTCCGCACCAACGTGTTCGGCTACTTCTTCCTCACGAAGGCGGCGCTGCGCCACATGAAGGAAGGCGCGACTATCATCAACACCACGTCGATCACGGCCTATCAGGGCCACAAAACGCTGCTCGACTACGCGGCGACGCGCGGCGCCATTGTCGCGTTCACGCGCTCGCTGTCGCAGGCGCTGGTCTCCGACCGCAAGATCCGCGTCAACGGCGTGGCGCCGGGGCCGATCTGGACGCCGCTGATCCCGGCCTCCTTCGACGCGGACCACGTCGCCAAGCACGGCCAGTCGACGCCGATGAAGCGCGCCGGGCAGCCGAACGAGGTCGCGTCCTGCTACGTGTTCCTGGCCAGCGAGGAGAGCTCCTACATCAGCGGGCAGGTGCTGCATCCGAACGGCGGCACCATGGTGGATTCGTGAGGGCGGAACTCCGCCATCGGTCCATTCGTTGAGTTGCCGACAGAACAAGGAGACCCGCATGGCACCGCAACCACCGCGTACGCGGCCCGACCTCGAGGACGCGCCGCCGACGGCGCCGGACGATGTCTCGATCACGGGAACGCGCCGTTCGCGTCCGCCATCGGTGGATGGGCGCACGCCCGACCCCGGCAAGGAGCAGGACGTCGCGCTCGAGACCTATGAGGAGCGCGTCGACCGCGCCGTGAACGAGAGCGTGACGGAAAATCCCGATGGCTCGTCGCCGTCCCTTGAGCGCGCGGTTGAGACTCGGCGCAGGCCGGACTGACGTAGACGCCGCGGTGACGGGCGGCGTGCGAGCAAGTGGGCGCTGGGCGGCCAGCCCTCCATCAGGCATCATGCCGGACGGAGGGCTGCGTCATGGATCCGGTCACGCTTTTTCTTTCGCGCGCGGGGCGCATCGGGCCGCGCGCGTTCTGGATCGCGGTCCTCATCGTCTATACGGCCTCGTTCATCTCCCAATCGTTGCTGGATCTGCCCGTGATCGCGCGGGCCGGGTTCTGGCCCTTCACCTTCGCGCAGGCGATCCTGATCTGGAGCTGGTACGTGCTGCACGCCAAGCGGCTGCGCGACGGCGGCGTCGGCACCGGAGGCGCTGCGGGCGCCGCGATCCTTTATGGGCTCGCGGTGCTGCTGTTGCTGCTGATGATGCTGGCCTTCGTCGACCTCGGACCGGATGCGCCGGAGGCGACGCGCAACGATCCGGTGAGCGGACGGCTGATCGGCGTGTTCTTCCTCATCTATCTGATCGGCGCCCTGACGGGCTCGATCGATTTCGGCGCCGTCTGGTGGCTGCTCGCCATGCTGGTGCTCATTGCGATGCTGCCGATCCTGGTCGGGCTGGTGGTGACGCTCTATGCGGGCACACGCCCCTCCAAGGCATGACGCTCTATTTCGCGTATGGCTCCAACATGGCGCGTGCGCCCATGGACCGGCGCTGCCCGACCGCGCGGCCGCGCGGGCCCGCCGTGCTGGCGGGCTGGCGCTTCCTGATCACGGGCGACGGCTATGCCTCGGTGCGGCGGGCGCCGGGCAGGCTCGTGCACGGGGTGCTTTGGGATCTCGGGCCCCGCGATCTTGCCGCACTCAATGCGTATGAGAGTCTCGACAGCGGGCTCTACCGGCGCGTGCGGCTGAACGTGCGGGCCGATGGCGGTTCTGTGCGCGCGCTCGTCTATGTGGGACGGGCGTGGCGCGCGGGAAAGCCGCTGCCCGGCTATATGGAAGGCGTCATCGCGGCGGCCCGCGACTGGCGGCTTCCGGGCTGCTACATCGCGGAGCTCGCCCGCTGGGTGCCGTCCGGTTACCGGGCGGCGCGCGCGGTCGACATCGGAGAGCTGGCATGAATGAGATCATTCGCCGTCTCGTCATTCGCGGCCGGGTGCAGGGCGTCGGCTATCGCGCCTGGGTCGAGGATACGGCGCATGCCAGGGGCCTCGCCGGCTGGGTGCGCAACCGGCGCGATGGGAGTGTGGAAGCCGTGTTCGCGGGCAGCGACGACGAGATCACCGACATGATCACGGCCTGCCATCGCGGGCCCACGCCGGCGCGCGTCACGCAGATCGAGACGCACGCCGCGGATGCGCGAACTTTGGATCAGCGCGTGCCGGGCGAGCGCTTCTCGGTGCTGGCGACGGTGTGACGATGATGCGATCCGTGCTGCTCGTCTCGTTCATGATCATGCTCACGGGCCTTGCCCAGGCGACCGATCTGCCGGGCCCGCCCGATCTGCCGACGCCGGCGGCGGACACCCATGCCTCGGAGCCGGCGTCCTTGCACGCCTTCGGCGATCGCGAGACGGGCTGCGAGGAATGGACCGATGCGTGCCGCACCTGCATGCGCAAGGCCGACGGGTCGCACAGCTGCTCCAATATCGGGCCGGCCTGTCAGCCGAAGGAGGTGACCTGCGCGCGCCGCAAGGCGGAGGCGCCGAAGCAGGAGGAGGCGCCGAAGAAGGACGAGGCTCCCAAAAAAGACGCTAAGTAGCCGCTACGCGAGTCGCCCCGAGCGCCGCCTCGCGCGCCTCGCTCGCAGCGGGACCGAACAGCGCCTCGAACTCCCGCCGCAGCACCATGTCGACCTCCGGCAGGGTCACCGGGATGCCGAGATCGACCAGGCTGGTGACGCCGAAACGCGGGTCGCTCACGCCGCAGGGCACGATGCCCGCGAAGTGGCCGAGGTCCGGCTCCACGTTGAGCGCGATGCCGTGCAGCGTCACCCAGCGCCGCACGCGGATGCCGATGGCCGCGATCTTGTCCTCGTGGCCGTCGCCCTTGTCGGGGCGGCGCACCCAGACGCCGATGCGCCCCTCGCGCCGCTCTCCCGTGACGTTGAAACCCGCGAGCGTGCGGATGATCCATTCCTCCAGCGTCATGACAAAGCGGCGCACGTCGGGCGTCCGCCGCTTCAGGTCGAGCATCAGATAGGCCACGCGCTGTCCGGGGCCATGATAGGTGAACTGGCCGCCGCGGCCGGTCTCGAACACCGGGAAGGGCGCAGCGAGCAGGTCGGCGGGCTTGGCGCTGGTGCCGCCCGTGTAGAGCGGCGGATGCTCGAGCAGCCAGACGAGCTCCGGCGCCTCGTCTTGCGCGACGGCCGCCGCCCGCGCGTCCATGACGGCGAGCGCGCTCTCGTAGGGCACGCGCCCCTCGCTCACGCGCCAAGCGACCGGCGCGGCGGGAACCGCCGGCCGCATGCCGGCCGAAGGGTCGGGGGCGTTAACCACCTCGTAACCATCCCATGGTGAGTTGGAGCCAGACGTCCTCCGCTAAGGATTCACATTCAGTGGCAACGATCGATACGGTCTCGCTCGACATCGCGGTTGTGCTCGGCTCCACGGCCATGCCGGTCCACCAGGTGCTGCGCCTCGGCCGCGGCGCCATCATCGAGCTCGACGCCTCCGAGGACGACGAGGTGCAGATCCTCGCCAACAACATGCCGGTCGCCAAGGGTACGGTGATCGTCAGCGGCAACCGCATCGCGGTCGAGATCAAGACCATGCTCAAGCGCTCGCCCGAGCGCCGGTAAGGCTTCCGGCGCCGCAGGCGCCCATGAGGGCAGGCGGAACGGCCGGCCGGAACCCGGCGGGCGCTCTTGTACCCTCCCGAGTGATTTGTTACATCGTGCGCCGTCGCACAAGGCCGGGCCCTTTTGGGCCGGCCCACATCCCAATGCGGTCGTGGCGG
Organism: Pseudomonadota bacterium; assembly: GCA_023404705.1. Taxonomy (GTDB): domain Bacteria; phylum Pseudomonadota; class Alphaproteobacteria; order Rhizobiales; family Xanthobacteraceae; genus FEB-22. Next base: position 8,912 of record JAEYAU010000228.1, read on the forward strand.
AACTGGTAGACGCGCTAGCTTGAGGTGCTAGTGGGGCGACCCGTGGAGGTTCGAGTCCTCTCGACCGCACCAGGATTTGTCGAGAAAAGCCCGGAGCTTCTCCGGGCTTTTTCTGTTTCCGAGTCCGCTGCGGATCACGGCGTTTGGCTGAAGAACGGACGGAACAGGCTGCCGAACAGCATCGGCGGCTCCCGCGGCTCGGCCTGCGGGCGGGCGATCACGCGCGGGCGCGGGCGGCGGGTCATGGAGCCGAGCGCCTCGTCGGCGCGTGCGACCACGGTTCGCGATTGCGGCTCCTCCGTCTGCGTCAGGCCGTAGCGGCCCGCGATCTCCGGGTTGGCGATCTCGAAATCGGGCAGCTCGGCGCCGGCCCAGGCCGGACGATTCGCGTCCGGCTCCTCGGCCGCGGAGGCCGTCTCGCCCGGAAGACTCATGCGGTAGGGCCGCGGCCAGCCGAAGCTGTCCGGGCTCGCGATCGGCAGGCGCGATGCGAGGCGGGCGCGGGCGCGCTTGCCGGTCCACTGCGTCGCGACCGTCGCGGTGGTCGGGTGCTCGCCATCGACCGGCACCACATGCACGACACGGTAGCCGCGCGCTTTGAGCTCGCGCAGCAGGCGCGGCAGCGCGAGGGCGGTCGCGGGCTGGATGTCGTGCAGCAGCAGCACACCCTTGCGACGCGCATCGAGGCGATCGAGCGCGCGCGCAATGATGGCGTCGGCCGAGATCTTCATCCAGTCGTCGGCCGGAAAGTCGGCGCTCCAGGCCATGAGCCCGCGCTTGGCGAGCTCGCTCTCGCCCGCAACGGAGCGGCGGAATCCCGGGAAGCGGAAGAACGGCGCGACGGCCGCGCGATCGCCGAGCACCTCGGCGGTCGCCGCGATGCCGGCGTCGATCTCGCGCGCGATCGTCTCGGCCGGCGCGGTGTCGAAGCGGAACGGGTGGCTGTCGGTATGCGTCCCGATCGTGTGCCCGGCCTGATGCGCGCGCCGCACCAGCTCGGGGCTCGCGCGCACCATCTGCCCGACCACGAAGAAGGTCGCCTGCACGCACTCGGCCGCCAGCGCATCGAGCACGCGCTGGGAGTAGGGCGCGATCGGTCCGTCGTCGAAGGTCAGCACGACCTCCTTCTCGGCGAGCGGCAGGCTCTCGTCGTAGCTCATCGTGCCGATGCGCGCGTGCTCGCGCGGATCGACCGCGATCACCCGCGCGGTGCCGAGCGCGTCCGGATTGGCGCATTCGGCGGCACGAGCGAGACTGGAACCGGCAAGCAGGATCGAGACGACAAGACACGCAACGCGACGCACGCACCACTCCCCGAGCCGCGCGACATGGCGGCTGTCCCGTGGGCACCGTAGAGGCCGGCCCATAATGGCGAGTTAATGTCGCCCTCGGGCCGCGCGTGCGGCGACGCGATGACGATTTCAAAACGTCGCGCGTCACGCGACTCTCGTGCCAAGGTTTGCCCGCCGCGAAATCCGTCGTACAAGCCCGTAACGGCTCACGCTCCCAGAAGGGAAGGTCCGGCATGCTCGACGATCCGGAGACTGCCGCGACCGCGCCGCCGGAGGCGGCGCAGCCTCTGCGCGATGAGGAAGGCGCGATCCGCGCCGACTATGTCGAGGCCGTCGAGCAGGCGATCGCGGCGGGTGATTCCGAAGCACTGCGCGAGCGGGTCGGCGACCTGCACGAGGCCGACACCGGCGACCTGATCGAGGCGCTCGATCCGGAGCTGCGGCCGAAGCTGATCCGCCTGATGGGCGCGCATTTCGACTTCACGGCGCTCACCGAGGTCGACGACACGGTCCGCGAGGAGATCCTCGAGGAGCTGCCGCCCGAGACGGTCGCGGAAGGTGTCCGTGATCTCGACTCGAATGACGCCGTCTACATCCTCGAGGATCTGACCAAGGAGGATCAGGCCGAGATCCTCGAGCAGCTGCCGCCGCCCGAGCGCGTCGCGCTGGCGAAGCGCCTCGACTACCCCGACTCGTCGGCCGGCCGGCGCATGCAGACCGAGTTCATCTCGGTGCCTCCCGCGTGGACGGTCGGCCAGACCATCGACTACATGCGCGAGACCGAGGACCTGCCGGACCGCTTCTTCGAGATCTACGTGGTCGACCGCGACCAGAAATTCGTGGGCGCCGTGGCGCTCGACCTGCTGCTCCGCACGAAGCGGCCGGTGGCGATCTCGATGCTGATGGATCCCGAGCGCCGCCGCGTGCTCGCGGACGACGACCAGGAGGAGGTCGCGCGCCTGTTCGAGCGCTACGACCTCGTCGCGGCGCCGGTGGTCGATGCCGAGGAGCGCATGGTCGGCGTCATCACGATCGACGACGTGGTGGACATGATCGAGGAGGAGGCGGACGAGGATCTGCTCGCACTCGGCGGCGTCCAGGGCGACGAAGAGCTCTCGGACACGGTCTGGTACACGGTGCGCAGCCGCTTTCCCTGGCTGTTCATCAATCTGCTCACCGCGCTGCTGTCGGCGAGCGTGATCGCGTTCTTCGAGAATTCGATCGAGAAGATGGTCGCGCTCGCGGTGCTGATGCCGATCGTCGCCTCGATGGGCGGCAATGCGGGCACGCAGACCATGACCGTGACGGTGCGCGCGCTCGCGACCCGCGAGCTCGGCACCGGCAATACCTGGCGCATCATCCTGCGCGAGGTGGCGGTCGGCGCCCTCAACGGCGTGTTCTTCGCGCTCATCCTGGGTGTGGTGGCGGTCGGCTGGTTCGGCGTGCACGATCTCGGCTTCGTGGTCGGCATGGCGATCACCACGGTGCTGACGGCGGCCGCCCTCGGCGGCATCCTGATCCCGCTGCTGCTGGACCGCTTCGGTGTCGATCCCGCGGTCTCCTCCGGACCCTTCGTCACCACCATCACGGACGTGGTCGGCTTCTTCTCCTTCCTCGGGATCGCCACGCTGTGGTTCGGCCTGCGCTGATGGCTCATCGTGTGGGATTATGACGGAAACGCGCGGGAGTTTGCCCAGAGTGCACTGAATCCACCGGGAAAATCAGTTGGTTACGGTTGGTTTACCGTCTTCCCTGACCTCGCCTTAACCATTCCGGCCTAGGGTCGCGCTGCAGCGAGGGGCAGCCGGAGAATCCGGCCGAGTAACGATGAGTGCCGCACAGGGGTCCGCCGGACAGGGCAGGCTGCTCAGCATGCTGCGGCGGATGCGCGGGCGCTCGGCTGCGGCCTCGACGCCCGGAATGGCCAGCCGCCTGGTGGCGCCGCTCGCCGTGCTGGTGGTGCTGGCCAGCGCCGCGCTGACCGGCATCGCCTTCCTGACAGCGCGCGAGAGCGATGACCGTCAGCAGCTCGGACAAAGGCAGGCGCTCACGGCCGCGCTCGACGAATTCCGCTCGGTGTTCGCCGATTTCACGCTCGGGCGCGCCGCCGACATCTCGGCCGTCGCCTGGCAGAACCAGCAGATCACGGTCGTCGACATCGCCAACCGGCTCGCGCCCACGGGGCTGAGCCGCTATCGCCACGAGCGCGCCTATCTGCTGGACGGCAGCGGCGCGGTGATCGCCTCTTTCCCGCCCGGCGAGAGTGATGCGCCGGCGGCCGCCCGGCAGATCGCCGCGGTCTTCCGCGCCGAGGATGCGATCCGCCAGCAGCGCGCGGCATCATCGCCGGAGCTCCATGGCGCCACGATCGCGCCCGTTGCGGCGGATTTCATCGGCATCGACGGAGAGCCCGCCGTGATGGCCGTGGCGACCGTCCGCTCGCCGCCGCTCGCGGCGCGCGGTGGCGGCGAGCTGCCCGTGCTGGTGACGTTCGCGCGGCTCGATCTCACGCGCGTGCAGGTGTTCGAGGCAATCTCGGGCATTCACGGGCTGCAGGTGAACGAGGATGCGGCCTCGGTCAAAGCCAACAGCCTGGTGATCCACGATCGCGATGGACGCATCGTCGGCTGGTTCAGCTGGCAGGGGCGGGGCCCGGTGCTCGCGATGATCCTGCGGCTCGCGCCGCTGCTCGCTGCCGTCGGGATCGCATTGATCGGGCTTGCCGGCCTCTCGGTCTGGCTGGTGCGCCGCTCGACGCGGCGGCTCGCCGAAAGCGAGCGGCGCGCGCACGCGCTCGCCTACGAGGATCCGCTCACCCGGCTCCCCAACCTGCGCATGCTCAATGCGGAGATCGACCGGGTCCTGAGCGAGCGGCCGTCCGGCCGCATCGTCGTGCTGGGCTATATCGATCTCGATCACTTCAGCGAGGTGAACGAGACCGTCGGGCATGCGGGCGGCGACCGGCTGCTGGTGATGTCGGCGGACCGCCTGCGCGGCGCCTTCGGAGCCGACGTGGTGCTGGGCCGCTGGGGCGGCGACCACTTCGCCGTGATCATGACGGCGGACGATGCCGACGCCGCGACCGCCATGGCGGAGCAGGCCGTCGAGGTGATGTCACGGCCGTTCTGGGTCAATGGGCAGATGCTGCACAACGGCGTCAGCATCGGGCTCGCCGAGGCGTCGGGCGAGGACGCGGTGCGCGACGAGCTCGTGGTGCGCGCGGACCTCGCGCTGCGCGCCGCCAAGAACCAGGGCGGCGGACGCGTCATCTGCTTCAAGCCGGCCATGGAGGAAGAGTCCCACGACCGCCGCTTCATCAAGCGCGAGCTGCAGCGCGCGGTGGCCGAGGGCACGCTCGATCTCCACTATCAGCCGATCGTCGCGGCCGCCGACGGACGCACCGTCGGCGTCGAGGCGTTGCTGCGCTGGGAGCATCCGACGCGCGGCATGATCCCGCCGTCGGTGTTCGTGCCGATCGCGGAGCAGACCGGGCAGATGGAGGCGCTGGGCGAGTTCGTGCTGCGCCGCGGGCTCGCCGATGCGCTGCGCTGGCCGAGCGTCTATATCGCGATCAACCTGTCGCCCGTGCAGGTGCGCAGCCACAAGCTCGTGCCGCTCGTCTCGCGCATCCTGGGCGAGACCGGCATCGCGTCCTCGCGGGTCGTGCTCGAAGTGACCGAAGGCGTGCTGATCGACGATCCGGCCGAGGCCAAGCTGCGGCTCGATGCGCTGCGCGCGCTCGGCGTGCGCATGGCGCTCGACGATTTCGGCGTCGGCTATTCGAGCCTCGGCTACCTGCAGCGTTTCGCCTTCGACAAGCTCAAGATCGACCGCAGCTTCGTCGCCCCGCTCGGCCACTCCGCCGATGCCGCCGCCATGGTGCAGGCCATCGTCGCGCTCGGCCGCGCGCTCGGCCTGAGCGTGCTCGCCGAGGGCGTCGAGACCGACGAGCAGCGCGTGATGCTGCGCCTCGCCGGCTGCGACGAGATGCAGGGCTACCGCTTCGCCAAGCCGATGCCGCGCGAGGCCGTCGACGCGCTGCTCGCCAGGCGCAAGGCCCGCCTGATCTCCTCGCGGGCGGCGGCGAAGGCTTAGCCGCTGCCACGCGCTCGGCCGTCATCCCGGCCGAGCGAAGCGAGAGCCGGGATCCATAACCCCAGTCTACCCGTATCGCGATCACAGGGGTTATGGATCCCGGACAGCCGCTTCGCGGCTTCCGGGATGACGGCAGAGGTCGTCTCTCGTGTCTTGCGAAATCATGCGCTAACAATAGGCTCGGAGGTGACCCCGCATGATCCCGAATGTCTGGCGTGGCTTCGATTTCGGCCTGGGCGACGATGTCGACATGATGCGCGACACGGTCTCGCGCTTCGCGCAGGACCAGATCGCGCCGCGCGCCGACGAGATCGACCGCTCGAACACGTTCCCGCGCGAGCTGTGGCCCGCGATGGGCGAGCTCGGGCTGCTCGGCATCACGGTGGAGGAGGAGTTCGGCGGGGCAGGGCTTGGCTATCTGGCGCACTGCGTCGCCATGGAGGAGATCTCGCGCGGCTCGGGCGCGATCGGACTCTCCTACGGCGCGCATTCGAACCTGTGCGTCAACCAGCTCCGCCGCAACGGCACCGCCGAGCAGAAGCGGAAATATCTGCCAAAGCTGGTGTCCGGCGAGCACGTCGGCGCGCTCGCCATGTCGGAGCCGGGCGCGGGCTCGGACGTGGTGTCGATGCGCACGCGCGCCGACAAGAAGGGCGACCGCTACATCCTCAACGGCACCAAGATGTGGATCACCAACGGGCCGGTCGCCGAGACCTTCGTGATCTACGCCAAGACCGACCCAACCGCGGGCTCGCGCGGCATGACGGCCTTCATCGTCGAGCGCTCGTTCAAGGGCTTCTCGACCGCGCAGAAGCTCGACAAGCTCGGCATGCGCGGCTCGGACACCGGCGAACTCGTCTTCGAGGACTGCGAAGTGCCGGAGGAGAACGTGCTCGGCGCCGTCGGCAACGGCGTCAACGTGCTGATGTCGGGCCTCGACTACGAGCGCGTGGTGCTCGCGGCCGGCCCGCTCGGCATCATGCAGTCCTGCCTCGACGTGGTGATCCCCTACGTGCACCAGCGCACGCAGTTCGGCCAGCCGATCGGCCGCTTCCAGCTGATGCAGGCGAAGCTCGCCGACATGTATGTGACGATGAATGCGGCCAAGTCCTACGTCTATGCGGTCGCGCGCGCCTGCGACGAGGGGCGCACGACCCGCGAGGATGCGGCGGGCGCGATCCTCTATGCGGCCGAGCGCGCCACCTGGATGGCGCTCGAGGCGATCCAGTGCCTCGGCGGCAACGGCTATATCAACGACTTCCCGACGGGCCGCCTCCTGCGCGACGCCAAGCTCTACGAGATCGGCGCCGGCACCTCGGAGATCCGCCGCATGCTGATCGGCCGCGAGATCTTCGAGAAGACGCGCTGAATTGGCGGCCGGCGCCTCGTTTCGGCCAGCGAGTCCCGAATCAGCTAGACTCCGCCGGGGCCACAGCGGAGGAACCCGTGCGCGTACGGCTGAAGGCGGACGGCCGGATTGTCGAGGTCCTGGCCGATGGCAGCGAGCGCCCCGTGAGTGACGTGCTGGCCGCTCCCGCGCCAGTTGCGCCTGTTGTCAAAAGCGCCGAGGACAGCGCCGGCTATGCGCGGCGCGTGCGCGCCGGCACGGGGCTGACGCAGACCGAATTCGCGGCCCGCATCGGAGTTCCGGTCGATACGGTGCGCAACTGGGAGCAGGGCAAGCGCGCCCCGCGCGGTCCGGCACGTGCGCTGCTCAAAGTGATCGAGACCTCCCCCGATGTGGCCTTCGCGGTGCTCGCCGCAGGGCGTGCCTAGATTTCTGAAAACCAGGAAAAATAGTTTCCGAAAAACGGAAGCAAGGCTTGACTCTCCCGGCGACGTGCGCGCATGCTCACGTCAGACCTGCTCGCAAAGGGCGTCACCGGTATCGCCGCGGCGGAGCAGGGGAGCGGTCCCTGCGGGCCTGGATTGATAACCCGGGCTCCCGGGCGGAGTCGGGAACCAACGACCGGCGGCATTACGACCGCCTGCTGGTGAGGCCAGCTGTAGAGGTCCAGCCCGGAAGGGCGCGACCCCGAAGAGCGGCCCGACCGAAAAATGACCGCGGTGGAGCGCCGAGAGGCGCAAGGGGTCCGCGTCATGGGCCCCTGGGCGGCGCACGCTTTGCGCAGCCCCGGCCGGAGAAACTCCGGCCACTCCGGGCCGGCCGCGGCGGGCCCGCGCCGGCTCGGCGCTCCACCTCCCTTCAGGGAGGAGCAAGCTTCACATCTCCCGGGCGCAACGCGTCGCGGGATCGAAGGCGCATGTCATGACGTGGATTGGCGATGGGACTCAGAAGACGGATCAAAGCCGGCGCGGTCGTCTGACCGCGGCGGCACACTGTCGAGATGGGTGGCGAGCCGTCAGTCCTCGACACACACCTTCACGGACTTCATCGCGAACTCGGCTTCGTCGCGGCTCTTGTAGGCGGTGCCGCTGCCGACGATCACCGTGGTGGTCGTCGTCGGCTTCTGCTCGACGACCGTGCATTTCCGCGTCGAGGAATCCTGCACGATATAGAACTCTTCCTGCGCCAGCGCTGGCATCGTGAACGCGGCGATCAGCACGGAACCGGCGATCAGTTTCGCCTTCATGAGGGGCCTCCTTTGCGGGTTCGCAGGCCAACGTGTCGCGCCGCAGCGCGTTCCGGGTTCCGCATCACGATCGGTGGCGGAACGTTGCATGATCAACGCACAAGGAAACGCCCGCGCGGTTCTGCAACCGCGCGGGCGATCATGATGCGTGACGCGTCAGTTGGTGGTGCAGACCTTCACGGTCTTCATCGCGGTCTCGGCCTCGGCGCGCGTCTTGTAGACGGTGCCGCTCGGGCTCACGATCGTGGTGGTGGTCGCCGTCGGCTTCTTGTCGACGATGGTGCACTTCTTGGTTGCGGTATCCTGGACGACGTAGAATTCGGTGGTCTGCGCAAAGGCCGGCATGGTCAGCGCCGCAAGGGCGATGGAACCGATAATAAGCTTGGCTTTCATCTGCTGTTCTCCGTCTTGGTTTGCAGCCCATCTTCAAACGTCGATTCTGGCCATGACGTTCCAGCGTCGCGCGAATGCTGCAGTAATTGGTATCGGCGTATGAGCTGTTCTGAATCGGAACAGCGCCTCCCGATGTCGCACGCCGGAACCATGCCGGTATCGCGTTGTTGTCGTGCGACTTGGCGGCGTCTCCTCGGAGACGAGTCGCCGCGTTCAACAGGAGGTTCGCATGTCACGGCACTTACTTCTGAGCACCGCCGCGCTGGCGCTGGTCCTTGCGGCGCATCCGGCTGGCGCACAGACCAGCACGGCGCCGACAGGCACGACGCAGCAGACGCAACAGGCTCCCGCCGCGCGGGCGCCGGCTCAGCAGCAGACACAGCCGTCGGCGCCCAGCTCGCAGCAGAACGCGCAGCAGCCCGCGCCGACCACGCAGCAGAACGCCGAGCAGCCGGCGAAAAGGTCTCAGCAGAACGCCCAGCAACCGACCGGCACGCAGCAGAAGCAGCAGACGACGCAGCAGCCTTCGACGGGCACGCAGCAGAATGCGCAGCAGCCCGCAACCGGTACGCAGCAGAAGCAGCAGACCACGCAGCAGCCTTCGACCGGCACGCAGCAGCAGACAACGCAGCAGCCGGCGACCGGCACGCAGACTCAGCAGACGACGCAGGGCGGCGCGACTTCGAGCGGCGCCTCGGTCTCGCTCAATACGCAGCAGCGCACGCAGATCAGCCAGGTGATCGCGCGCAGCAATGTCGAGCCGCTGCGCAACGTGAACTTCTCGATCTCGGTCGGCACCGTGGTCCCGACGAGCGTGCGGATCCATACGCTGCCCGCCGACATCGTGGCGATCGTGCCGCAGTATCGCGGCTACAGCTACGTGGTGGTCGAGGAGGAGATCGTCATCATCGAGCCGCGCAGCCATCGCATCGTCGCGGTGCTGCCCTATGGCGGCGAACGCAAGGGCGCGGGCAAGCGGTCCTCGACCAAGGTCGAGCTCTCCCGCGAGGATCGCGAGAAGGTGCGCCGTCACGCGACCGAGAGCCGCAAGAGCGAGCGCACGACCACGACGCGCAAGAGCCGCAGCTACGAGGTCGGCGAGGAGGTGCCGGACTCGGTCACGATCGAGCGGTTCACCGAGACCTACGAGGTGCCGACCGTGCGGCGCTATCGCTACTTCACGGAAGGCAGCGACGTGATCCTGGTCGATCCGGACGAGGATCGCGTGATCGAGATCATCCGCTAGCCTTGGCTGGGTTGGACACGCGAGGGGCGGCCGCGAGGCCGCCCTTTCGCATGCCGGAAGGCCGGGCGAGAGGCCTTGGGGGGCGCCTCGAGGCGCATTTCGCCCTTGAATCCCGGGAAAAGGCCGCCTACACCGTGCGCGCTTTCCGAATGTAGGAACCCGTCATGGCCAAAGAGAAATTCGAGCGTAACAAGCCCCATTGCAACATCGGCACGATTGGTCACGTCGACCATGGCAAGACGTCGCTGACGGCGGCGATCACCAAGGTGCTGGCCGAGACCGGCGGGGCGA
>JAEYAU010000273.1 GCA_023404705.1 Pseudomonadota bacterium
ACCTCGAACGCCTCCGGCCGCTACGAGATGGCGCGCATCGCCTTCGACGACGGCTGGCGCAGCATCGAGGAGCTGCCGCCCTTCGCGACCACGGTGACCGAGGAGAAGCCGCGCAAGATCATCACGCGCAACGACTCCCCGGACATCAGCTTCGACCGCTCGATCAATGCCTATCGCGGCTGCGAGCACGGCTGCGTCTACTGCTTCGCGCGGCCGACCCACGCCTATATGGGGCTCTCCTCCGGCCTCGACTTCGAGTCGAAGCTGTTCGCCAAGCCCGACGCGCCCGAGCTGCTCGAGAAGGAGCTCGCCTCGCCGAACTACGAGCCGCGCGTGATGGCGATGGGCACCAACACGGATCCCTATCAGCCGATCGAGCGCCGCTACGAGATCACGCGCCGCGTGCTCGAGGTGCTCGAGCGCACCGGCCATCCGGTCGGCATCGTCACCAAATCCGCGCTGGTGCTGCGCGACCTCGACATCCTCTCGCGCATGGCGCGCCGCAACCTCGTCAAGGTCGCGCTCTCGGTGACGACACTCGACGGCCAGCTCGCGCGCACCATGGAGCCGCGCGCCGCGACGCCGGCGCGCCGCCTCGACGCGCTGCGCCGCCTCTGCGACGCCGGCGTTCCGACCACCGTGATGGTCGCACCCGTCATCCCGGCGCTCAACGACTACGAGATGGAGCGCATCCTCGATGCGGCCGCCGCAGCCGGCGTCAGCGAAGCCGGCTACGTGCTGCTGCGGCTGCCGCTGGAGGTGCGCGATCTGTTCCGCGAATGGCTGATCGCCAACTATCCGGACAAGTATCGCCATGTGCTCAAGCTCATCCGCGAGATGCGCGGCGGCAAGGACTATGACGCCAAGTGGGGCGAGCGCATGAAGGGCTCCGGCCCGCACGCCTGGATGATCGGCCGCCGCTTCGAGGTCGCCTGCGAGCGGCTCGGCCTCAACCGCCGCAAGCACAAGCTCACCACCGACCACTTCGACCAGCCGCGCAAGCAGCCGCAACAGCTGAGCTTGTTTTGACCGTAGGGCGGGTTAGCGCGAAGCGCGTAACCCGCCGGCTGACTCACGGCACGCGCACGAACGTGTTGCGAGGCCCACGGCGGGTTACGCGTCCTGTCGGATGCTAACCCGCCCTACGAAGAGTCGAAGTTCTCCCCATCCTTCACAGCCGGCATCGCCACCATTGACTAGCCGCTCACGGCGCGCAGGATCGCGCCATGAGTCGCAAGCCCGCATCCGCACGCCTTCCCTTGGAGGAGGCCGAGCTCCGCCCGACCTTCCGGCGCGAGGGCGCGGCCATGCGCAAAGGCATCTTCCCGGTCGCGGGCTGCGACGAGGCGGGCAGGGGACCGCTCGCGGGCCCGGTGGTCGCGGCCGCCGTGATCCTCGATCCGAAAAAAGTTCCGCGCGGCCTCAACGACTCCAAGAAGCTCGACGCCGAGGAGCGCGAGAAGCTCTACGCCAAAATCTGCGCCACCGCCCATGTCGCGGTCGCGGTCGCGCCGCCCTCGCGCATCGACGTGCTGAACATTCGCGGCGCCTCGCTCTGGGCGCTCGCCCGCGCGGTCGCCTCGCTCGCGATCAAGCCGCGTCTCGTCTTCGTCGACGGCATCGATCGCATCGCGGTGGACTGCGAATGCATCCCGGTCGTGCAGGGCGACGGGCAGATCGCCTCGATCGCGGCCGCCTCGATTGTCGCCAAGGTGACGCGCGACCGCCTGATGGGCCGGGTCGGCGCTGCGCATCCGGGCTACGGCTTCGAGCGCCATATGGGCTACTCGGTGCCGGAGCACTTCAAGGCGCTCGCCGCGCTCGGCCCCTGCATCCACCACCGCCGCTCCTTCGCGCCGGTCGCGGCCTGCTTCCCGCAGCCCGAGGAAACGCCCGAGGCCCTGCTGCCGCTGGAAGACTAATTCCGCTTTCCGTTTCCGGCCCGCATCGGCTAGCGTGCCGCCGCCATGTCGGTCCTCTCCTCCGCCGCCCCGCAGCGCGTCCCCATGCTCTACGTGTCTCTCATCGTGGAGGCATTGCGCGCGCGTCCCGTGCTGATGTTCTGGATCGCGACGCTGGCTCAAGGCCTGCTCTGGACGCTGGTGCCGGCACTGTTCTACGCGGCGCCGCCCGGCAATGTCCCGGTGGTGCTCGCGGTCGGCCGCGAATGGCTGCTCGGCTCGCCCTATGGCCCGCCGCTCACTTACTGGCTCGCCGAGCTCGCCTTCCAGATTGGCGGCCGGCACATCACGGCGCTCTATGTTCTCTCCCAGCTCTGCGTGATCGTCACCTTCTGGGCTGTCTTCGCGCTGGGCCGTCGCATCGTCGGCGCCGCCCACGCCGCCATGGCGATCCTGCTGATGACCGGCATCGCGGCTTTCACGGTGCCGACGCTCGAGTTCGGCCCGATCGTGCTCGCAATGCCGCTCACCGCGCTCGCGTTCCTGTTCACCTATCGTGCCATCGTCGACAATACCCGCGCGGACTGGCTCGCCCTCGGCATAACGCTCGGCTTCCTGACCCTCACGACCTATGCGGGCCTGATCCTCGTCGCGCTGATCTTCCTCTTCATCGCGGCGAGCGCGCGCGGCCGCTCGCGCCTGCGCTCGCCCGATCCGTGGGGCGCGCTGCTGATCATGGTGGCGGTCAACGGACCGCATCTCTACTGGTTCTACCGCACCGGGACCTCGCCGCTGCCCGCGGCCGAGACGCTCGCGCAGCTCTTCGTCAGCGAGCAGCGCCTCTGGTCCTGGCTCACGCTGGTGCTCTGGCTCGTGTTCAGTCACGCCGGGCTCATCGTGCTGATGGCGGTCGCCGGCGGCATGCTCGTCAGCGCCCGCACGCCCGCGCCCGTGTTCGAGCGACAGCCCGTCGAGCCCTTCGCAAGATCCTACGTCTACTTCTTCGCGATCGCGCCCGCCTTCCTGGCGACGCTCGTCGCCGTGCTGTTCAACCGCACAGCACCCGTGGTCGGCGCGGGGCCGCTCGTCATCCTCTCCGGTCTCGCCGTGATCGTCGCGAGCGGCGATGCGATCAAGCTCTATCGCCAGCGCATCGGCAGCCTCGTCTGGCTCGCGTTGCTGCTGGGTCCGCCCGCGATCATCGTCGGCGCGACGCTGAGCCTGCCCTGGACGGTCGCGGTCGAGCTCGAGGTAAGCAAGCCCGCCAACCAGATGGCCGAATACTTCACCGACACGTTCCGCCGCCGCACCGGCAAGCCGCTCGCCATCGTTGTCGGTGACGCGCGCACCGCCGGTCTCGTCGCATTCGCATCATCCGACCGGCCGAAGCTCTATCTCGATGGCGAACCCGAGCGTGCGCCTTGGATGGGTCCCGACGAGGTCAGCCAGAAGGGCGCCGTCGTGATGTGGACCGCGACCGACACGCGCGGCACTCCGCCCGCACATCTCGCCGAGCAGTTTCCGGATCTCGTGCCGGAGGTGCCGCGCGCCTTCGCGCGTACCGTGCAGGGCCGCATGGCGCTGCTGCGCATCGGCTGGGCCGTCATTCGCCCGCGCGGCGATGAGCCCGTGGCTCCGCCCGCCGCGTCGCCGCCGGCCGAAGAGCCCAAGGCTCAGTGATAGCCTTCGCCCTCGCGCAGCTTGCCGCGGAACACCCAGAAGACGAACACCATATAGCCGATGATCACCGGCACCAGCGGCACGGTTCCGATCAGCACGAAGAGCTGGCTCGACGGGGCGGCGGACGTGTCCCAGATCGTGAGCTCGTACGGCACCAGATAGGGGAACGCCGAGATCACCAGCCCCAGAAAGCCGAGCAGGAAGAGCGCGATCGAGGCCAGGAACGGCGGTATGTCGCGCCCCGCCTCGAGCCAGCGCCACGCCATAAAGGCGGTGAGCGCCGTCACGAGCGGCACAGGCCAGAGGTAGAGGATGTTGGGCAACGAGAACCAGCGCGCGGCGATCCGTTCGGAGGTCAGCGGCGTCCACAGGCTCACGATCGCCATGAACGCGAGCACGGCGAGCAGCAGCCATTTCGCCTGCTCACGCGCGCGATTGGCGACCGAGCCCTCGGTCTTCATCACCAGCCAGGTCGCGCCGAGCAGCGCATAGCCGATCATCACGCCGAGCCCGCACAGGATCGCGAAGGGCGAGAGCCAGTCGAACGATCCGCCCGCGAACGCGCCGTTCTCGACTCGGATCCCGTGGATCATCCCGCCCAGGATGACGCCCTGAAAGAACGCGGCGGTCGCGGAGCCTGCCGTGAAGGCGAGATTCCACCACCGGCGGCTCGTCCGTGCCACCCAGCGGAATTCGAACGAGACGCCGCGAAAGATCAGCCCGAGCAGCATTAGGATCACGGGCAGATAGAACGCCGGCATGATGATCGCGTAGGCGGTCGGAAAGACGACCCAGAGCCCGGCTCCGCCGAGCACCAGCCACGTCTCGTTGCCGTCCCAGAACGGCGCGACGGTGTTCATCATCTGGTCGCGCTCGTGCTCGGCTTCCGCGGTCGGGAACAGAATGCCGATGCCGAGATCGAAGCCGTCGAGGATCACGTACATCACGACCGCGAAGCCGATGACGCCAGCCCAGATGACGGGGAGCCACCATTCCATCTCACGTGCTCCCGCTGATGGCTTCGCGGCCCGTGTCGCGTGCCGCCGAGAGCGGTCGCACGGGCGTGCCGTGCTCCGGAGGCTCCACGGCTCTGCCGGCCGGCCCCCGGTGGATGAGACGGTTGATGTAGTAGATGCCCATCGCGAACACGATGCTGTAGCCGATGACGAACAGGATCAGCGTGCTCAAGACCATGCTGGCGGCGACAGGCGAGATGGCGTCGGCCGTTCGCAGGATCCCGTGGGCGACCCACGGCTGACGTCCGGACTCGGTCACCAGCCAGCCCGCGATGATGGCGACGAAGCCGAGCCACCATCCATGCGCCGCGAGCGCTAAGAACCAGCGCGTCTCGAACAAGCGGCCGCGCCACCACAGGAAGACGCCGAACAGGCTCGCCGCGATCATCAGGAAACCGATGCCGATCATGATGCGGAAAGCGAAGAACACCGACGTCACCGGCGGACGCTCCGACGGGGGCACACTCTTCAGGCCCGGAAACAGCCCATTCGGATCATGCGTGAGGATCAGCGACGAGCCGCGCGGGATCGAGATCGCGAAGCGGTTCACCTCGTTCTTCTCGTCGGGCCAGGCGAAGATGTGGAAGTCGCCGGGCTTGGAGCCATCCCAGTGCGCCTCCATGGCCGCGATCTTGATCGGCTGGTGCTCGAGCGTGTTGAGCCCGTGCTGATCGCCGATGAAGAGCTGCAGCGGCGCCGCGATCGCCGCGAAGCCGATGCCCATGCGCAGCATGGTGCGGGCTTCGTCGAGATGCCGGCCGGCCAGCAGATAGCGCGCGCCGACCGCGAGCACGACGAACGACGTCGTCAGATAGGCCGCGTTCGTCATATGCGCGAGACGATACGGAAAGCTCGGATTGAAGATGATCTTCCACCAGTCGACCGGATACGCGATGCCGTCGCGCATCTCGTGCCCGGTTGGCGTGTGCATCCAGGAATTCGCCGAGAGGATCCAGAATGCCGAGGTGAGCGTGCCGACCGCCACCGCGATGGCGGCCGTGGTGTGCAGCCAGCGCGGCACGCGGTTCCAGCCGAACAGCAGCACGCCGAGGAACGTCGCCTCGAGGAAGAAGGCGGTCAGCACCTCGTAGGCGATGGCCGGGCCGATGACGTTGCCGACGACCACCGAGAAGCGGCTCCAGTTCGTGCCGAACTGATAGGAAAGCACGATACCCGACACAACGCCCATCGCGAACGACACCGCGAAGATCTTGGTCCAGAACCGCGCCAGCCGGTCGAAATGCGGGCGCCCCGTGACGCGCCCGAGCACGAGCAGCGTCGCGATATAGGCCGAGAGCCCGATCGTGAAGCCCGGGAAGATGATGTGGAATGAAATCGTGAAGGCGAACTGAATGCGCGCGAGCAGGACGGGGTCGAGGTCCATCTGGACGTTTCCCGGGAGGTTGCCCCAGTCACAAGTGGATCATACGCAATGTAGTTCCGCGACGATAGCAGCCAAGCGTCGTACTCCGCCGTCATCCCGGAAGCCGCACAGCGGCTGTCCGGGATCCATAACCCCGGTGGTCGTGATGCGGACAGACAGGGGATATGGATCCCGGCTCTCGCTTCGCTCGGCCGGGATGACGCCGAGTGAGCGAAGCGGCGCAGCGATCGAGTTCACCCCTCCAGCGCCTTCTTGATCGCCAGCATGTCGCGCCAGGCGAAACGCTTCTCCAGCGGCGAGCGCAACAGATAAGCCGGATGGAAGGTCGCCAGCGCGCGGATTTCGCGCGTGCCGGTGTCGTAGCTCATCCAGCGGCCGCGCGTGCGTTTGATGCCGTCCTTGATGTTGAGCAGCGCCTGCATCGAGGGACCGCCGAGGCAGACCAGGACGTCGGGATTCGCGAGCTCGATCTGCCGGCGGATGAAGGGGAGGCAGATCGCGGACTCCTGCGGCGTCGGCGTGCGGTTGCCGGGCGGACGCCACGGCACGATGTTGGCGATGTAGCACGACGTGCGGTCGATTCCGATGGCCGCCAGCATGCGGTCGAGCAGCTGGCCCGAGCGTCCGACGAAGGGCTTGCCTTCGAGATCCTCTTCGCGCCCCGGCGCCTCGCCGACCAGCATCAGCCGCGCCTGCGGATTGCCGTCCGAGAACACGAGCTGTTTCGCGGTGGTGCGCAGCGCGCAGCCTTCGAAGCCGGTGAGGAGAGCGCGCAGCTCGTCGAGGTTCTTCGCATTGCGCGCAGCTTCACGCGCGGCCATGACGGCGACATCAGGCGAGGGCGGCGCGGGCGCGCGCGCCTCGAAGCGCGCCTCGTTGCCGTTGCGCTCGAGCCGTGGCTCGGGGGGAGGGGCGTCCGGTACGGGCGGGTTCGTTTCCGCCAGGCGGTCCACGGCCTCGTCCGCCACCACGGCATCGACGCCCGCCTCCAGATAGAAAGCGAGCAACTCGCGCGCGGCCTTGGCTCGGTCCGGGGTCATCGGTGAGAGGCTTATCACGCCGCCGGGGCCCCGCCACCCCTGCGATGAAACGCCCGGAACGGATTCTGTGACTCATCATTGTCACGGGTTCCAAATCGTGGAAAACCTCCAAACAAGACGAGCCGATCGGGAAAGAGAAATGAGCGAGACCGAGCTGCCGCCTCGCGAGGCGATGGAATTCGATGTGGTGATCGTCGGCGCCGGCCCGGCGGGTCTCGCGGCCGCGATCCGCCTGAAGCAGCTCGCGCCGGATCTTGCCGTCGTCGTGGTCGAGAAGGGCTCCGAGGTCGGCGCCCATATCCTCTCCGGCGCGGTCATCGATCCGATCGCGCTCGACCGCCTGCTGCCCGAATGGCGCAGCGAGGACACGCCGATCAAGCAGGCCGTCACCGAGGATCGCTTCTACTGGCTCGGCCCCGCCGGCGCGCTGCGCCTGCCGAACTGGCCGATGCCGCCGCTGATGAGCAATCACGGAAACTTCGTGGTCTCGCTCGGCAATGTCTGCCGCTGGCTCGCCACCAAGGCGGAGGCGCTGGGCGTCGAGATCTATCCGGGCTTCGCGGCCGCCGAGGTACTGTACGGCCCGAACGGCGAGGTCACGGGCGTCGCCACCGGCGACATGGGCGTCGGTCGCGACGGCAAGCCGAAGGACTCGTTCACGCGCGGTATGGAGCTGCGCGCCAAATACACGCTGATCGGAGAGGGCGCACGCGGCAGTCTCGCCAAGTCGCTGATCGCGCGCTTCGGCCTCGCCAAGGACTGCGACCCGCCGAAATTCGGAATCGGCCTGAAGGAGCTCTGGCAGGTCGCGCCCGAGAAGCATCGCCCGGGCCTGGTGCAGCACAGCTTCGGCTGGCCGCTCGACAACCGCACGGGCGGCGGCTCCTTCCTCTATCACCTCGAGGACAATCTCGTCTCCGTCGGCTTCGTGGTGCACCTCAACTACCAGAATCCGTATCTCGCGCCGTTCGAGGAATTCCAGCGCTTCAAGACGCATCCGCTGGTGCGCGACACCTTCGAGGGCGGCAAGCGTCTCGCCTATGGTGCGCGCGCCATCACCGAAGGCGGCTGGCAATCCATCCCGAAGCTCACCTTCCCGGGCGGCGCGCTGATCGGCTGCTCCGCGGGCTTCCTCAACGTGCCGCGCATCAAGGGCACCCACAACGCCATGCTGTCCGGCATGCTCGCGGCCGAGCACGTCGCCGACGCGCTCGCCCATGGGCGCGCCCATGACGAGCTCGCGAGCTACGATGCGGCATGGCGCGCGAGCGACATCGGCCGCGACCTCTGGAAGGTGCGCAACGCCAAGCCGCTGTGGTCGCGCTTCGGCACCACGCTCGGTATCGCCTTGGGCGGCATCGACATGTGGCTCAACACGCTGTTCGGGTTCTCGCTCTTCGGCACGCTGAGTCACGGCAAGCCGGATTCCGCGACGCTCGACCCGGCCGCAAAGTTCGCGCCCATCGCCTATCCCAAGCCCGATGGCCGCCTCACCTTCGACCGTCTCTCCTCGGTCTTCCTCTCGAACACCAATCACGAGGAGGATCAGCCCGTGCACCTGCAGGTGCGCGATATGGCGCTGCAGAAGAGATCGGAGCACGACGTGTTCGCGGGTCCCTCGGGACGCTATTGCCCGGCCGCGGTCTATGAATGGGTCGAGGAGGGCGCCGAACCGCGCTACGTGATCAACGCGCAGAACTGCGTCCACTGCAAGACCTGCGACATCAAGGATCCGAACCAGAACATCAACTGGGTTCCTCCCGAAGGAGGCGGCGGACCGAACTACCCCAATATGTGAGCGCGCCCCGCGGGACGCGCCGCATGAGTCGTTCTACCGATGACGGCGGCGCGCCTGATCCGGCTGGTGAATTCGGCTCACTGGGCCGGGGGTTTACGCGTCGTTCTTGCGACTGGTGCACAAAAAGGCCATTGTGCCCCCTTACACGAGGGCAATCCCGCAGGGCGCCTGCCCCTGCCGCATGGAGATCATTGACCCGTGAATCCCTTCCTGTTCCCCCGGCGCGTGGCCGTCACGGCGCTCGCGGCCGCAGCTCTGACTTTGCCTATCGAGCTTGCCGCGGCGCAGGCCCCCAGCCAGCAGGATCTCGCTCGGGTCTCGCCGCTCGGGAATTATCTCGCGGCCCGCCATGCGAGCCAGCATCGCGACGCCGAGGCTGCCTCTGCTTATTATCGCGCGGCGCTTCGATCGGATCCGAAGAACCCGGTGCTGCTCGAGCGCGCCTTTGTGGCGGCGCTCTCCGACGGTGAGGTCGAGGAAGCCTTCCGTCTCGCCGACCGGCTGGTGCAGGCCGACAAGACTCACAAGATCGCGCGCCTCGTCCTTGGCGTGCGCGCCCTCAAGCTCAAGCAGTATCCGCAGGCGCGCCAGCAGATCGCCCAGTCGGTGCGTGGCCCGGTGGCCGACCTGACCGCGGCGCTGCTCACGGCCTGGACCCTGCAGGGCGCCAAGCAGACCAAGCAGGCGCTCGAGACCATCGACCGGCTCTCGGGTCCGGACTGGTACGCGATCTTCAAGGATCTGCACGCCGGCATGATCCTCGACATCTCGGGCGCCAAGAAGGAAGCCGGCGCCCGGCTCGAGAAGGTCTACAAGCTCGACAAGAACATGCTGCGCGTCGCGCAGGCCTACGGCAGCTGGGCCTCGCGCAATGCCGGCAAGGACGAGGCGCTCAAGATCTTCGAGGGCTTCGACAAGGTGCTGCCGCGCCACCCGCTGATCGTGGCGGCGATGAACGATCTCAAGGAGGGCGAGCAGCTCGAGCCGCTGGTCGCCGATCCGCAGGCCGGCGCCGCGGAAGTGCTCTACGGCCTCGGCGCCTCGCTCGGCCGCCAGGGCGGCGAGGACCTCGCGCTCGTCTATCTCCAGCTCGCGATCTATCTGGCGCCGCGTCATCCGCTCGCGCTGCTGACGCTCGCGGATCTCTACGAGACCCTGAAGAAGCCGGCTTTCGCGATCCGCATGTACGAGCGCGTGCCGAAGGACTCGCCGCTGCGCCGCAACGCCGACATCCAGCTCGCGGCCAATCTCGACTCGCTCGATCGCACCGACGAGGCCAAGAAGCTGCTCGACAAGCTGATCACCGAGCGCGCGAACGATCTCGAGGCCATCTCGGCCCTCGGCAACATCCTGCGCGCGCGCAAGCAGTTCAGCGAGTGCTCGGATATCTACGGCAAGGCGATCGCGACGCTCGAGAAGCCGGAGCGGCCGAACTGGCTGCTGTTCTATTTCCGCGGTATCTGCAACGAGCGCTCCAAGCAGTGGGACAAGGCCGAGGCCGACTTCAAGAAGGCGCTCGAGCTGTTCCCCGACCAGCCGCACGTGCTCAACTATCTGGGTTATTCCTGGATCGACCAGCACGTGAACCTCGAAGAGGGCATGCGGATGATCCGCCGTGCCGTCGAGCAGCGGCCGGACGACGGCTACATCGTCGACTCGCTCGGCTGGGCGCACTACCGCATCGGCGAGTACGACGAGGCCGTGAAGCACCTCGAGCGCGCGGTCGAGCTCAAGCCCGAGGATCCGACCATCAACGATCACCTGGGCGACGCCTATTGGAAGGTCGGCCGCACGCTGGAGGCCTATTTCCAGTGGGCGCATGCGCGCGATCTCAAGCCCGAGGCTGACGATCTCAAGAAGATCGAGGGCAAGCTGAAGAACGGGCTCGTCGACGAGACCTCGGTCGGCGACACCGCGAAGGCGAAGAAGCCGGGTGACGGTGGTTGATCTCCCGGCGAACTCGACCCTCGAGTTCGCTCCCGCCAAGATCAATCTCACGCTGCACGTCCGCGCCCGTCGCGCGGACGGCTATCACGAGCTCGATACGCTCGTCGCCTTCGCGCAGCTCGGCGACACGCTCGCATTTCGTCCCGGCGGTCCGCTTGAGCTCACCGTGCGAGGCCCGACCGCGACCGCTGCCGGTCCCGAAGCCGACAATCTCGTGCTCAAGACGGCGCGCGCTCTTGCGGACCGCGTCGAGAACCTCACCCTCGGCCGCTTCGCGCTCGACAAGCAACTCCCGGTCGCGGCCGGCCTCGGCGGCGGCTCCTCGGATGCGGCGGCCGCGCTGCGGCTGCTCGCGCGCGCCAATGCGCTCGGCCTCGACGACCCGCGCCTTCACGACGCGGCGCGCGCGACCGGCGCCGACGTTTCGATGTGTCTCGATCCGCACCCGCGCCGCGTCACCGGCGTCGGCGAAATCCTGTCCGCACCGATCGATCTGCCGCCGCTACCCGCCGTGCTGGTCAATCCGGGCGTCGCGGTGCCGACCCGGGATGTTTTCGCCCGACTCGCGGTGGGCCGACTTGCGCCTGCGGCGGCCGGCCTGACGCCGGAGCTGGGCGGTCTGGCGGCCGCGACCCTGATCGAGGCGCTCGCCGCATGCCGCAATGACCTGGAGGAGCCCGCGACCACGCTCGCGCCCGCGATCTCCGACGTGCTCGCCGCGCTGCGCGCTCTGCCGACCTGCCGCCTCGCGCGCATGTCGGGATCGGGCGCGACCTGCTTCGG
>JAEYAU010000280.1 GCA_023404705.1 Pseudomonadota bacterium
CGCTCCACTGCGGTTCCCGGTCCCTGTGTCCCGGTTAGGGCGACCCATGACCGTCACGGCGTCGAAGCAGCGCTTCTGCGATCCCCCAGAGGAGGAACTCGCCTAGCAGGCTCCCTGCGCTCCGACCCTTGTGTCGGAGTGGCTGTTCTTCGAACCGCCCCGGGCCGGCTGCCAGCCTGGCCGGAGGACCGCGTCCCTGCTCTCGTCTCGGCGGCACCGGTGACGCCCCTGATGAGCAGGAACGAGACGAGTATGCACGTCTCGCGCGCGGGCGCAAGGGTGTTTTCTGGAAAACAGAAAATGAATTTGAAGTAGCCGACCGAGGGTGCGGCACGGCTGCGGCACCAACTCACCCGGTGCGAAACACCTGCGGCGGGAGCTCGCGCGCGAAGCGAGCGGCGCGGTCGAGATGCGCCGAGATCGCCTTGGCGGCAGCCTTGCCGTCGCCCGCGATGATCGCCTGCGCGATCGCGCGATGCTCGGCGTTCGACTTCGCCAGCGTCTCGGGCGTGAGCGCGCCCGATAGCTGGAACATGATCAGCGG
Organism: Pseudomonadota bacterium; assembly: GCA_023404705.1. Lineage (GTDB taxonomy): Bacteria > Pseudomonadota > Alphaproteobacteria > Rhizobiales > Xanthobacteraceae > FEB-22. The sequence goes on from JAEYAU010000280.1 coordinate 545, forward strand.
CAATTGCAGCTGACGTACAATCGCCGCGAGCTGCTCGTTGCCGCTGGCGTCGGCGACCGCCTGGTGGAAAACGCGGTTCTCGTCGAGATAGGCCGAGGGCGCGTCGCGCGGCTGGTCGCTCCAGATCGGCGCGATCGCGGCTTCGAAGCGCGCGCGAACGCCGGGCGCCGCCATGTTGGCGGCAGCGAGCCGCACCGCGAGCGTCTCGAGCGCGCTGCGGATCTGGAACAGCTCCTGCGTCTCGGTGGCGCTCAGCCGGCGCACGATGGCGCCGCGGTTCGGCACGCTCTCGATCAGGCCTTCGGCCGTGAGCCGCCGGAACGCCTCGCGCAACGGCCCGCGGCTCACGCCGAGCTCGCGCGTGAGATCCGCCTCGATCAGCCGCTGGCCCGGCGCATAACGGCCGTAGAAGATGCCGTCCTTCAGATGCGCGACGACATGGCCGACGGTGCTGCCGCGGCTGCGGGTTTCAATGGTCGATTCGTCCAGCACAACCCTTCCTACCGACGAGTCGCGGCGTTTGACAACGCTTTGCCGATCATTATTGTCCTACAAAAATGAATAGCAAAAGGGAAGGACGTCGATGCGCCTGACCACAGGGAGGACGGCATGCTGATCGGCAAGCCCGGCGCGGCGAAGACCGCGATCTGCACGGCGGACGCCGACCATATCGAGATCCGCGGGCGCGACCTCACCAGCGACCTGATGGGCCGCGTGAGCTTCACGGATTTCTTCTTCCTCCTGGTCACCGGGCGCGAGCCGACCGAGACGCAGCGCTTCTTCCTCGACCTGCTGCTGGTGGGGATCGCCGAGCATGGATTGACGCCGACCGTGCAAGCCGCGCGGATGACCTATGACGCGGATCCCGCCTCGCTGCAGGCCGCGGTGGCGGCCGGCATCCTCGGCTGTGGCACCGTGATCCTCGGCACCGCCGATCTCTGTGGCAAGGTGCTGATGGAGGCGCAGACGCGCGTCGCGGGAGGCGAGACGCCGGAAGCCGCGACCGCCGCGATCGCGCGCGGCATCCGCGAGCGGCGCGAGAAGATGCCCGGCTTCGGTCATCCGATCCACCATCCGGTCGATCCGCGCGCCGAGCGCGTGCTCGCGCTCGCAGATGAGAAAGGCGTCGCGGGCAAGTATGTGGCGCTCGCGCGGCATTTCCGCCCGGCGGTCGCGGCCGCCTGGGGCAAGCCGATGCCGATGAACCTGTCGATGCCGATCGCAGCGGTGCTGCTCGATCTCGAGTTTCCGCCCGCCATCATCAAGGGCATTCCGATCCTGGCGCGCACCGCCGGCATTCTCGGCCATCTCGCTGAGGAGCAGGAGACGCCGATCGGCTTCCTGATGGCCTATCACGGCGAGGAGGCGATCGCCTACGAGAGGCCCGCCAAGTCATGATGCACGATCCCGAGGTCGAGGCTCGCCCTTGGGGCGAGCAGCAGCGGCTCGACGCGCCGCTCTATCTCGCGCAGATCCAATATCTGTTCGACCGCTCCGCCTTCTATCGCAAGAAGCTGAGCGAGGCCGGCTTCGCGACGCCGGCCGCGGCGGGAGGCCTCGACGAGATCGGCAAGCTGCCCTTCACCGAGAAGGACGAGCTGCGCGCGAGCCGCAGCGAGGCGCATCCGATCGGCACGCATCTCGCGGCGCCGATGGAGGAGATCGTGCGGATCTTCTCGACCAGCGGCACTACGGGCACGCCGAGCTATATCCCGCTCACCGCGCAGGACCTGCAGAACTGGGTGCGCACCTCCTCGCGCAGCTATGCGGCCGCCGGCATCACGGCGGGCGAGCGCATCGTCAGCACCTACAATGCGGGGCCCTTCGTGGCGGGCGCGGCGCTGGAAGCCTTCGCGCGGCTCGGGCTCTGTCATATTCCGGTCGGCACCGGCAACACCGAGCGGCTTATGACGGCCGTGCGCATGCTCAAGCCGACGATCCTCGCCTGCACGCCGTCCTACGCACTGCATCTCGCCGAATGGGGCCGCGAGCGCGGCATGGACACGCGCACGAGCAGCATCGAGCACATCATGGTGGCGGGCGAACCAGGCGGCGGCGAGCCCGCGATGCGGACGCAGCTCGAGGAAGCATGGGGCGCGCAAGTCACCGAGGCGATGGGCATTGGCGACATCGGCGTCTCGCTCTGGGGCGAGTGCGAACACCGGCACGGCATGCATTTCGGCGCCCGCGGCTTCGTGCATTTCGAGTTGATCGACCCGGAGAACGGCGCGCCGGTGCCGATCCAGGACGGTGCGCGCGGCGAATTGGTGCTGACTCATCTGCAGCATCGCGCGGCGCCGCTGCTGCGCTTCCGCACGCGCGACCACGTCGTGATCTGGACCGAGACCTGCGCGTGCGGGCGCACGGCGCCGCGGGTGCGCTGCATCGGCCGCACCGACGACATGCTGATCGTGCGCGGCGTCAACGTGTTTCCCTCGGCGATGCGCGAGGTCGTGAACCGCTTCGCGCCGGCCGTGAGCGGCGTGATCTCGATCCGACCGACGCACAAGGGCGTGAAGCAGGATCCGCCGCTGCGCGTGGTGGTGGAGCTCGCCGAAGGCGCCGCCGCGCCGGGCGATCTCGCCGAACGCATCGAGAAGGAGATCCGCTCGGCGCTGGTGGTGAGCACGAAGGTCGAGCTGGTGCCGCACGGCACGCTGCCGCGCAGCGAATACAAGTCGAAGCTGCTCGACTTCTCGGAAGCGCGCAGCACGGTGGACGCTTAGAAAAGAACCTCTGGGGAGGACGCAATGAAAACATCGGCATGGCTCGGCCTCGCGGCCGGCTTCCTGCTCGCCGGCAGCGCGAGCGCGGCGGAATTCGAGCTCAAGCTCTCGCACATGTTCCCGCCGACCCACTTCATCCAGAAGCTCGCCTTCGAGCCCTGGGCGAAGTCGATCGAGGAGAAGAGCGGCGGGCGCGTGCACATCACGATCTTCGCGGCCGGCTCGGCGCTGGGCGACGCCACCAAGCAGTTCGACCAGGTACGCGCCGGCGTGGTCGACATCGCGGTCGGCATTCCGGCGATCCCGCGCGGGCGCCATCCGCGCTCGACCCTGATGGAGCTGCCCTTCACGGTGAAATCGGCCGAGGCCGGCACCAAGGCGCTGGCCGAGCTCGAGGGCCGGCTGAAAGAGGACTTCCCCGGGACGGTGATCCTCAACCTGACGATCACCGAGCCGAGCGCGGTGCACACCAAGCAGCCGATCACCGACCTCGAGCAGCTCAAGGGCGTGCGCGTGCGCGCGCCGACCCCGAGCGTCACCGCCATGCTGGAAGGCTTCGGCGCGACGCCCGTCGGCCTGCCGCCGACGCAGATCTACGAGAATGCCGAGCGCGGCGTGATCGACGGCAATGTGATGCCGTGGGGCCCGGTCGGCGCCTTCAAGCTCTACGAGGTGTTCAAGAACCACCTCAATGCGCGCATCGACGCGGTCGTCATGTACACGCTGATGAACGAGCGGCGCTACAATGCGCTGCCGCCGGACATCCGCAAGCTGTTCGACGAGAGCAAGCCCTTCTTCACGGCCAACTGGGGCAAGTGGTGGAGGGACACAGACCAGACCGCGATCGAGACCGCCAAGAAGGCCGGCAATCACGTGAGCGACGTGCCGGACGCGACCCGCGACGCCTGGCGCGCCAAGATGAAGCCGGTGGTCGACAAGTACATCGACGAGCAGGCGAAGACGCTCTCGAACGCGCGCGAGCTCTACGACGCCATGGTGGCGGCGCTGAAGAAGTACGAGTGAGACGCCACGCGCGTCATGGCCGGGCTTGTCCAGGCCATCCACGTCTTTCAACGGTGCGGCGCTTGAAGACGTGGATGCCCGGCACAAGGCCGGGCATGACGGAGTAACCCGCAGAGGCCTTCGTCAATCTCATGTCCCGCGATCCCGCCGAACGCGCGCTGCGCCTCCTCTCCCTCGCGGGCACCGCCGCGATCGCGGTCGGCGCGGTCCTCACCATGGTGGACATCGGCCTGCGCAGCGTGAGCCCGCTCACCGTGAAGGGCATCGTCGACATCATGCAGCTCTGCGTGCTGGCCGGCGCCATGCTGGCGATCCCGCATGGCGTGGTCACCGACCAGCATGTGGCGATCGACCTGTTCGTGGAGCGCCTGCCGGTGCGCGTGCAGGTCGCGCTGCGCGCCTTCGCGGCGCTGCTGAGCATCGCGTTCCTGGCCGGCGTGTTCTGGTTCGGCCTGCAGCAGGCGATGACCGAATATGCGGGCGGCGACCGCAGCCAGACCATCGGCATTCCGATGATCTGGTACTGGGTGCCGTTCCTGATCGGCATGGCGCTCTCGGTGGTGGCGAGCCTGATCGTGTTCGTGCGGCTGCTTCGCGACGGCTTGCCGGCGCGGCGTGTCGAAGGGCTCGAAGCATGAGCCCGGCCGCGATCGGAACCGTCGGGATCATCGCGCTGCTCGCGCTGATCGGCCTGCGCGTGCCGGTCGCCATCGCGATGGGCGTGGTCGGCATCCTGGGCGGCGTCGCGATCAATGGCTGGTTCAGCCTCGGCTTCGTGCTCGGCTCGCAGCCCTTCGTGACGGTGCTGCCCTATACGCTCTCGGTGATCCCGCTGTTCGTGATGATGGGCGCTTTCGCGGCGCGCGCGGGCCTGTCGCAGTCGCTCTATCAGGCGCTGCATGCGCTGATCGGCCATTGGCGCGGCGGCCTCGCCTCGGCCACCGTCGGTGCCTGCGCGCTGTTCGGCGCGGTGTGCGGATCGAGTCTGGCGACCGCCGCCACCATGGCGCGCGTCGCGATCCCGGAGATGCGCGCGATCGGCTACGACGACCGGCTCACGGCCGGATCGGTGGCGGCCGGCGGCACGCTCGGCATCCTCATCCCGCCCAGCATCATCATGGTGATCTACGCGATCATGACCGAGCAGTCGATCGGGCGGCTGTTCCTCGCCGGCATGATCCCGGGCTTTCTCGCGGCCGCGCTCTACATGGTCGCGATCTACATCGTGGTGCTGCTGCGCCCCGACGCGGCGCCGCGCACAGCGCGCGCCGACGGCGCCGCGCGCCGCGCCGCCTTCGCGCAGATGGGGCCGGTGATGGCGC
>JAEYAU010000011.1 GCA_023404705.1 Pseudomonadota bacterium
CGGGGGGGGTTTTGGCCGCCGGCGGCGCGCTTCGCTCGGCCGGGATGACGACCTCTGTGCGTGTCTCGCGCCGAGTCTACGCCGCCAGCAGCTGCTCCCGCTTGGCCCATTCATGCGTCTTGTCGAGCGCGCGGCCGAGGCGGTCGAACAGCTCGTCGATCTCGGCGGGCGAGATGATCAGCGGCGGGCAGATCGAGACGATGTCGCCCGAGATGAAGCGCAGGATCAGCCCTTCCTCCTCGCAGAAGCGCACACAGCGCGCGCCGACGCCCCGGGTGAGATCGCAGGACTGCTTGCTCCGCTTGTCGGCCACAAGCTCGATCGCGCCGACAAGGCCCGCGCCGCGCGCCTCGCCCACCATCGGATGATCGGCGAGCGCCTTGAGCCGCTTCTGGAACTGGGGAATGCGCGTCGCCGCCGTCTCGATGATGCGGTCGCGCTGGTAGATCTCCAGCGTCTTCAGGGCCACGGCCGCGGCGACCGGATGCCCCGAATACGTGAAGCCGTGCCCGAACGTGCCGATCTTGCGGCTCTCGATGAGCAGCGCCTGGTACATCTCCTCCGGGATCATCACGCCCGCGATCGGCAGATAGGCCGAGGAGAGCGCCTTCGCGACCGTGATCGCGTGCGGGCGGAAGCCGACCGTCTGGCAGCCGAACATGGTGCCGAGTCGGCCGAAGCCGCAGATCACCTCGTCGTCGATCATGAATACGTCGTACTTCGCGCACACCGCGCCGATCTTCTCGAAATAGGTCTTCGGCGGCACCAGCACGCCGCCCGCGCCCATCACGGGCTCGGCGATGAAGGCCGCGACCGTCTCGGGTCCTTCCTTCTGGATCAGCTCCTCGAGCTCGGCCGCCAGCCGCGTCGCATAGTCCTCCTCGCTCTCACCCGGCTGCGCATTGCGGTAATGGTGCGGGCAGCTCGTATGCAGCACATTGGCGATCGGCAGATCGAAGTCGATGTGATTGTTGGGCAGGCCGGTGAGGGAGGCCGCCGCGATGGTGACGCCGTGATAGGCGCGCACGCGGCTGATGATCTTCTTCTTCTTCGGCCGGCCGAGTGCGTTGTTCATGTACCAGACGAGCTTCATCTGGGTGTCGTTCGCTTCCGAGCCCGAGTTGCAGAAGAACACTTTGGAGATCGGCACGGGCGCGATCTCCTTGAGCTTCTCGGCGAGCTCGATCGCGGGGTCGTGGCTCTTGCCCGTGAACAGGTGCGAGAACGGCAGCTTGCGCATCTGTGCCGCGGCCGTCTCCACCAACTCTTCGTTGTCGTAGCCGAGGGCCGTACACCAGAGGCCGGCCATCCCCTCGATATAGGCCTTGCCTTCGCTGTCGTAGATGTAGACTCCCTTGCCGCGCTCGATGAGCAGCGGACCGGTCTCGCGGAAGGCCGCGAGATTGGTATAGGGATGAGCGACGGTCTCGATGTCGCGAACCGCGGTGTTGCTGAGCGGGGCCATGGCGACCTCTCGTGTTTCGCGAATCCTGGGTTTCACATTGTCATAGGCTGTCGAGGGCCGGCGCGTCAAAGGCGAAGGGGTTGAAATGACGAACAAGGATCTTCTGCGGGCGACCGCTTGCGACGTGGTGGGCCGGCTGCAGCGCGGCGAAGTCACGCCGCTCGACCTGTTGGATGCGCTGGAGCAGCGCATCGCGGCCGTGGACCCGGTGGTCAATGCCTTGCCGACGCTCTGTTTCGAACGCGCCCGCGCCCATGCGGATCGTCTGATGAAAAAGCCCGCCACTGAGCGCGGCGCGCTGGCGGGGCTGCCGGTCGCGATCAAGGACCTGAACGATGTCGCCGGCGTCCTCACCTCGCACGGATCGCCGATCTTCCGGGACAATGTGCCGGCCAGGTCCGACATCATGGTGGAGCGGATCGAGGACGAGGGCGGCATCGTCTACGCCAAGTCCAACACGCCGGAGTTCGGCGCCGGCGCCAACACTTTCAACGAGGTGTTCGGCGCGACGCGCAATCCGTGGAATGCGGCGCGCTCCGCCGCCGGCTCCTCGGGCGGCGCTGCCGTTGCTTTGGCAACCGGCATGGCCTGGCTCGCGCATGGCTCCGACATGTACGGATCGCTGCGCAACCCCGCGAGCTTCTGCGGCATCGTCGGCATGCGGCCGAGCATCGGCCGCGTCGCCCGCACGATCGGCGCCGCGGTCGATCGCACCCTCGGCGTGCAAGGACCGATGGCGCGCACCGTCGAGGACCTGGCGCTGTTCCTCGACGCGATGAGCGGCGAGCATCCGGCCGATCCGCTCTCGCTGCCGAAGCCCACGACGCCATTCCTCTCCGAGGCCCGCTCCGGCTGGCGTCCGAAACGCGTCGCCTATTCGGCGGATCTCGGCATCACGCCGGTCGATCCGGAGGTTGCCGCGCTCACGCGCCGCGCCGCCGACAAGCTCGCCGATGCGGGCGTGATCGTCGAGGAGGCGCATCCGGATCTCTCCGAGGCGCACGACTGCTCCAAGGTTCTGCGCGCCGTCGACTTCGCCATCAGCAAGGTCGGACTGCTGCGCAAGCATCGCGATCTGCTCAAGCCCGAGGTGATCTGGAATATCGAGAAGGGCCTCGCCCTCTCGGTCGAGGAGATCGGCTGCGCCGAGGCGCAGCGCCTCGAGATGACGAAGCGCATGCTCGCCTTCTTCGAGGACTACGACCTGCTGCTTACGCCGGCGACCATCGTCGCGGCTTTCCCGGTCGAGCAGCGCTATGTCGCGAGCTGCGCCGGCCACGAATTTGACAACTACGTCGGCTGGCTCGCGATCGCCTATGCGATCACGCTCGTCTGCTGTCCGGCGCTGTCGCTGCCCTGCGGCTTCACCTCCGAGGGCCTGCCGATTGGCCTGCAGATCGTCGCGCCGCCCCGCGCCGATGCGCGCGTGCTCGCCGGCGCCAAGTTCATCGAGGACCTGCTCGGCGTGCGCGACACGGTGCCGATCGATCCGCGGCCCGCGAAGTGACGTATGGTCTCCGTTCGTCCCCGCGAAAGCGGGGACCCAGAAGGCGCCGCACCGATGCGCTGCCCCTGGATGCCCGCTTGCGCGGGCACGAACGGAGTGTGGATCGATCGCGTCGAGAAACTCTCGCCTACGACAGCCACTCGACCTTGACCGCGGTCTGCGCCATCGCACTGAGATTGACGATCATGTGCAGGAGGATCGTCAGGCTGGCGGAGCCGCTGCGCCAGCGCAGCCAGCCGAACACCAGACCGATGCCGAAGATCAGCGCGACGCCATCCCAGTCGTACTGGACGTGCAGCAGCGCCCAGAGCGCGGAGGTGAGCAGGATCGTGCCCGTGATGCCGAGCCACGACTGGCTCCAGCCGCGGAACATGAAACCGCGGAACACGATCTCCTCGGTCACCGGCGCGAGCACCGCGATCGCGAACAGAAAGGGCACCAGCATGCCGGCGTCGCGTGCCGAGGTGTACATGCCGATCACCACGGTCGGGATGACGTCGCGGCCCGCCAGCCACACGGTGCCGTCGTAGATCAGGCCCAGCGCGGTGAGCAGCAGGAAGCCGATGATAAAGTCGCGCCGCGAGAAGCGGACGAGCGCGAGATAGTCGCGCAGCGGCGTGCGCGCGAGACGCACCGCGAGCCAGATCACCGCCATCTCGAACGGCGCCGCGATGACAGACGCGACCGTGATCACGGTCGCCTCGTTCAGCTTCGCGAACTCCCAATCTTCTATTCCGAGATCGGTGCGCAGGGCGAGCAGCAGCACGACGGTCGCGACCTGCGCCGCCGCCCAGAACAGGAAGGCCGCGAGCGCCCAGGCGCCCGTTCCCCAGAAGCCCCAGACGCGCGGCGGGCGCTCGGCCGGAGCCGTGGTGGAAGGAAGCGTCATGGTGGTCGACTGTTGCATGGTGAGCCCTCGCGCGGACTCGGTTAGTCGCACGAGGAGGGCGGGATGTTCAATCGCGTGGAACGCAACGGAACTGGGCCGTGAGTGCACTCTACCTCGGCCCGCGCGCGTCCGTGGCGCGGTCCGGGCGCGGCGGCGCTTCGGGCGGGCGCTCGCGCGGGATCGGGATCGCGGCCACTGTCGCGTCGCGCACGTCCCACTGGCAGATGCGATAGTCGTTGCGCCGCTCGATCCGGTCGATGTGCACGTGGTTCTCGTGATAGCCGTCCGAGCCCGGCCCAAGCACCGTGGTGAAGCGCGCGCAGGCGCTCTCGCGCAGACGCTCGCGCAGCTCCTTGTCCGCATTCGGGTCCGTGAGCGTGAGCATCTTGCCGTCCGCGAGTGCGAAGCCGCTGACGTCGAGCGCATTGGCGAGGCCGTGCTGACTGAGCTTGGCGCCGACCACGCGATTGCGGCCGCGGCATTCATAGGACGCGAAATTGCCGATGCTCTTCAGCGCCGGTCCGCGCGCCGCGAGCGCGGGCGCGACGTCGTCGCGCACCCAGTGCACGACGGCTTCGGCCATGCTGCACTTGAGCGTCGCAGCCGGCGTCACCGGGATTTTCACCTTGTCCTTCGTCATGATGGCCGAGAGCCGCACCACGTCGTCCGCGCCGCAGCCGTTCTCCCCCGTGAAGGCCGGCAGCGGCTCCGCCACCGCGAGGTCCGGGCCAAGTCGCTGCTGGCATGCGGACGGACCCGACGGGGAGGGCGGCTCGCTCTCCTTCACGGCCGGCGGCGCCGTATCGGGACGCGGCCGCGGGATCGGGATCACTTCTTTCTGCATGTCGGCGCGATGCCGCCGCGCGGCCGCCTCGTCGAGGGCCGGCAGCGTGACGACTGCGGCCAGAAGGGCCGCGAGCCAGAGCGGTCGGAGATGCTGCGGTTCGGACGGAATCGTTTGCATCGGCATGTCGGATCGGCTCAATCTGCTGGCGAATGTGGGCGATATCGGGGTTAACGCAGAACCCGCGAAATCGACGCAGCCGATCTGGCATGCAACACGCAGCCGAGGACGCGATGGCACATTATGACGTGGTCGTGATTGGCCAGGGGGCCATGGGCAGCGCGGCGCTGCATCACCTCGCCTCGCGCGGGGCGCGCGTGCTTGGCCTCGAGCAATATCAGACCGGGCACACGCGCGGCTCCTCGCACGGCCTCACGCGGGTGATCCGGCTCGCCTATTTCGAGCATCCCTCCTATGTGCCGCTGCTGCGCCGCGCCTACGAGCTCTGGCGCGACCTCGAGAAGAAAGCCGGCCGGAAGCTGCTGCACGTCACGGGCATTGTGGAGATCGGTCCGCCCGACGGCGTGGTCGTGGGCGGCACGCTCAGCGCCTCGCGGCTGCACAAGCTGGAGCACGAGGAGCTCACGGCCGCGCAGGTGATGCAGCGCTTCCCGGTGTTTCGCATTCCGGACCACTATGCCGGCGTTTGGCAGCCCGACGGCGGCTTCCTCGAGGCCGAGGCCTGCGTGGCGGCGCAACAGGCGGCCGGGCGTGCCGCCGGCGCCGAGTTGCGCGAGAACGTGTCCGTGCGCGCGATCGAGCCGCGCAACGGGCATCTGCGCGTCGTCACGGACGATGAGACGTTCGAGGCCGGCAGCGTCGTCGTCGCGGCCGGCTCCTACATCAAGCGCCTGCTGCCCGGACCGGCCGCACCGCTGCGTGTCACGCGCCAGGTGCTCGGCTGGTTCAAGCCGAGCGATCCCGCGCTGTTCATGCCCGGGCGCTTCCCCGTGTTCTTCCTGGATAGTGCCCACGGCCAGCATTACGGCTTCCCGATCTTCGGCGTGGACGGCGTCAAGGTCGCCAAGCACGGGCACCAGGACGAGACCATGGATCCGGAGCGCGAGAACCGCCCGGTCGGACCCGAGGACGAGGCCGCGATCCGCGCCGCGCTCACCGCGCACATCCCGGCCGCCGACGGGCCCATGCTCAATGCCGTCACCTGCCGCTACACCATGACGCCTGACCAGGACTTCGTGATCGACCGCCTGCCCGAGGATCCGCGCATCGTCATGCTTTCGCCCTGCTCGGGCCACGGCTTCAAGTTCGCGTCGGTGGTCGGCGAGATCGCGGCCGATCTCGCGCTCGACGGCCGCACGCGCCACGACATCTCCCGCTTCGCGCTCACGCGGTTGGGGCAAAGCTGATCGCATGACGATCCGCGCGATCCTCTTCGACAAGGACGGCACGCTCGTCGACTTCCAGCGCACCTGGGGGCCGGCGACGCATGGCGTGCTGCACAAGCTCGCCAACGGCGATCCCGCCGCCTTCGCGCGCCTCGTCGCCGTGAGCCGCTTCCTGCCCGAGGAGCAGCGCTTCCTTCCCGACTCGCCGATCGTCATCGAGAAGACCGAGGTCTACGGCGTCATGTGGGCCGAGGCGCTCGGCCGTCCGGCGACGCCGGACTTCATCGACGAGATCGACCGGCTGTTCCTCGACGCGACCTTGCATCACCTCGCCGCCATCGCGGATCCGAAGGCCCTGCTGACGCGTCTCGCCGCGCGCGGCCTCGCGCTCGGCATGATGACCAACGATGCGCATGTGAATACCCGCGCGCAGATCGAGCGCCTCGGGCTCGACGGCCTGATCGGCTTCCTGGCCGCCTACGACTCGGGCTTCGGCGCCAAGCCCGAGGCGGCGCCGGGGCGGGGCAGCGCGCAGGCCCCCCGCCGGCCCCCCGGGGGGGGGGCGG
>JAEYAU010000034.1 GCA_023404705.1 Pseudomonadota bacterium
CGTCATAGCCCTTGAACGCGGCCACATAGGCGGCCAGCGCCTCGCGCGGAATGCCGATCACCAGAATGGGTTCTTCGTGCTGGACGATGCGCGCGCCGAGGATGATTCCGTCAGGCGAGACCGCGCTCACGATATCGAGCGGCCGTCCCGAGTAGCCGACCGAGCCCGCGACATCGCGGGTCGAGAACGCATAACCGAGAAGGGCACCGTCCTTCGCGCGGATGGCAGCAGCCGGCGGCGTGCCTTCCGCATTCGCGATGACGGCTGTCTCGGCAGGGAAGAAGCCAGTCGCGGCGTTGAGGTCCGCTGCGTCCGCGGGGCCGGTGCATGCGAAGGCGACGCCGAGGGCGCACAGCGCGCGCATTCTTCGCATCACGACATGACCTCGCATCAGCAAAAGAAGATCACATGATGGGCTGCGACGCTTTGACCACGATCAAATGCCGCGGTGCGATTGACTGAAATCAAAGCACCTCCGTTGCGGCCGTTGCACAGGTCATGGACCGTAATGGCAACCGGAGAATCGCGCGATGCGATGTTCTCGTACACAGGCGGCCGCGCTCCTGGGCGGAGTAGCCGCGCTGTTCATGCTTCTGCCGATCACGGCCGGAGCTCAACAACAACCGCAGCCCAAGCCGTCGCCCTCCGACCTCCAACAGCATCGCACCACGCCGGGCGGCCAGTATCAGCCGAGCCTCGACGTCCTCGGCGAGAAGAAGGTCGAGCAGCCGGGCACCAAGCCCGGTGATCCTGCGCTCACCAAGGCCGAGTTCGACCAGGCCAATCAGATCTATTTCGAGCGTTGCGCGGGCTGCCACGGCGTGCTGCGCAAGGGCGCGACCGGCAAGCCGCTCACGCCGGATCTCACCAAGAAACTCGGCTTCGACTATCTGCGCGACTTCATCACCTACGGATCGCCCGGCGGCATGCCGAACTGGGGCACCTCGGGCGAGCTCAAGGCCGAGCAGGTGGAGCTGATGGCGCGCTATCTCCTGAACGACCCGGCGCAGCCGCCGGAGTTCGGTCTCAAGGAGATGAAGGAGACCTGGAAGATCGTCGTGCCGGTCGACAAGCGGCCGACGAAGAAGATGAACAAGCTCGACATCGACAATCTGTTCTCGGTCACGCTGCGCGACAGCGGCGAGATCGCGCTGATCGACGGGGCGAGCAAGAAGATCGAGCACGTCATCAAGACGGGCTACGCGGTGCATATCTCCCGCGTCTCGGCTTCGGGCCGGTATCTGTTCGCGATCGGGCGCGACGCCAAGATCAACCTCATCGATCTCTGGATGGATCCGCCGCAGACCGTCGCCGAGATCAAGGTCGGCACGGAGGCGCGCTCGGTCGAGACGTCGAAGTACAAGGGCTTCGAGGACAAGTATGCGATCGCCGGCTCCTATTGGCCGCCGCAATACACGATCATGGACGGCGCGACGCTCGAACCGCTCAAGGTCGTCGCCACCCGCGGCATGACCTACGATACGCAGGAGTATCACCCGGAGCCGCGGGTCGCCTCGATCGTGGCCTCGCACTACAATCCGGAATTCGTGGTCAATGTGAAGGAGACCGGACAGATCCTGCTGGTCAACTACAAGGACATCAAGAACCTGAAGGTGACCACGATCTCGGCCGAGCGCTTCCTGCATGACGGCGGCTTCGACAAGACCGGCCGCTACTTCCTGGTCGCCGCCAACGCGCGCCACAAGGTCGCGGTGGTCGACACCAAGGACGGCAAGCTGGTCGGCGTGATCGAGACCAAGGGCCAGACGCCGCATCCCGGTCGCGGCGCCAATCTCAACCATCCGAAGTTCGGACCGGTCTGGGCCACGAGTCATCTCGGCGACGAGACCGTCTCGTTCATCGGCACGGACCCGGAGAAGAACAAGCAGAACGCCTGGAAGGTCGTGCAGACGGTGCCCGGCCAGGGCGGCGGCTCGCTCTTCATCAAGACGCACCCGAAGTCGGACAACCTCTACATCGACACGCCGCTCAATCCGGACGCCGAGATCTCGTCTTCGGTCGCTGTGTTCAGGATCAAGGATCTCGGCCAGGCGGAGCCCAAGTTCCAGGTGCTGCCGATCGGCCAGTGGTCCGGCATCTCCGAGGGCCAGCGCCGCGTCGTGCAGGGCGAGTACAACCAGGCCGGCGACGAGGTGTGGTTCTCGGTGTGGAACGGCAAGGCCCAGGAGTCGGCCATCGTCGTGGTCGACGACAAGACGCTGAAGCTCAAGCATGTGATCCGCGACAAGCGGCTCGTCACGCCCACCGGCAAGTTCAACGTCTACAACACGCGCAAGGACGTCTACTGACGCCCAGGCGCTTGCGGCGGCGCAGCACACGGGGGTGGCCGCGCCGCCGACTTCCCCCGGATGACCCAGCAGGAAGACGCGTGATGACGACCGGTAAGGTCTTTCTCGTCGGCGCCGGCCCCGGTGACCCGGAGCTCCTCACCCTCAAGGCGCTGCGCGCGATCGAAGCGGCCGATGTGGTGGTCTACGATCGCCTGGTGCCCTCCGAGATCCTCGACTTCATTCCGGAAGGCGCAACGCGCATCAATGTCGGCAAGCAGGCCGGCAATCATCCGGTGCCGCAGGACGAGATCAACGCGACGCTCGTGCGGCTCGCCCGTGCAGGCCGCACCGTGGTGCGCCTCAAGGGCGGCGATCCCTTCATCTTCGGACGCGGTTGCGAAGAGGCGTTCGAGCTCGAGCAGGCGCACATTCCCTACGAGGTCATTCCGGGCATCACCGCGGCGCAAGGCTGCGCGGCTTCCGCGCACGTGCCGCTGACCCATCGCGGGCTCGCGACCGGCGTGCGCTATGTCACGGGTCATTGCCGCGCCGACGCGCCGCTCGACCTCGATTGGGCGAGTCTGGCGGATCCCGACACCACGCTCGTCGTCTATATGGGACTCGCGAATATCGACGTAATTTCCCGCGAGTTGATCGCCCACGGGCTGCCGCCCGAGACGCCGGTTCTTGCGATTTCTCAAGGTACGACCGCGCGCGAGCAGCGACGATGCGCAACGCTCGCGACGCTGCCGATCGTCGCGCAGACGGCCGGAACGACCGGCCCCGTCCTGTTCATCATCGGCCGGGTGGCGGCGCTCGCGGCGGCACGGAATGAACATGCATCCCCGGACCAGATGGACATCGCTGTGGCTTAGCGCGCCGGCCCTGGGCATTGCGCTGGCGGCCACCTCCGCTGCCGCAACGGACCTCTCCAATCTGGTGCGCCAGGACTGCGGCGGCTGCCACGGCCTCACGCTCAAGGGCGGACTCGGCAAGCCGCTCACGGTCGAGCATCTCGCGCCATGGGACCGCGAGCAGATCACCCAGATCATTCTCAACGGCGTGCCCGGCACCCCCATGCCGGGATGGCGGCCGCTGCTCTCCGAGGACGAAGCGCGGACGATCGCGGACATGCTCAAGCAGGGAGCTTTGCAATGAAGCGAACGCTGACGGCGCTGCTTGTGCTGGGCGCAACACTCCTCGCGGCGCCGGTCGCCGCGGACGAGCTGCGCGGCACCGGCAATCTCGGCCTGGTGATCGAACGCACGGCGGGCTCGATCGCGATCGTCGACACCGGCGCGCGGGCCGTGATCGGCCGTGTGACGGGCCTCGGCGATCTCTCGCATGCGTCGGCGGTGTTCTCGCCCGACCAGCGCTACGCCTATCTGTTCGGCCGTGACGGAGGCCTGAGCAAGATTGACCTGCTGACGAGCGCGCTGGTGAAGCGCGTCATCCAGGGCGGCAATGCCATTGGTGGTGCGATCTCGGACGATGGCGCGCTGGTTGCGGTCTCGAATTATGAGCCGGGCGGCGTGCGCGTGTTCGACGCGGTCACGCTGCAGCAGGTCGCCGACATCCCTGCCGTCGGCGCGGAGGGGCGCGCCTCGAAGACGGTCGGCCTCGTCGATCTGCCGGGCCGGCGATTCGCCTATGCACTCTACGATGCGGGGGAGATCTGGATCGCCGATCTGTCGCGGCCCGACGTGCCGCGGCTCACCAAGCTCACGGGCGTCGGCAAGCTGCCCTATGACGGCAATGTCACGCCGGACGGCCGCCACTATCTGGCGGGGCTGTTCGGCGAGGACGGCGTCGTGCACGTGGACCTGTGGCGCGAGCCGCTCGCCGCCATGCGCATCCTCGACGGCTACGGCCGCGGCGAGGAGAAGCTTCCGGTCTACAAGATGCCGCATCTCGAAGGCTGGGCCGCCGCCGGCGAACTGATGCTCATTCCGGCGGTGGGCCGCCACGAGCTCATCGCGGTTGACCGCAGGACGTTCAAGGAGGTCGGCCGCGTCGCGACGCATGGACAGCCGGTCTTCGCGGTCGCGCGGCCTGACGGACGCCACGTCTGGGTCAACTATGCGCATCCGCGCAACGACACCGTCGAAGTAATCGACACCACGACACTGAAGATCGTGCACCGCCTAGCGCCCGGTCCGGCCGTGCTGCACCTGGAGTTCACGCCGCGCGGCCACGAGGTGTGGGTCTCGGTGCGTGATCGCAACGTCGTGCAGGTCTACGACACCGCGACCTTTGCGCTGAAGGCGGAGCTTCCCGCGACGCATCCGTCCGGCATCTTCTTCACGGCGCGCGCGACGAGGATCGGTCAATGACCCCGACCGAGCTCGCCCTGATCGATCGATGGCAGCGCGACTTCCCGCTGGTGCCGCGACCCTTCGCGGCGGCGGGGCAGCCGGTCGGCCTCGACGAGAGCGCCACCATCGCGACCTTCCAGCGGCTGCGCGAGGCGGGCGTGCTCACGCGCATCGGCGCAGTCGTGAAGCCGCATGCGGTCGGCGCCAGCACGCTGTCGGCCATGCGGGTGCCGCCCGAGCGGCTCGACGAGGTCGCGGCGCTGGTGAGCCACGATCCCCACGTGAACCACAATTACGAGCGCACGCATCCGATCAATCTCTGGTTCGTGGTCACGGCGCCTGACGCCGAGGGCGTCGCCGCGACGCTCGCCCGCCTGGAGGCGCAGACCGGGATCGCGATCCTCGATCTGCCGCTGCTCGAGGCCTATCACCTCGACCTCGGCTTCCCGCTCGCCGGGCCGCGCCGGGCGCGCCAGACAGCGCCCCGTTCGGGCGAGGCCTACGTTCCGGACCGGCTCGACCGCGTGCTGCTCGCCGCGCTCGAGGACGGCCTGCCGATCGTGGCGGAGCCGTACCGTCATCTGGCGGACCGGATCGGCGTGCCCGAGGCCCAGCTGCGCGCGCGGCTGCATCGTCTCGCGGATGCCGGCATCGTCACCCGCTTCGGCTGCGTCGTGCGTCATCGCGCACTCGGCTACACCGCGAACGCCATGGCGGTGTGGAACGTGCCGGACGCGCGCGTTGCCGACGTGGCGCGGATCTTCGCGCGGCATCCGGGTGTGACGCTGTGCTACCGGCGGCCGCGCCGCCTGCCGGAGTGGCCGTTCAACCTGTTCTGCATGGTGCATGCCAAGGCCCCGGCCGAGGCCCATGCGGTGATCGACGACCTGAACCTCACCGCCGACACCGGGCTCCTCGAGCAAGCAGTGCTGTTCTCGACGCGCTGCTTCAAGCAGCGCGGCGCCGTGTTCTCACGAACCGTGGAGGGCGTGCATTGACCCACGATCCGACCGAACGCGCGATCATCAATGGGCTGCAGGGCGGCTTCCCGGTGGCGCCCCATCCGTTCCGCACGGCCGGGGCTCAGCTCGGCTTGAGCGAAGGCGAGGTGCTCGCAAGCCTGCACGACCTGATCGAGACGGGTCGGCTCAGCCGCTTCGGACCGCTGTGGAACGCCGAGGGCCTCGGCGGCGCCGTGTGTCTTGCCGCAATGGCGGTCCCGCCGGAGCGCTTCGAGGAGGTCGCCGCGCAAGTGAACGCGCATCCGGAGATCGCGCACAACTACGAGCGCACGCATGCGCTCAACATGTGGTTCGTGATCTCGGCCGAGCAGCCCGCGCGCATTGCCGAGGTGGCCGCGGAGATCGAGGCCGAGACCGGCCTCACGGTCCATCCCATGCCGAAGCTGCGCGAGTTCTTCGTCGGCTTCCGGATGGAGGTCTGAGATGCTCGATGCTGTCGACCGCCGCCTCGTCGCCGCGACGCAGGGCGGGTTGCCGCTGGTCGCCGAGCCCTATCGTGCGCTGGCGGACGAGCTGGGTCTTGAAGCTTCCGACGTGATGGCGCGTCTCGAGCGGTTGCTCGCGAGCGGCGCGATCCGCCGGATCGGCGCGATTCCCAATCATTACGCGCTGGGGCTCACGGCCAACGGCATGTCGGTCTGGGACGTGCCGGACGATCTCGTGGCCGAGATCGGCCCGCGAGTCGGAGCGCTCGACTTCGTCACCCATTGCTACGAGCGGCCGCGGCATCTGCCGCTCTGGCCCTACAACATGTTCGCCATGGTGCACGGCCGCTCGCGCGACGAGGTGCGCGAGAAGGTGGCCGAGATTGCGAGCGTGATCGGCTCCGCCGCGCGTGCGCACGACGTGCTGTTCTCCACCCGCATCCTCAAGAAGACCGGCTTACGCATCGCCGCATAGGACAAACGATGTTCCGTCTCACCCACTATCTTCGCGAGATCATCGCGCCGACGGCACTGACGCCGGCACACCGGCCGCCCGGGCCCGTAGTGATCTGGAACCTGGTGCGGCGCTGCAATCTCGCGTGCAAGCATTGCTACTCGATCTCCGGCGACGTGGATTTCCCGGGCGAGTTGACGACTAAAGAGGTCTTCCGCGTGATGGACGATCTCAAGGCGTTCCGGGTGCCGGTGCTGATCCTCTCGGGCGGCGAACCGCTGATGCGGCGCGACATCTTCGAGATCTCGGCGCGTGCCAAAGAGAAGCGTTTCTATGTCGGGCTTTCCACCAACGGCACGCTGATCGACGCCGCGGTCGCGGACCGTATCCGCGACGCCGGCTACAATTATGTCGGTATTTCGCTCGATGGCATCGGCGCCACGCACGACCAGTTCCGCCGCAAGGAGGGCGCCTACGCGGCTGCCCTTAACGGCCTGCGGCTGCTGCGCGATCGCGACGTGAAGGTCGGCGTGCGCTTCACCATGACGGAAGGCAATGCGGCCGAGTTGCCGGCGCTGCTCGACCTGGTCGCGCGCGAGGGCTTTCCCAAATTCTATCTCTCGCATCTCGTCTATGCGGGCCGCGGCAACAAGAACCGCGGCGAGGATGCGACGCACGCCGCCGCGCGCGCCGCCATGGACCTGGTCATCGATCGGGCCTGGACCTGGGCGAGGGCCGGACGCGACATCGAGGTCGTGACCGGCAACAACGATGCGGACGCGGTCTATCTCCTCTACTGGACCGAGCGGGAGGCGCCGGAGCGCGTCGCGCATCTGCGCGCCAAGCTCGCGCAGTGGGGCGGCAACTCCTCGGGCGTGAACATCGCCAATATCGACAATCTGGGCAATGTCCACCCCGACACCATGTGGTGGCACTACAATCTCGGCAACGTGAAGGAGCGGCCGTTCTCCGAAATCTGGACGGATCTCTCCGACCCGATCATGGCGGGACTGAAGCGGAGGCCGCGCGCCATCACGGGACGCTGCGGCCCCTGCGCCTTCTTCGACGTCTGCGGCGGCAACACGCGGGTGCGCGCACTGCGCATCACGGGCGATCCATGGGCCGAGGATCCGGGCTGCTATCTCACGGACCAGGAGATCGGCCTTGCGGCGCCGGTCGAGCGCGTCACCGTCACGCCTTACCGGGGAGCACGCCATGAAGCGCTGGTCGTGTGAACTCGCGCTCGCGGCGATGCTGGCGCTCACCGCGCCCGCCGCCGCGCAGACCGATACGGCCAAGCTCTATCTCGAGCAGTGTGGGACTTGCCATGGTGCCGACCGGCTCGGCGGTCTCGGCCCCGCGCTGCTCCCGGAGAATCTGGGCCGGCTCACCGGTCCGCGTGCCGCCGCGGTGATCGCGGAGGGGCGGAACGCCACGCAGATGCCGGCCTTTGGGCAGACGCTCGCCAAGGCCGAGATCGATGCGCTGGCGGAGTTCATCCGCACGCCGCTGGCGGTCGTGCCGCCCTGGGGCGCGGCAGAGATCGCGGCGAGCCGCGTCGTGCATGCGGCGGCGCCGGCGCTCGATAAGCCGCGGCACGACGCCGATCCGATGAACCTGTTCGTCGTGGTCGAGACCGGCGACAATCACGCGACCATCCTGGACGGCGACCGGCTGGAGTCGCTGGCACGGTTTCCGACGCGCTTCGCTCTGCACGGCGGGCCGAAGTTCACGCCGGACGGGCGTTACGTGTTCTTCATGTCGCGCGACGGTTGGGTCAGCAAATACGATCTGTGGTCGCTGACCCTGATCGCCGAGGTGCGCGCCGGCATTAATGCGCGCAACATCGCGATCTCACGCGACGGCAAGCATATCGCGGTCGCGAACTATCTGCCGCACACGCTCGTGATCCTGTCGAGCCAGGATCTCTCGGTCGAGAAGATCTTCGAGGCCAAGGACCGCAAGGGCAATTCCTCGCGGGTCTCCGCGGTCTACCAGGCGCGTCCGCGCGACTCCTTCATCGCGGCGCTGAAGGACGTGCCCGAAATCTGGGAGATCGCCACCGATCCGAACGCGCCGCCGGTCTATTCGGGGCTCGTGCATTCGCACGAGAAGGGCATGGTTGAAGGGTTGCCGACAGCGCAAGGCTTGCTTGCTCTGCGCCGCATCGAGGTGCCGGAGCCGCTCGACGATTTCTTCTTCGATCCGGCCTATCGCCACCTGATCGGCTCGGCGCGCGAGGGCAAGGCGGTGGTGGTCAACCTCAATGTCGGGCGCGACATCAAGCAGCTCGCGATCCCGGGGCTGCCGCATCTCGGCTCGGGCATCGCCTGGATCTGGAACGAGCGGCCCGTGATGGCGACGCCGCATCTCAAGGCCGGCAAGATCAGCGTCATCGACATGCAGGACTGGAGCGTAGTGAAGACCATCGACACGCCCGGCGCCGGCTTCTTCATGCGCAGCCACGAGAATTCGCCCTACGCCTGGACCGACGGCATGCTGGGTCCGAAGAAGGACACCATGGCGATCATCGACAAGCGCACGCTCGAGGTGGTGCGCACGATTACGCCCAGTCCGGGCAAGACCGCGGCGCATGTCGAGTTCGACAAGACCGGCCGCTACGCCCTGGTCTCGATCTGGGAGAACGACGGCGCGCTGGTGATCTACGACGCCGCGACCTTCACGGAGGTGAAGCGCATCCCGATGTCGCGGCCTTCGGGAAAGTACAACGTATGGAACAAGATCACGTTCTCGGACGGGACGAGCCATTGACCCGCAACGGAGCAGAAATCGGCGTTCTGCTGGCCGCGCATGGTGAGCGCGGCGAGGCCGCCGAGGGCGAGCGCGCCAATGCGAGCGTCGTCCGCCTCGCGGCGGAGCTGAGCGCCCTCGGCGTTGCGGCAGAGGTTCGCTGCGGTTTCATGAAGGGAGAGCCGACGATCCGTGACGCGCTCCGCGCGTTCACGACGCCCGAAATCGTCGTCTATCCGCTGTTCCTCGCCGAAGGCTATTTCACGCGCGTGCGCCTGCCGGAGCTGATCGGTGCAGCCGAGGTGGCGCAACCCGTGACGATGCTGCCGCCCCTCGGCGTCGATCCGGCGCTCGCCGGGCTTGTCCTGGAGCGCGCGGTCCGCGTCGCTGCCGCGCGTGGCTTCGCGGCGGCGGAGACCTGGCTTGTGCTGGTGGCGCATGGCTCGGCCAATCACGCGTCGTCCCGGCGCGCCGCCGATCATCTGGCGCGCCGCATCGCGATGCGGTGGCGCTTTGCCGGCGTCACGGCCGCATTCCTCGAGGAGGTGCCGCGGATCGAGGATGTGCTGCGCGCGGTGCCGGGGCCGGCCGTGGTGGCGGGCCTGTTCGCGGGCGAGGGGCTGCACGGCCGCGAGGACCTGGGCCGGCTGATCGCGGCCGCGGATCGCACCGATCTGGTGCCGATCGGCAATGTCGGAACCTGGCCCGAGCTGGCCGATTTCGTCGCGGCGGCGCTGCGCGATGGCGCTCCCGCGGCGTTCAGGCCTCGCCATGCCACGCTTGCGCCAGCGGCTGTGGCGCAAGCCGCAGCAGGTCGATGACCCGGCGCGCCGTCTGGTCGACGACGTCCGCAATGCTGCGCGGCTGCAGATAGAAGGCGGGCACCGGCGGCGCGATGATCGCGCCGCACTCGGTCGCGGCCGTCATCAGGCGCAAATGCCCGAGATGCAGCGGCGTCTCGCGGGCGACCAGCACGAGCGGACGCCGTTCCTTGAGGTGAACGTCGGCCGCGCGCAGCAGCAGGTTCTGGGCATTGCTGGTGGCGACGCCGGAGAGCGTGTGCATGGAGCAGGGCGCGATGATCATGCCGGCGGTCGGGAACGAGCCGCTGGCGATCGTGGCGCCGACATCGTCGATGTCGTGACGCTCCGCCAGGCCCGCCAGCCGTTCGATCGCGAGATCGCCGACCTCGTGGGCAATGGTACGCTCGGCCGCACGGCTCACGACCAGATGGACCCGCACGCGCGCGATGGCGGCGAGAAGCTCGACGACGCGCACCCCGATCGCCGCTCCCGACGCACCGCTGATGCCGACGACCACGCTGGTCAGCATGAGGCTGTTCCCGTGGCGTTCGTCTTGATCAGCATCGGGCCGTAGCAGGCGACGAACACGATGAAAGCGAGCAGCCAGAGCAGGCCCGACGCGATGAGCTGGGGCAAGGCGTCGGGCGAGAGCGGGACGAGGACGCGCAACAGGGCCGCGAGCACGACGAGCCCGTAGATCACGACAGTTGCGCGTGACGCCGTCACGGGGCGACCCGTGTGACCGAGGCTCACGCGCGTCATCACGGCGAGCGTCATGACGCCGACGCCGCCCGCGGTCCACGCATGCAGCGCCGCGCTCGGCGCCAGCAGGTCGGGCCAGAGCACCGACACGCCGACGGTCAGGAATCCGAGCGGGACAAAGCCGAATCCGACATGCAGGATGAAGAGGAGCGGCTCGCGCCAGGTCGCGAGGCCCCGCCAGCGCGCGAGGCGGATCGCCTGCAACAGCGCGGCTGCGAGCAGAATGACGGCGGTCGGCCACGCCTGCGGGAACGCCGTCCAGGCAAGGAGGCCGAGGACACCGACCGCAATCGCCGCGGCATCGAGGCGATCGAAGAAGCCGGGCAGGCGCGCGCCGCGCGAGATCAGCCAGTTGCGCGTGAAGCTCGGCGTGATGCGGCCGCCGATCACCATCAGTAGCGTCACGACGAGGGCCAGCGTCAAGCGGAGCGAGACGCTCGCGCTCCCGCTGCGGATGACTTCGAGGTGGAACGCCACATTGGCGGCGGCGAGCGCCGCGACCAGCGCGGCCACACGCAGATTGCGCCAGTTGCGCGCCGCCACGATCTCGCGGCCGACCACGAGGGCCAGCGCGACCAGGAACAGGGAATCGATCAGCACCGCGGTCGTGAAGCCGATCTGCGCCACCGTGAGCAAGGCGAGCCGACCCGCAAGCCAGAGCAGGGCGAGCGCCAGCAGCGCCGCGCCGCGCACGGGCGGCCGTCCAGTCCAATTGGCGCTGGCGGTGAGCAGAAAACCCCCGAGCGCGGCCGCGAGATAGCCGAACAGCAGCTCGTGCGCGTGCCAGGCCACGGCGCCGTAGACGCCGAGAAGGTTCGACTGCCCGGTGAACGCCGCGAGCCACATCAGCAGGGTTATCGGCGCCCATAGAGCTGCCGCGAGAAAAAATGGCCGGAAGCCGTAACCGAGCAGCGGGATCGCGCTCAGGCTTCGCGTTGACCGCATCGTTCCGGTGCTCGCCATCGTCTACTCCGCATCCTGCAAGCGCCGCGCGCCCGGGATCCCGCGCAGATAGCCGTCCGAGAGGGGACCAGGCAGCGGCAGCGCCGTGAGCAAGGCCTCGGCTTCATCGGATGACATCCGCTCGTCCACGAGAGCGCGGAAGATGCGCGCGACCTCGACCATGTCGCAGGTGTGCGGCGAGAGGCGCAGCGCCGTGACGCCCGCGTCGCGCAGCGCGCGGGCCTGACGGGTCCCTGCGGTCACGACATGGCCGAGCGTCTGAACGCCGTTGACCGCGAGGAAGGGCTGCCCCGACATCGTGCCGACATCCATGCCGTCGGCATCGCGATCGCACACGAACTGACAGGCGTCCTTCGGCAGGCCGTGGGCGCGCGCGTGATAGCAGCGCGCCGAGATGGCAAGCGGGGCGCGGCCGAACGCGAACACCTCGAGCGCCACGGTGCCGCGGGCACCGGCGAGCGCCCGGATGGCGTCGAGCGAGAGCTCGGGCGAAAGACAGACGCGCGTCGCGCCCATCGCGGCATGCACGGCGAGCGTGGCCTCGTTGTAGATGTTGATCCCCGGGCCGACCACGTGGGGCCGGCCTGCCAGCAGATGCACGGTCGCGATGTCGTTCGCCTCGACCGCGAATCCGGCCTCGATGGCGTCACGGATGCCGCGGATCTCGCGCGGCAGCGTCGGCAGCGCCAGCGTCGCATAGACGACCTGCTTGCCGCCACGTTCCAGCCGCTCGAGGACCGCGGCAATCGCGTCGTCGCGGAACGGCATGCGCTTGGAGCACACCACTTCGCCGACATAGACGCGGTCGATCTCGGCCTCGTCCGCGATCTGCGCATAGAAATCACGCCACGTGTGGGTGGGCCAGTTGAACAGCACGGGACCGAGCGTTACCTCCATTATCTCCACGCCTTTCGGTAGGCGCCCGTGGTGACGCTCTGGCCCTCGGTGAGCGCGCGTAGCGCGGACGGGTCGACCGGCCTGCCGGCCGCGAGTCCATCGATGGCGCGGCGGAAGGTCTGCACGACAGCGGCCGCATAGGCCCGGCCGCGCTGGCGGCCCTCGATCTTCAGGCCCGTGACGCCGATCTCGGCCAGTCGCGGCAACAGCTCGAGCGCGTTGAGGCTGACCGGGTCCTCGAACAGGTGCGACGTCGATCCGTTGGCGACGAAGCGGCCCTTGCAAAGCGTCGGATAGCCGGCGGGCTCGCCGCGGCCGAACTGCTCGATGGTGAAGCCGCCGAGGCTGGCCATGAGGGCGCCGTTCTCTTCGCGATAGGCGACGTGGCTCGGCGGCGAGCACACCCCGTTCATGTTCGGCGATTTGGCTGTCGCGTAGGAGGAGAGCAGGCAGCGGCCCTCGGCCATCACGCACATGCCGCCGAAGACGAACACCTCGGTCTCGCAGGGCGCGGCCGCGGCGGTGAGCCGCTCGATCTCGTTCACGGTGAGCACACGAGGCAGCACCACGCGGGCGATGCCGAAGCGGTCGCGATAGAGCGCGATGGCCTCCGGGGTCGCCGCCGCAGCCTGCACCGAGAGATGCAGGCGCTGCCGTGGATGCTTGTCGCGGGCATAGGCGATCAGGCCGATGTCGGCGAGGATGAGCGCATCGGCGCCGGCCGCGACGGCATCGTCGACAGCGCGCGTCCATGTCTCGGTGGCGCCGACCCGCATGAAGGTGTTGAGCGCGACCAGCACCTTGGCGCCGCGCGCGTGCGCATAGGCGATGCCTTCGTGCATCTCGGCGCGATCGAAATTGAGACCCGGGAAGTTGCGCGCATTGGTCTCGTCGCGGAAGCCGCAATAGACCGCATGCGCGCCCGCGTCGACGGCGGTGCGCAGGCCCGCCGGCGTGCCGGCGGGGCAGACCAGCTCGAGCGCGCGTGCCGCGGTCATGAATGCACCCGCGGCCCACTCGGCGCCGGCGCATCGAGCAGGCGGCGCAGCCCGTCGAGCGCGAGATCGGCGATCCGGTTCACGGGCGTGACGAGCGGAGCCGGGACCCCGAGCGCGGTGGCGGGGTCGAGCTCGGCGTCCTCGATGGCGTTGCGCAGGGCGAGCACCGCCTCGGTGTCGCCCTCGATGACGAGGTCGCGCGAGAAGAACAGGGCGTCGCCGTCATAGGTGCCGTCCAGCATGCCGAGCAGCACGACGAGGGGCGCGGCGATGCGCGCCGCATGGAGGTGGTCGCCCGGTTCGCGATGCAGCCGCAATGCGCCGTCGCGCGGCGTGATCAGGAAGACGAAGGGGCAGTCGATCGGATCGATCGCGAAGGTGGCGTGCGCATAGGGCCCGAGCCGCGCGAAGAACGAGGGACGTGCCGCAAGGGCATTGGCGATCAGCCGCTGCGCAACCAGCTCGAGCGGGAGCAAGGGGAGGAGGCGCGCAAGGCGCGCGACGGCGGGCGGGAGGTGTCCATGCATGACGGCGCCGGAGGGTGTTTGATGGTCACCTTAGGCGCCGCACGGCGCGCGTGAGTTAACCGAGATCAAGGCCACGCCGGACCGCGGGCGCTACCCGGGCCGGATGCATGGCGGCTTCCGACGCGATCAGCCCGTCTTTCGCGATCTCGGCGCGTTCCTCTCTCATCTCGATCAGCGCGGCGAGCTCACGCGCATCACCGAGCCCGTCTCCACGGTGCTCGAAGCGACCGAGATCCATCGTCGTGTGATCGCCAAGGGCGGCCCCGTGCTGCGCTTTGCGCAGCCAATCGCGACGGACGGCCGCATCCTCGGTGTCCCGCTGGTCGTCAATCTGTTCGGCACGGTCGCGCGCGTCGCGCTCGGCCTCGGCACGACGCCGGCGCATCTTGTCGAGCTCGGCGAGTTCCTCGCCGTTCTGCGGCAGCCGGTGCCGCCGCGCGGGCTCGGCGAGGCGC
>JAEYAU010000050.1 GCA_023404705.1 Pseudomonadota bacterium
GGCCGTTCATCCTTCGAGGCTCGCGAGCTGCGCTCGCTCGCACCTCAGGATGACGGACGCTGGGTGAGCGCGCGCGGCGGGTCAGCGTGATGGTCCGCCCCCTCAAGCGCCTGCTCCGCCGCTTCAAGCCGGTCGGCGATGCCGTCGTCGGTGCCCTCGCGGTCGGCATGCTGCGCCTCTTCCGTCTCGTCGATCGCAAGCGGCTCGCGAACTTCACGGGCGCCGCCATGCGGCGCATCGGGCCGCTGTTGCGCGAGCATCGCATCGGCCGCGCGAACCTGACTGCCGCCTTTCCCGAGAAGTCGCCCGAGGAGATCGAGCGCATTCTCGCGGGCGTGTGGGACAATCTCGGCCGCGTCGGCGCCGAGTTCGCGCATATCGACCACTTGCGTATCCTCGACATGGACACGTCGGGCGAAGCCGATTGCTTCTACGAGCCGCGCACCTACGAGGCCTATCGCGGCATCCGCGACGACGGCCAGCCCGGCCTGTTCTTCTCGGCGCATCTCGCCAACTGGGAGATCCCGGCGATCGCGGCGACCAAGTTCGGCATCCACGGCCACATCCTGTTTCGCCGCCCGAACATCCCGGCCGTCAACGACGCCATCATGGAGATCCGCAAGGGGCTGATGGGCACGCTGGTGCCGACCGGCCTCGACGCCCCGGTGCGTCTCCTCAAGGCGCTGCAGGAAGGCGGCCATGTCGGCATGCTGGTCGACCAGCACTTCGTGAAGGGCGTCGACGTCATCTTCTTCGGCCGCCCCGCCAAGGCGAACCCGCTGATCGCCATGCTGGCGCGCCATACCGAAGCCCCGATCCGCGGCATCCGCATGGTGCGCCTCTCCGACCGCAACTCCTTCTGGGGCGAGGTCACCGACCCGATCACGCCCGCGCGGGATGCGGAGGGCAAGGTCGACATCCAGGGCACCATGCAAGCGATCACCGACGTGATCGAAGCCTGGGTGCGCGAGCACCCCGAGGACTGGCTCTGGCTGCACCGCCGGTGGCGGTGAGGCGTAAGAGTCCATAGGCATAACGCCAATCGCGCCTGCGCACGTATTCCCTAGCGGCAAGGTGATCGGGTAACATCGCGCGGCACCGGAGCGCGCGAGCGCGGATCTCATGAACGACGCCGCGACCAGCACCGCCGCGATCACCCCTCACCCGCTCGTCACGGCGCCGATCCTGCCGACGCTGCTGCGGCTCACGCTGCCGAACCTCGCGGCGATGCTCGCCTCGACGCTGGTCGCCATCGCGGAGACCTATTACGTGGGCGTGCTCGGCACCGCGCCGCTCGCCGCGATCGCGCTGGTGTTTCCGCTGATGATGCTGATGCAGATGCTCTCGGCGGGCGCCATGGGAGGCGGCGTCTCCTCGGCGATCAGCCGCGCGCTCGGCGCCGGCGATGTCGTGCGCGCCGAGCGGCTCGCCTTCCATGCCGCCGCGATCGGCGTGTTCGCGGGCCTCGGCTTCTCGCTGTTCTTCGCCCTGCTCTCGCCTGCGATCCTGCGGCTGCTCGGCGGCCGCGGCGCGGTGCTCGCGGAAGCGCTCGGCTATGCGAACATCGTGCTCAACGGCGCGATCCTGATCTGGCTCGTCAACACGCTCGCGTCGATCGTACGCGGCACCGGCAACATGCGCGTGCCCTCGCTCACGCTGCTTGCGGCCTCGGCGCTGCAGATCGGCATCGGCGGCGCGTTCGGCCTCGGCCTGGGACCGGTGCCACGCCTCGGGCTGCCGGGTGTCGCGCTCGGCATCATGACGGCCTACACGGCGGGCACGCTGTTCCTGCTCTGGTTCCTGCTCACGGGGCGCGGACGCGTGAGGCTGCGCGTCGGGCGCGCGCATTTCGAGCGCGCCATGTTCTTCGACATCCTGCGGGTCGGCGCGGTGTCGTCGCTCGGACCGTTACAGGTCGTGCTGATCATGCTGATCCTCACCGCGCTGGTCGCGCGCTTCGGCACCGAGGCGCTGGCGGGCTACGGCATCGGCGCGCGACTCGAGTTTCTGCTCGTGCCGATCGCCTTCGCGGTCGGCGTCGCCAGCGTACCGCTGGTCGGCATGGCGATGGGCGCCGGCAAGATCGCGCGCGCACGCCGCGTCGCCTGGACCAGCGCGGGCTTAAGCGTCGCCGCGCTCGCCGCGATCGGGGCGGTGGTGACGATCGCGCCGGATCTCTGGTCCGGCATCTTCACGGATGACGCGGGCGTGCGCGCCTCGGCCAATCTTTATCTGCGCTGGGCTGGCCCCGGCTTTGCTTTCGTGGGTCTGGGACTGAGTCTCTACTTCGCCTCGCAGGGTGCGGGCCATGTGCTGCCGCCGATCCTCGCCGGCATCGTGCGCCTTGCCGTGATTGCGTTCGGTGGCTGGGTCATCGCGACCAGCGATACGTCCGCGTGGGTGCTGTTCGCGCTGATCGGCGTCTCGATGGTGGCGTTCGGGCTCAGCGTAGCCGCCGCGGTGTATCTCACGCCGTGGGGACCCCTCGAACGCGGCTAGTCGGCACGGGCACGCAATGCCTTCGCCTGCGCAAATCCATCCATGCCGAGCCGCCACTGCAGCGCGACGATGGCGCCCTTGATCGGCTGCAGCAGGCCGAGACACATCCCGAGGGTTAGCGGCAGCCAGAGCGCCAGGTGCACCCAGTAGGACGGCGCGAACACGGTCTCGACGTGCAGCGCCACCGGCACCAGCAGATGGCCGACGATCACGATCACCAGGTAGGCCGGGAAGTCGTCGGCGCGGTGGTGGTGCAGCTCCTCGTGGCAGGCCGGGCATGCGTCGTCGACCTTCAGAAACGCCCGGAACAGCCGCCCCTTGCCGCACGCGGGACAGCGGCCCATGAGGCCGCGCTTGAGATCGGATGCCAGCGAAGTCTCGGTCACGGTCGCCTCCCTTGTGCGTCGGGACATATAGAAGTACGAAATCCATACAATTCAATGCGGCATGGCCCTTATTGTATGGATTGGGTCCCTACACTCGCGGACCGGGACGGACCGGCCTATCAGCGCATCGTCGCGGCGTTGGCCGAGGACGTGGCGAGCGGCCGGCTGCGCCGCGGGCAGCAGCTGCCGACCCACCGCGCCCTCGCCAAGGCGCTCGGTCTCGACCTCACCACCGTGACGCGCGCCTATACGGAAGCGCGCCGGCGCGGGCTCACGGAGGCGCGCGTCGGCCAGGGCACCTTCGTGGCCGAGAGCCTGTCGCCGCGGCCGGGCGCCGCGCGGGCCGCCTTCGACCTCTCGATGATCCTGCCGCCGCAGCCGGCGGATGCCGATCTCGAGGGACGCATCACGCGCGGCCTCGCCGCCATTGCGCGCGAGGTCGGCTTCTCGGCGCATCTCAACTATCGCGAGCCCGGCGGCAGCGAGGCCGAGCGCAAGGTCGCGGCCGCGTGGCTGCGCGAGCGCATCCCCGATGCGCAGGGCGAGCGGCTGGTGATCTGTCCGGGCACGCAGAATGCGCTGTTCAATCTGCTCGGCGTGCTCGCGGCGCCGGGCGATGTCGTGCTCACCGACGCCCTCACCTATCCGGGCATGAAAGCGGCCGCCGCCAACCGCGACGTGCGGCTGATCGGCGTCGCCATGGATGCGCATGGCGTGCGCCCCGACGCGCTCGACGCCGCGTGTCGGCAGCACCGGCCGAAAGCCGTCTATCTGCTGCCGACGATCCACAATCCGACCACCGCGACGCTCTCGCAATCGCGCCGCGAGCAGATCGCGCGCATCCTGCGCGCGCGCGACGTGCCGCTGATCGAGGATGATGCCTACGGCCTGCTCGTGCCGGACGCGAAGCCGCTCGCGACGCTGATCCCGGAGCGCTCCTGGTACGCCGCAAGCCTCTCCAAGTGCATCGCGCCGGGCCTGCGCATCTCGTTCGTGCTGACGCCGGACCGCGCCGGGGCCGAGGCGCTCGCCGGCGCGTTGCGCGCGAGCGTGCAGATGGGGACCTCGCTGATGATCGCGCTTGTCACGCGCTGGCTGCAGGACGGCAGCGCCGCCGCGATCATCGGCGCGATCCGCGACGAAGCGGCGGCGCGGCAGAAGCTCGCGGCCGAAATCCTGGCGCCGCACAGCTATGCGCGGCATCCCAACGGCCATCATCTCTGGATGCCGGTGCCGCGCGCGTCGACCATGCCGGAATTCACCGCGCATCTGCGCGCTCAAGGGCTCGGCATCGTGTCGGCGGACGCGTTCGACGTCACGGGTACGCCGCCCTCGGCCGTACGCGTCTCGCTCGGCGCCGCCACCAGCC
This sequence comes from Pseudomonadota bacterium, assembly GCA_023404705.1. GTDB lineage: Bacteria > Pseudomonadota > Alphaproteobacteria > Rhizobiales > Xanthobacteraceae > FEB-22. The sequence goes on from JAEYAU010000050.1 coordinate 4,255, forward strand.
GCGCGGAGCTCGCGACCGCGCTCGGCGTGCTTGCGGGAGCGCTCACGGCGGCGGCGAAGCGGCGGATTGCGTAGCCGAGATGGGTCTCGGTCGTCATCCCGGCCGAGCGAAGCGAGAGCCGGGATCCATATCCCCTGTGGTCGTGATGCGGATAGACAGGGACTATGGATCCCGGATCGGCGCTTCGCGCCGTCCGGGATGACGCGCTGCGCGCGTCACTTCCCGGTCTTGATCCGCGTCCAGAGGCGGTTCATCAGGCGCTGCGTCTTCTGATCATGCGCCGAGATCGTGTAGAGCTTAGCCATGGTGGCTTCGTCGGGATAGACCGACTTGTCGTCGAGCACGGCCTTGTCGATGAACTGGCGGCTCGCCGCATTGCCGTTGGCGTAGGAGATGAAGTTCGAGTTCTTCGCCGCCACTTCGGGCTTCATCAGGTAGTTGATCAGCGCGTGCGCCTCCTCGACGTTCTTCGCGTCCTTCGGGATTGCGAGATTGTCGAACCAGAGCTGCGCGCCCTCCTTCGGGATCGCATAGCCGACCTCGACGCCGGCCTTCGCTTCGGCAGCCCGCTTCTGCGCCTGCTTGATGTCGCCCGAGAAGCCGAGCACGAGGCAGATTTCGCCGGAGGCGAGCGCGTTGAGATATTCGGAGGAATGGAATTTGCGCACGAAGGGCCGCACCTTCGCGACCAGATCCGCGGCCTTCTGGATGTCGGCCTCGTTCTTGGTGTTGGGATCGAGCCCGAGGAAGTGCAGCGCGGCCGAGAGCACATCGTCGGAGGAGTCGAGCATGTGCACGCCGCAGTCCTTGAACTTGGCGAGGATTGCGGGATCGAACACCACGGCCCAGCTGTCAATTGGCGCGCCGCCGAGCGCCTCGCGCGCCTTCTTCGTGTTGAAGCCGATGCCGGTCGTGCCCCACATGTAGTTGACGGCGTACTGGTTGTCCGGATCGTAGAGCGCGAGCCGCTTGCTGATCTCGCCCCAGGCATGCGCGAGGTTCGGCAGCTTGCTCTTGTCGAGCTTCTGGAACACGCCGGCCTTGATCTGGCGCTGCAGGAAATAGGCGGTGGGCACGACCACATCGTAGCCGGTGCGGCCCGCGAGCAGCTTGGTCTCGAGCACGTCGTTGGAATCGAACGTGTCGTACTTCACCGCGATGCCGGTTTCCTTGGTGAAGTCGGCGAGCACCGTCGGATCGATATAGTCGGACCAGTTGTAGAAATTCACGCTGCGCTGGCGCTGCGCGAAGGAGGGATCGGCGCACGCGAGAATTGCGGCACAGGCCAGAGCGGCGGCAGAGATCAGACGGCGCATCGCGTTCCTTCCGACGAGTCGTGGAGAATCCTGGTGACGAATCGTGTTGCCTTGCGCGGGCGCCGCGCCTTGCTTCACGCAACGGAAGCGCGCGCCACAATCGGGTTCCCGGCGCCGCAATCGTAATGATTCATTCACCGTGTTGCCAATGCGCGCATGCGCGCAGCGCGCTTTTTTGGCAGGGCGACATGCGGAATCTACCGATTTTTCAGGGTTAACCGACACTCTGTGTCCCTCGTGTCACAGTGGGGCGCAAAGGGCCGCGTGCTCGATTTTCGCCTTAATCGTGACGAGGCGTTCCGACTATATCGGCGCCTTCGAACTACTCGTGTGGAGAACAAAAATATGCGTCGTCACTTCGTTGCGTTGATCGCGGCGGTCGGCCTGGCAGGGGTCACCTCCGCTGCGTCGGCCGCGGATCTCGGCCGTCGCCCGGTCTACAAGGCCGAGCCGGCTCCCATGGCTCAAGTCTACAACTGGACCGGTCTCTACGTTGGTATTCACGGCGGCTACGGCTGGGGTGATGTCAGCGGCCTCGACGTCGATGGCGCCTTCTTCGGCGGCCAGATCGGCTTCAACTGGCAGGCTCCGGGCAGCCCGTTCGTGTTCGGCGTCGAACTCGACAGCGCCTGGGCCAACCTCGAGGGCAGCGCGGTCATTCCGGGCGTCGCTGGCGTCGCCTCGGAGATCGACTATCAGGGCAGCCTGCGTGGCCGTGTCGGCTACGCCTTCGGCCCGGCCCTGCTCTACGCCACCGGCGGTCTCGCATGGATGCACAACAATGCGGCCATCGCGGCGGTCGTGGCTCCGGGCTTCGTGGTCGGCGCGTCCGACGACAACACCCACTTCGGCTGGACCATCGGCGCGGGCCTCGAGTACGCCTTCGCTCCGAACTGGTCGGCGAAGGTCGAGTACCTCTACGCGGACTACGGCGCGGAGACCTACTTCTCGCCGATCGCGGGTGGCTTCTCGCTCGACGCGCAGACCCACACCGTGAAGCTCGGCCTCAACTACCGCTTCGGTTGGGGCGGCCCGGTCGTGGCCCGCTACTGATCTCTCTCTCCCGAGAGAAACTTGAAGAGCCCCGGGCGCGAGCCCGGGGCTTTTTCTTTGTGCGAGGTGACTACGCGGCCTTGCGCAGCACGCCGGCGAGCCGCTCGAGCGCAGCGTCGAGCGTGGCGTCGCGCTTGGCGAAGCAGAAGCGCACCACCGAGCGGATCGCGTCGGCCGCATAGAAGGCCGAGACCGGGATAGCGGCGACCTTGTGCTCGAGCACCAGGCGCTTGCAGAAGCTCTCGTCGTCCTCGTTGAGGCCGAGGGGCGCGAGATCGACGTTGAGGAAGTAGCTTCCCTGGGTCGCGAGCACCGGGAAGCCGAGGCGCGTGAGGCCGTCCGCGAAATGGTCGCGGCTGCGCTGGAAGTCGGCGCGCATTCCCTCGAAGTAGTCGTCCGCCTTGCCGAGCCCGTAAGCGACGGCGGCCTGCAGGTTCGGCGGGGTCGTGAAGGTGATGAACTGGTGCGCCTTGGCGAGCACGCGCAGGATGTGCGGCGCCGCGCAGACGAAGCCGACCTTCCAGCCCGTGAGCGAGAAGATCTTGCCGGCCGAACCGATCTTCACGCAGCGATCGCGCATGCCGGGCAGCGCCAGCAAGGGCATGTGGCGCAACCCGTCGAACACCACGTGCTCCCACACCTCGTCGCAGACCGCGATCGCGTCGAACTCCTGGCAGAAGCGGGCGAGCAGCGCGAGATCCTCGCGCGCATAGACGGTGCCGGTCGGATTGAGCGGATTGTTGAACAGCACGACCTTGGTGCGCGGCGAGAACGCCTGGCGCAGCATCTCCTCGGTGAAGCGCCAGTGGGGCGGCTCGAGGCGCACGAAACGCGGAACGCCGCCGGCGCGCTTCACGAGCGGCAGATAGGCGTCATAAAGCGGCTGGAACAGCACCACCTCGTCGCCCGGCTCGATCAGCGCCATCAGGCTGCCGGCGATCGCCTCGGTCGCGCCCGACGTGATCATGATTTCGGAGTCGGGATCGAGCTCCACGTTCTGCCAGTGCTTGTAGTGCGTGGCGACCGATTTGCGCAACTCGGGAAGGCCGAGCATGGGCGGATACTGGTTCCAGCCCGAGACCACGGCCTCGGCCGCCTTCTCGCGCACATCCTGCGGGCCTGGATCGTCCGGAAAGCCCTGGCCGAGATTGACCGCATCATTCTCGCGCGCGAGGCGAGACATGATTTCGAAGACGGAGACGGGAAGCTCGGAGAAGATGCGGTTCATGGAAGGCTCAAGAGGTGCAGCGATCTGAGGGCGTCATCCCGGCCGAGCCGTGCGAAGCACGCGCGAGAGCCGGGATCCATACCCCCTGTCTGTCTGTATCACTACCACAGGGACTATGGATCCCGGACTGCCGCTGCGCGGCTTCCGGGATGACGGCGGCGTGTGCATGACGATCACGTCTCGGTCGGCAGGCCGGCTTCCTTCCAGGCCTTGATGCCGCCCGCGAGGTGGGCGTTGTAGGGAAAGCCCGCGGCCTGCGCGGCGAGCGAGGCGGTCACCGAGCGATTGCCGGAGCGACACGCGAACACGACCTCACGGCCCGCCGGGTCCGGAATCGCGGCCGGATCGAAGGCCGAGAGCGGCACGATCACGGCGTCGGGATAGCGCTCGATGTCGGTCTCGTTCGGCTCGCGCACGTCGACGAGCAGATAGCGTCCCTCGGTGAGGCCGCGCGCGACCTCCTCGACGGTCAGATCGCGCACGCTTTCGCGTCCGGGCGTGGTCATGGCACTCTCCATTCGCCGTCCCGTCAGGCGAACCACCAACGTGGCGCCGCGTCAACCCCGCCATGCTATGGTCGCAAGGCCTGGCTAGGTGACGCCGCTCCCACGCATGAACCATTCTCCGCCGGCCATGCGACGACGCCAATTCCTTCTCGGATCCGCAGCCGCCATGGCAAGCCTCCCCCTCCCCGCGTCCGCCGTGGACGACACGCTGCGCGGCTTCGGCCGCGACTTCCTGTGGGGCGCCTCGACCTCGGCCTATCAGGTCGAGGGCGGCGCCCAGGCCGACGGACGGGGCCCGAGCGTCTGGGACGTGTTCGCGCACACGCCGGGGCGGATCCGCGACGGCAGCACCGGCGACGTCGCCTGCGACCACTATCACCGCAGCGCCGAGGACGTGGCGCTGCTCGCCGAGGGCGGCTTCCGCGCCTATCGGTTCTCGACCTCCTGGTCGCGCATCCTGCCGGCCGGCACCGGCGCCGTGAACCACAAGGGCCTCGACTTCTACGACCGGCTCACGGACCAGCTGCTCGCGCGCGGCATCACGCCGTGGCTTTGCCTGTTTCACTGGGACCTGCCGCAGGCGCTGCAGGAGCGCGGCGGCTGGCTCAACCGCGACATCGCGGGCTGGTTGACGGACTACGCCGAGATCGTCGCGCGCAAGCTCGGCGACCGCATCACGCACTGGGTCATGCTCAACGAGGCCGTGGTGCACGCGCTGTTCGGCCACGGCCTCGGCGGCTCCGCGCCTGGCCTCACGGGCTTCGAGCCCTTCATCAGCGCGCTGCATCACCAGAATCTCGCGCAGGGCCGCGCGCTGGCTGCATTGCGCGACCTGAACCGCAATTTCCGGCTTGGCACCGTGATGGTGCTGCAGCCAACGCGCCCCGCCTCGCCTGCGCCGCAGGACCAGGCCGCAGCCGAGCGCTTCGACGCGATCTGGAATCGCGCCTGCCTCGATCCGCTGTTCAAAGGCGCCTATCCGGCATTACTGCAGGACGACTTTGCGCGCTTCGTGAAGGCGGACGACCTCGCGGCGATCCGGCAGCCGATCGACATGCTGGGGATGAACTACTACAGCCGCATGCACATCCATGCGGATCCGGCGAGCCCCACGGGCACGCAGTTCGGCGGCTCGCAAGTGCCGCGCGAGCACACCGCCATGGGCTGGCCGATCGAGCCCGACGGGCTGACCGAGCAGCTCCTCCAGCTGCGCGACCGCTACGGCAATCCCGAGGTCTACATCACGGAGAACGGCGCCGCCTTCGACGATACGGTGGCGGCGGACGGCACGGTCGATGACGCCAAGCGCGTCGCCTATCTCGCGGGCCATTTGCGCGCGGCTTTGCAGGCTAAGCGCGAAGGCGCGAACCTGCGCGGCTATTTCGTCTGGTCACTGCTCGACAATTTCGAATGGGCCGAAGGCTACGCCAAGCGCTTCGGCATCGTACACGTGGACTTCAAGACGCTGAAGCGCACGCCGAAAGCGTCGTATCGCTTCATGGCGGATGTGATCAGGGCACAGACGTAAGGGCGTTTGGTCGCGGCGTCTTACGGCTTGAAGCTCGTGGGCAGCGGCGGCTCTTCGCGCATCAGCGTGATGGTGACGCGCCGGTTGGCCGCGATATAGGGGTCGTCGGGAAACAGCGGCGTGGTGTCGGAGCGGCCCGCCACCATGAAGATGTGGCTTGTCGGCACGCCCGCGTCTTCCAGAATCTGGCGCACCGAATTGGCGCGGTCGGCGGAGAGCTCCCAGGGGCCGTAGCCGGGGCGCGGCGGCAGCCGCGTGGGCGGGCGGGGGGCGGCGGTGGGGATTGGGGTGGG
>JAEYAU010000062.1 GCA_023404705.1 Pseudomonadota bacterium
TAAAGCGAAGGCGCGTTTCCATGACCGTACTGGTGTCCCACGGCATCAACACCTCCCGCCCAAATCAGGCGAAAAGTGTTACCCATGTGTCCGGTACGATCTGTCACCTATGTCTCGGGCCGCTCAGGTCGTCTCCTACGACCCGGAATCGGCCTGCCGAACGCGTGCATCAATCGCGGACGGAAGCCCGAGCGTCACGCCGTGGAGCTGGACGCCCGCCGCAAGCCTTCGCGTAGCGCTGACGCGCTTTCTCGAGATCGGCATTGGCCCGCTCGAACACAGCCGACAGTAACTTCGCCTGACAAGCAGGTTCGCTCTGGAGCTGTCGCACCGCTTTCTCCAGGGTGGGTAACATCTCGCGCCGGATTAGGGCGCACTTCTGCTCGCGCGACGCAGCCGTCCGCAGGCGCGTGGCGCTCTGGTCGAGCGTCCCGCGATGGCGTTCCAACAGGTTCCTACATTTGGCGCGGTCCGGATCCTCGTAGTCGGAAGCAAGGGCGGGTCCGGCGTGCACCGGCGCGACGAGCAGCAGCAAGACAATCATTCTGAACACCACCCAGTCCCCCTCTCTCACCATAATATAATACCAGAGAGTGTCACGCGGGGTAGCGGAGCGCAAGCGACATACGGATCTCGCGGGCAGTGCCGCGACGCGGGTCGCTCCATCTGAAGCTTGGCCCAATTCTGCGTGGAGTTACGTAGACAATTAACCAATCCCATACGGCGCCTCTTAAGCAATCGCTGCCAGAATTACCGGCGCAGTTCCCTGTGAATGCGACGTTTTCCCCGAGGCGCCGTGAAGGTCAGGTCGTCCGCGAGCATCCGCACGAGACTCGCCGTCGCCATGGGCGCGGCGATCGCGCTCGTGGTCGCCTTCGGCGTCGTCAGTCTCTACCAGCTGCATGCGATCAACAGCATCACGCGCGAGATCCGCGACGTGCGCCTGCCGCAGCTCGAGAAGGTGCAGCTGCTCAAGCGCCTGATGTCCGAGCACAAGCTGCTCGCCTCGCGCTGGATACAGACGACGAACTTCCACCACGTCGCCGCGATCGCCGAATCCATGCAGGCGACCGAGGCGGCGGTCGATCGCGCGCAAGAGGCGTATCGGTCGAGCGCGGACGACGACGCCGAGCGCGCGATCCTCGCCGAGTTCGAGCGCTCCTGGAGCGACTATATCGGGTCTTTGCGCACGATGGCCGACCTGCTCGAGGTCGGCGACCTCGAGCGGACGCGGCGCCAGTTCGAGCTGATCTCGACACTCGCCTTCGATCGCGCCATCGCGGTGCTCGAAGAGCTGGCGCAGAGCGCCAAGGAGAAGAGCCAGGCCGGCGCGGCGCGCGCGCAGGATGTGTTCGCGGATGCCTTTGCGGTGACGGTGCTGAAGATCGTGCTGATCGTGGCCTTCGCGGTGGCCGCCATGATCTGGATCTCGCGCCGGGTGACCTCGCCGGTGGTGCGCGTCAGCCAGGCCATGCAGGCGCTGATCAAGGGCGACGAGAAGGTCGAGGTGGCGGCGGACCGGCCGCGCAACGACGAGATCGGCATCTTGGTTGCGGCCGTGAGCGGCTATCGCGACGCGCTGGTGCGCAGCCGCGAGTTCGCGGCCGACGCGGGCCTCGAGCGCGCACGCCTGCACGCCGCGATGAACAACATGTCGCAAGGCCTGTGCTTCTTCGACGGCGATCACCGGCTGATCATCTGCAACGACCAGTACCTCAGCCTCTATGGCTTGTCGTCCGAGGACGTGAAGCCGGGAACGTCGCTGCAGGAGATCGTGCGGCTGCGCGTCGCGGCGGGCAGCGGCCCGAAGTCGAGTCCCGAGGATTATCTCACGTGGCGCACGGCCGCACGCGTGCTGACCGAGGCCTCTGAATCGGTCGTCGAGCTCGCGAACGGGCGCATGATCGAGATCAACCACCAGCCGATGCCTGACGGCGGCTGGGTCGCGACGCACGAGGACGTCACCGAGGCGCGCCAGCGCGAGACCATGCTGCGCCTGTTGTTCGACAGCAATCCGGTGCCGATGTGGGTGGTCGATCGCGAGACGCTCGCCTTCCTGGCGGTGAACGATGCGGCGGTCAGGCACTACGGCTATACGCAGGAGCAGTTCATGTCGATGAGCGCGCTCGACTTGCGGCCGCGGGAGGAATGGGACGAGGTGCGCGCGGCGGCGCGCGCGCTCGAAGAGGATCGGCATCAGTCGCTCGTATGGCGCCACATCCGCGCCGACGGCTCGGCGATCGAGGTCGAGACCTACACCAAGACGCTGACGCATCAGGGGCGCCCGGCCGTGCTCGCGGCCGTGATCGACGTGACGGAGCGCCGGCGCGCCGAGCGCCGCATCGCGCACAGCGCGTTGCACGACGCGCTCACCGATCTCCCCAACCGCACCGCGCTCGACGAGCGGTTCCGCCAGGTGCTGGAGCGGGCGGAGGAGACCGGCGACCCCTTCGCGGTGCTCTGCTTCGACCTCGACCGTTTCAAGCAGATCAACGATCTCTATGGTCATTCCACGGGCGACGACGTGCTGCGCGAAGTGGCGCGCCGGCTGCGTGCGGCTTGCGGCGAGGCCTTCCTGGCGCGCATCGGCGGCGACGAGTTCCTCGCCATCGCGACCGAGGGCGTGGAGGAGCTCGCGGCCCTGGTGCAGCGGCTCGAAAGCACGCTGGAGACCGAGGTGGAAGCGCGCGGCCACGGCTTCGAGCTCGGCCTGAGCATGGGGATCGCGATCTATCCGACGGACGGCACCGATGCGACGACGCTCGTCGCCAATGCGGATGCGGCGCTCTATCGGGCGAAGGAAGAGGGGCGCGGCACGGCGCGCTACTTCACGGCGGCCATGGACCAGCAATTGCGCGAGCGGCGCGCGCTCGAGCGGGAGCTCGCGGGCGCGATCGGACGCAACGAGCTGCGGCTCGAGTATCAGCCGCAGGCGCGCGCCTTCGGCACCATCATCGGCTTCGAGGCGCTGGTGCGCTGGCAGCATCCGACGCGCGGTCTGGTGGCGCCGGCGGAGTTCATCCCGATCGCCGAGGAGAGCGGGTTTATCGTCGAGCTCGGCGAATGGGTGCTGCGCGAAGCCGCGCGGGAGGCCGCGACCTGGCCCGCGCATCTGCGGCTCGCGGTCAATGTCTCGGCGATCCAGTTCCGCCGCGGCGACCTGCAGCGCACCGTGCACCAGATCCTGATGGAGACCGGGCTCGCGCCGCAGCGGCTCGAGCTCGAGATCACCGAAGGCGTGCTGATCGAGAATGTCTCGCGCGCCGCGGCGTTGCTTGGCCATCTCAAGTCGCTCGGCGTCGGCATCGCGCTCGACGACTTCGGCACCGGCTACTCGTCGCTCTCCTATCTGCAGTCCTTCCCGCTCGACCGGATCAAGATCGACCGCAGCTTCATCACGGGCCTCGGCCGGCGCGAGGACTCGCTCGCGCTGGTGCGCGGCGTCATCGGCCTCGCGCACGGCCTGCGCCTGCCGGTGCTGGCCGAAGGCGTCGAGACCGAGACGCAGCGCGTGCTGCTCGCGATGGAAGGCTGCGACGAGTTGCAGGGCTTCCTGCTCGGCCGTCCGCAGCCGATCGAGAACTATGCGGAACACCTGGCGCGCGAGCGTTCGGAAGCACCTGCCGCACGGCGCGTGGGTTGACGCTGCGCGATGAGACGCATCCATTGAGCGTCTAAGTAGATCCACTCAGAGTCTTCGCACACGCAATTTACGCGAAATTGCAAACTCCTGCTTAAGTTTGCCGTGCAATCAGTGCGGCCACTCATGAAATTGCTCACCAGCATCCGCCGTTGGTTCAGGATCGGCAACGCCAAGACTCCGGCGGGCCGGGCGCTGCTCGTCGAGCAGTTCCGCACCCTTACGAGCCAGATCCCGGTTCTCTACGGCGTGCTGATCGTCGACAGCATGAGCATCGCCTATGTGCTGCCCGCGTCGCTGCCGTGGTGGCTGCGCTTCGGGCTCCCAGGCGCGCTGCTGCTCGTCAGCATCGTGCGGATGATCTACTGGCTGAAGCTGAAAGACGCGGTCCCGAGCGCGGAACAGGCGCTCAGACATCTCTCCAAGACGCGCATTCTCGCGAGCGTGCTGAACGCCTGCTTCTCTGTGTGGACGCTCGCCTTGTTCAGCAGCGTCGAACCGAGCTCGCGCGCGCCGCTGGCGCTGCTTGTGTTCATGGGCTCGGTCGGCAGCGCCTACTGCCTCGCGAGCTTCCCGAGCGCCGCGCGGCTGACGCTCCTTCTGTCGGCGTTGCCGATCTCTTTGCGCCTGCTGCTCTCGGATGATCTGCTGCACGTCTGCATCGGGCTCAATCTCTGCCTGCTGCTTCTGCTGCTCGTCCGCATGATGAACACCAGCTACCGGGATCTCGTGAAGCTGGTCGCGTCACGCGCCCAGATCTCGGCGAAACGCGAGCGCGCGCGGCGCGCGGAGGCGGCGGCGTTGTGCGAAAAGGGCAACGCGAGCGAGATCGCGGGGCGCTTCGACACGGCGCTCAACAATATGCTGCAAGGGCTCTGCTTCTTCAACGCGGAGCGCCGGTTGATCGTGTGCAATCGCCGCTATCTCGAGATGTACGACTTGCCGGCGGACAGCGTGAAGCCCGGCACGACGGTCGACGAGATCATCGATCTGCGCTACGCGGCCGGCAGCGTTCCGGAGATGACCCGGGACGAGTATGCGGTCTGGCGCGGCGCGGTGATCGCCGATGTGCAGCCAAGCGATTCCATCGCCGAGCTCAAGAACGGCAAGGTCTTCCTTATCCGCCACCGCCCCATCGAGGGCGGCGGCTGGGTCGCGACCCACGAGGACATCACGGACCGGCACCGCGCGGGCGAGGCGCTCGCCGAAGCGAAGGCCGGCGCCG
>JAEYAU010000072.1 GCA_023404705.1 Pseudomonadota bacterium
TTGAGGCGGGCTTCGCCCTCGCACCTCTGGGTGAGGGTCGAGAGGATGGTGTGCGCGGCGGGCGCGGGTCACACCCCGAGCTTCCCCGCCAACTCCTCGAGATCCGCCGCCGCGTAGTCCACCGGCACTGTCGGCTTCGTCTCGCCCTTGCCGGGGCCGTGCTCGTTCGGGCGCGCGATGTGCGCCGTGCGCAGGCCAGAAGCGGCCGCGGCGGCGAGATCGCTGGAGTGGGCCGCCACCATGGCGCATTCCGACGGCGGCAGGTCGAAGGCCTCGCAGGCCGCGAGATAGACGCGCGGCTTCGGCTTGTAGTCGCCCGCGACTTCGGCGCCGAGAACCGCGTCCCAGGGCAAGTTGTTGCGGCGCGCGAGGCCGACCATTAGCGAGATGTTGCCGTTGGAGACCGGCGCGAGCCAGAAGCGCTGGCGCAGCCGTGCGAGTCCCGGCGGAACGTCGGACCAGGCATCGAGCCGATGCCAGGCGCGGTTCAAGTGCTGCAAGGTCTCCTCGCCGAGCCCCGAGATGCCGAAGCGCGGCAGGATGCGATCGAGATTGCGCCGGTGCAGCACGTCGAGACGCGAGAAGGGAATGCGCCCCGCCCTCACCTCCTCCATGGCGGGCTGATACTCGTCGCGCCAGGCATCCGCGAAGGCCGGCCAGTCGGCGGAATGGCCCAGCGGTTCGAGCACCGCCTTCGCCTCGCGCGCGATGCTCGTGCGCCAGTCCACCAGCGTGCCGAAAACGTCGAAGAAGAGCGCGCGCATGATTTATCCTTTGCGCATGATCTTGGCCGAAAACCGGTGCCCACTTTTCGGGATCATGCGCTAGATCTCCCGCAATGCGTTGAACTGGGCAACATAGCCCGATGGATCCACCTTGGCGGCGATCACCGTGGTGCGCCCCGACTTCATCGCCGTGCTGATCGCGTCGCCGAGCGCGTTCTCGGTCTCGACCAGCGTGCCGTCGGCACCGAAGCCACCGGCGAGCCGCTCCCAGTCGAGGCCGCCGAGCTTCACGCCGAAGCTCGGCATGCCCTTGATCTCCTGCTTGACGCGGATGAGGCCGATCTCCTCGTCGTCGAAGACCAGGACGATGATCGGAATGTTCTCCCGCATGGAGGTCTGCAGCTCGGCCACCGCCATGAGGAAGCCGCCGTCGCCCGTGAAGGCGACGATGGGCCGCTTCTCGAAAGCGAGGCGCGCGCCCATGGCGGACGGAATGGCGGTGCCCATGGAGGCGAGGCCGTTGGAGGTGTGGAATTCGCGCGGGCCGAAGCTCTTCCACTTCTGCACCACGAGCAGGCGGTGCGAGCCGGAATCGCAGGTCGCGATCGTGTCGCGCGGCAGCACGGCGCGCGCGACCTCGACCATGCGCTGCGGCGAGAGCGCGTTGCTCGGCAGGTCGAGCGCGTTGGCGACGTCGTCGCGGAAGGTGCGCGCGGCGGCTTCGCCCCAGCTCGCGCCTTCGCTCGCCCATTCGGCGAGGCGCGCCAGCATGGGCTTGAGATCGCCGATCACTTCCAGCGCGGCGGGCACCAGCGCGTCGAGGCTGGCGACACTCGCGAGCGAAAGCACCTTGGTCGTGTAGGGCCAGGGCTTGGGCGCGAGCTCGATGGTGTCGAGGCCGACCGTGACGATGAGATCGCTCTCGGCGACGAGCTTGCGCTCGATCAGGCCGCCGATGGCGCAGCCGGCGCGCAGCGGGTGATCCTCCGGGATCACGCCCTTGCATTTCGAGGTGGTGAGCACCGGGGCGCCGAGCCGTTCCGCGAAGGCGACCAGCTCGGCCGCGGCCTTGCACCAGAGCACGCCGAGGCCGACCAGAATGATCGGCCGACGTGCGGCACCGAGCATCGCGAGCGCGCCCTTGAGCGTGTCCCGGTCCGGAGCCGACAGCACCGTGTTCGGCAGCAGCGGCGGCTCGGCCGCAAGATCGCCGGCCGGCTTCATGGTCTCGCCGCCCGGCATGTCGAACTGCACCGGACCGGGCGGAGCGTCGGTCGCGACACGGATGGCGCGGCGCACCTGCTGGCGCACCGTGCGGGCATTGATCGTCGTGTTCCACTTCACCAGCGGCTGATAGAGCGCGAGCTGGTTCACGCGCTGGCGCAGGCTCGTCTCATAGACATGCGCCGGATACTGATCCGTGATGGCGATCAGCGGTGCGCGGTCGAGCGCCGCATAGGCGACGCCGTTGACCATGTTGGTGGCGCCCGGCCCGCGGGTCGAAAGGCACACGCCGGGCGCGCCCGTGATCTCGCCCCAGGTGGCGGCCAGGATCGCGCCGGCGGTCTCCTGCTTCATCAGGATGAAGCGCATCCCGCGCGCGCGCGCGGCCTCCATGAGCTCGACCGACTCGCCGCCAGGATGGCCGACGATGAACGGCGTTCCGGCCTGCTCGAACGCCTCCGCGAGCACCTCCGCCGTGCTGGCCATGAGCCCTCCTTTGCTGAAGCCGCGAGCGACCATGGCAAATTCCGCCACGATTGTCGCGAGCCTCGGATGAACTATAATGCAGAAAAATTCCAGGCCAGGGGAAACGCTCATGGGCGCGCCGCGCGACTACAACGCCGCCGTCGACATGGTGGATCGCAACGTCGCCGAGGGACGCGGCAGCCGCGTCGCCTTCGTCGATCCGGCGCAACGCCTCACTTACGCGGACCTGCGCCGGCAATGCGCGCGCGTCGGGCCGATGCTCACCGAGCTCGGGCTGCGGCGCGAGGACCGCTTCGCCATGATCATGCTCGACACGGTCGAGTTTCCGATCCTGTTCTGGGGCGCGATCCGTGCCGGCGTGGTGCCGATCCCGCTCAACACGCTGCTTGCGGCCGAGCAGTATCGCTACATCCTGGAGGACTCGCGCGCGAGCGTGCTGTTCGTCTCGGCGCCGCTGCTCGCCGTCGCGCAGGCGGCGGCCGCGGGCTTGCGCGGCCTGAAGCACATCGTGGTGGTCGGCGAGAGCGGCGAGCTGCCGCGCTTCGACCAGCTCATCGGCGCCGTGAAGAGCGAGGCCGATCCGGCCGCGACCTCCGCGGACGAGGTGGCGTTCTGGCTCTACTCCTCGGGCTCGACCGGCATGCCGAAGGGCGTGAAGCACGTGCATGCGAGCCCGATGGAGACGGCGCGGCTCTATGCGCAGCCGATCCTCGGCATCACGGCGGACGACACCGTGTTCTCGGCCGCGAAGCTGTTCTTCGCCTACGGGCTGGGCAATGGCATGAGCTTCCCGATGTCGGTCGGCGCGACCACGATCCTGATGCCCGAGCGGCCGACGCCGCAATCGGTGTTCGCGGTGCTCAAGCGCGAACAGCCGACGATCTTCTTCGGCGTGCCGACGCTCTATGCCGCGATGCTGGCGGACGCGGCGTGCACGCCAGCCAACGGCTCGGCGCGGCTGCGGCTCTGCGTCTCGGCGGGCGAAGCCCTGCCCGAGCATGTGGGAGAAGCCTGGAAGGAGCGCTTCGGCGTCGACATCCTCGATGGCGTCGGCTCGACCGAGATGCTGCACATCTTCGTCTCCAACCGCGCCGACCAGCTCAAATACGGCACGTCGGGGGTGCCTGTGCCGGGCTACGAGGCGCGCCTCGTCGACGAGCAGGGCCGCGATGTGAACGATGAAGAGATCGGCGAGTTGTTGATCCGCGGTCCGACCGCGGCCGAGGGCTACTGGAACCAGCGCGAGAAATCGCGCCGGACCTTCGAGGGCGAGTGGACGCGCACCGGCGACAAATACATGCGCGAGGCGGACGGCTTCTATCGCTATTGCGGGCGCACTGACGACATGTTCAAGGTGAGCGGACAGTGGGTCTCGCCCTTCGAGGTGGAGTCGGCGCTCGCTTCACACCCGAGCGTACTCGAAGCCGCGGTGGTGCCGAAGGAGGACGCGGACGGGCTCTTGAAGCCCAAGGCTTTCATCGTGTTGAAGGGCAATGCGACCGCCGACAAGTCGCTCGAGGACGCGCTCAAGGAGCACGTGAAGGATCACGTCGGCGCCTGGAAATATCCGCGCTGGATCGAGATCGTCGAGGGCCTGCCGAAGACCGCGACCGGCAAGATCCAGCGCTACAAGTTGAGGGAATGACATGGCAGAGCTCGACGACCGGGGGCAGCTCACGATCGACGGCGCTTCGCTCGAATACCGCATGATCGGACCGCGCCCGCACGCGGCGCCGACCATCGTCATGCTGCACGAGGGCCTCGGCTCGGTGAGCACCTGGGGCGAGTTTCCGGACCAAGTCGCGGCGCGCAGCAAGGCCGGCGTGTTCGTCTATTCGCGCGCGGGCTATGGACAGTCATCGCCAGTGCGGCTGCCGCGGCCGCTCGACTACAATCAGCGCGAGGCGATCCACGTGCTGCCCAAGCTGCTCGATGCCATCGGCTTCCGGCGCGGGCTCCTGCTCGGTCACAGCGATGGCGCCTCGATCGCGGCCTACTATGCGGGCAGCGTGCAGGATCATCGCGTGCGCGGCCTCGTGCTGATGGCGCCGCATTTCTTCACCGAGCCCGAAGGTCTCGCCGAGATCCGCAATGCCAAGCAGGCCTATGAGACCACCGACCTGCGCGCACGGCTCGCCCGGCATCACGCCGATGTCGATGTCGCGTTCCGCGGCTGGAACGACGCCTGGCTCGATCCCGGCTTCCCCGAGGCTTTCGAGATGACGGAAGCGCTCGCCTATATCCGCGTGCCGATCCTGATCATTCAGGGCGAGGACGACCGCTACGGCACCGTGAAGCAGATCCGCGTCGCGGAGGAGGAATGCTACTGCCCGGTCGAGACGCTGCTGCTGCCGGCCTGCGGCCACGCTCCGCATCGCGACAAGCCGGCCGAGACGCTGGAGGGCGTCGGCGCGTTCGTGGACCGCATCCTGCGCGTCCACGGCGAGGCCGCGCAGATGCAGGCGGCGTAGATATCCGCAAAAGCAAAGGCCGGCACGTGTGCCGGCCTTTTAAAACACGATGTGGGCCGAGCTCAGTCCTCGTCGAGCTTGCCGATATGCGCCTGCGCATAGAGCTCGAGGCCGAGCCGGGAAATGAGCTCGAGCTGCGTCTCGAGGAAGTCGATGTGGCCCTCTTCGTCCGCCATCAGCTCCTCGAACAGATCGCGCGACACGTAGTCCTGCACCGACTGGCAGTGGGTCGCTGCCTCCTGATAAAGCGCGCGCGCCGAATGCTCGGCCGCGAGATCGCACTCCATCACTTCCTTCACGGTCTGGCCGATGCGCAGCGGGTCGAGCACCTGCATGTTGGGGAAGCCTTCGAGGAAGATGATGCGCACCGTGAACTTGTCGGCGTGGCGCATCTCCTCGATCGATTCCTCGCGCCACTTCTTGGCAAGCGCGCGGTAGCCCCAGTTGTCGAGCAGACGATAATGCAGCCAGTATTGATTGACTGCGGTCAGCTCGCTGCGCAGCCCCTTGTTGAGGAATTCGATGACCTTGGCGTCGCCCTTCATGCCGCACTCCGTTGGGCCGACCGCCGCGGCGGTCAGCCGAGTTCCGCTGGTTCCCAAACTGGAACGAATCTAAACGGCTACGTAGTAACCCTCAAGGCGGGGAGCCATCTGCAGGCGAAATATTTGCGCAGCGGCCGCGGGGAACGAAATCAGCTCTGATGATTGTGCGGACAGCACGCGCAGCCGACCGGGCAAGCCGCCTCGAGCGCCTCGTCCATGATCCGCTTGATCGTGCGTGCGCAGCGGCCGCATTGCGCGCTGCAGCCGAGACAGCCATAGACCTGGCCCGCGGTGCGCGGCCGACCGGTCGGAGCCGTGACGGCGGACCGCACGTCGCGGTCGGTCAGCACGTTGCAGGAACATACAATCATGAAAGGCGAAAGCCCCGGACAGTTCGACGTCGCAACCCTAGAACGATCCATAGTGTGGTCCTTGATCAATCGCAAAATAGAAAAGCGCTTCTTCGATGTATTCCAGAGTGCGTGGCCTTGTTTTGAATCGTTCAAATTGACGCAAGACTGACACCTGCCGCTGCGCCAGCCGGAGCCCCGCGTCTCGACTGTCGAGGGACAGTAGAATTCCGGCGCGCTCAAGAGCCCGCGTCGAACCATGCAGGGCGAGGCACCGGCCGCGGCGCTCTGCGCGGCTCAGGCGGCTTCGCTGCGCGTGATGCTCTGGAAGCAGCTCACGGCGATGAACATGACACGGCTCCTCCGTCTCTGGACCGGAGGTCACCTCAGGCCGAAGCCGATCGGCACCGAGAAGCTCTGTGAGCGCCCATCCGGCGGCGCCGGGAATGGCGAGGCGCGGCGCACCATCGCCTGCACCTCCTGATCGAGGCTCGGGTATCCGCTCGAGCGGCCGAGCCGCACAGAAGTGACACGCCCTCCGCCGTCGACGCTGAAGGCCACGGTCGGAGTGCCCTGCTCGCCACGCGCGCGGGCGTCGGAGGGATATTGTTTGTGGCGCTGCAAGTGTGCGGAGACCTGGCCCCGGTAGTTGGCCTCCGACGCCCCTCCTCTGCCGACACCCTGACTTCCTTCGCGCGCGCGTGGGCCGGTCGTGTGCTCCTGCGTGCGCTCGTCGGTGCGTGCCGCGATGCGTTTGCGTTCCGCGGCTTTCGGCTTCTGCTCCTGCTTCTTGGCCTGCTCGGGTTTCTTCGGTTTCTCGATCGGCTTCTCGGGCTCCGGCGTGGTGAGCTGCGGAGTCGGTGGTGGCGCGAGTGTCACCTTTTCGGGATCGGCCGGGGTCGGCCGCGGCGCTTCGGTCGGCATCTCGGCCTGCGGCGTTTCCACCATCGCCACGGTTTCGCGCGGCTCGGGTTGCTGCACGACCTCGCGCGGGGGTTCCTGCGGCTCCACAGGCGCGGGCTGCTCCGCCACAACGGGCTGCTCCGGGGCGGTCTCCTGCTTGGCGACCGGCACATCCTGCGACTGATCGGTGGTCGGAGTCTCGACCTGCTGCACGGCCTGCTCGGAGGGCGTTTCGGTCACTTGCCCTGGCCGCTCCACACCTTCGTTCTCGGTCGGCCTCGTGGCCTGACCCGCGGGTGTGTTGCTGCCCGGGGGCACGAGCTCAACCGTGATGGCTTCGAGCTCCGTGCCTACGAGGGGCCGCGGCGCATCGTCCCAAAAACCGCGTAACACGGCGCCATGCGCGAGCAGGGAGATGGCCACGAAGAGGACGCCGCGCGCCATCGTGTGTGCGACGCGCTGGGACTGCGCCGGCCGATCCGCTGGCAGGAGCACTGGGGCAGGCGCGGACAGTTTCGCGTTGTCGTTCGAGCGCGGCCGCACGAACGGCACCACATTATCGAGCCCGAGGCCCGTCGGCTCTTCACGCAGCCGCGCAGGAACGACGGCGCCGAGGAGGTCGTCGGCGCGCCCATCATCCGCGCGCACGAATGCGACGACCTCTCCGAGATGCGGTTTCGTGCCGCTCGTCATCCGCGCGACTCTTCCCTTCACAAGACCCCGAAGCGGATCTTGAGCGATGCCTGTCAGGTCACGCCAGCCCCGGACGTTTGGGTTGGGAGGTTTGCCCGGAAATGTTCGGCGACCCTCGCGAGATAAGAGACGCAATCTTGATTGAAGACGGTGTCGATTGAAAGGCCCGTCCGAATGTCGGGCGTCGGGCGACAGACCGCATCGAAGTGTTGCGCCGGTAAACTAAATGTATTACTGATGTTGTTCAAAGGCCTCGCAAGTTAAAAGCGCTCTAAACTGCAAGTATTGCAGATTACAATCGCTACAAAGAACAAGTGCAAAGGAGAATTACCAAGTATCACTTGGTTGTTCAGCTTAGAACGAGTCAAAATGCCCCCGCGACGCGATCTCACGAACCAGCATAGGCAAGAGCAGATCAGCGCATCCGCGGACGCGGACGTGCGCGTCATCTCGTTGCGCGATCATCGGCTCGATAGCCGCGAGCTGTTCATCGGCACGCGCGAGATCATCATCGATCACGGCGGCGAATTCTATCGTCTGCGGCTGACACAGCAGAACAAGCTGATCCTGACCAAGTGAGGTAGCTCGGGGCGGTGGGCTAGTTCTTCAGCCTGTATCCCGTCCGGAACACCCACGAGATGACCGCGAGACACACAAGGAGGAACAGCAGCGTCATCGCCAGGCTGATGCCGACATGCACGTCGGACACTTCGAAGAAGCTCCAGCGGAAGCCGCTGATCAGATAGACGACCGGATTGAATAGGCTGACGGTCTGCCAGAACGGCGGCAGCACGTCGATGGAGTAGAAGCTGCCGCCCAGGAAGGTGAGCGGCGTGACGACCAGCAGCGGAATGAACTGCAGCTTCTCGAAGCCGTCGGCCCAGATGCCGATGACGAAACCGAACAGGCTGAAGGTGAGCGAGGTCAGCACCAGGAAGGCGAGCATCCAGAACGGATGCGCGACCTGGAGCGGCACGAACAGGCTCGCTGTCGCGAGCGTGATGAGGCCGAGGATGATCGACTTCGTCGCGGCGGCGCCCACATAGCCGAGCACGATCTCGACGGCCGAGATCGGAGCCGAGAGGATCTCGTAGATCGTGCCGACGAAGCGCGGGAAATAAATGCCGAAGGACG
Organism: Pseudomonadota bacterium; assembly: GCA_023404705.1. Taxonomy (GTDB): domain Bacteria; phylum Pseudomonadota; class Alphaproteobacteria; order Rhizobiales; family Xanthobacteraceae; genus FEB-22. Next base: position 8,532 of record JAEYAU010000072.1, read on the forward strand.
CGTTCGAGATGCTCTGGGTGAGCAGCATCAGCATCACGAGACCCGGCACGATGAAGGCCCCGTAGCTGACGCCGCCGAGCTCCGGGATGCGCGAGCCGATCGCGGCGCCGAAGACGACGAAATAGAGCGAAGTGGTGATGACGGGCGAGACGACGCTCTGCAGCAGCGTGCGCTTCCAGCGTGCCATCTCGAAGATGTAGATCGCGCGGACGGCCCGATAATTCATTTTCGCTCACTCACCAATCCGACGAAGATGTCCTCGAGCGAGCTCTGCACCGTGTTGAGGTCGCGGAAGCGGATGCCGAGCCGGCTGAGGTCGGCGAGCAGGCGCGTGATGCCGGTGCGCTCGCCGCGGGTGTCGTAGCTGTAGGTCAGCTCGCGGCCCTCGTTGCCGAGGGTGAGGCCGTAGGCCGCGAGCTCGGGCGGCACGGTATCGAGCTTCTGGTGCAGCTCAAGGGTGAGCTGCTTCTGGCCGAGCTTGCGCATCAGCTCGGTCTTTTCCTCGACGAGAATCAATTGACCGCGGTTGATCACGCCGACCCGGTCGGCCATGTCCTCAGCTTCCTCGATATAGTGCGTCGTGAGGATGATGGTGACGCCCGAGTCGCGCAGCGTGCGCACGAGCTGCCACATGTCCTTGCGCAACTCGACGTCGACGCCGGCGGTCGGCTCGTCGAGGAACAGGATCTGCGGCTCGTGCGCGAGCGCCTTGGCGATCATGACGCGCCGCTTCATGCCGCCGGACAGCGTCACGATCTTGCTGTCCTTCTTGTCCCAGAGCGAGAGATCCTTGAGCACCTTCTCGACATAGGCCGGGTTTGTCCGCTTGCCGAACAGGCCTCGGCTGAACGAGACGGTGCCCCAGACCGACTCGAAGGCGTCGGTCGAGAGCTCCTGCGGCACCAGGCCGATCAGCGCCCGCGCGGCGCGGAAGTCCTTGATGATGTCGTGGCCGTCGACCGCGACGACGCCCGCGGACGAGCGCACGATGCCGCAGATGATTCCGATCAGCGTCGTCTTGCCGGCGCCGTTCGGGCCCAGCAACGCGAAGATCTCGCCGCGCCGGATCTCCAGGTTGATGTCCTTCAGGGCCTGGAAGCCGGAGGCGTAGGTTTTGGAGAGATGGGTGACCGATATGACAGGCTGCATGCGCGTGACGTAATGCGGAGCGGTCCGCGATTCCAGGGTGTGGTTGAGGGGAGCGATCGGCGCGGCAATCTAGTCGACCCGCGCCGGACCGCCAAGGCTGCGACGTAGCCGACGCCGCTGCCATCTCACGGCAGTGTCGAACGGCGGCAAAGCGGGCGTCAGTGCACGCGGCGTGCAGCTTCGCCGGCATTCATCTCTTTGCGTGCAGCCGGCCGCGCCGCGCGAACATGGCCCGCCAGCGGAGCCCGCCGCCGCGTCATGTCAGGGGAACTCCGGAGGCCGAACGTGCCCGGGATGCCTTGACCAGGCGCTTCGTTGCTTCCAGCTTGCGGTCGCGAGACTGACCATGGCTGATTTGCGTTCCGAAACGTCGACTAAGACCGGGCGCGCCCTGCAAATGGCGCAGCATTACGCCGTGGCCCTGCTCGCGGTGGCGCTTTGCTATGGCATGCGCCTTCTGTTCGCGCCCTGGCTGCAGAACGAAGCGCCGTTCCTGCTGTTCGTGCCAGCGGTGCTGATCGCGAGCGGACTCGGCGGACTCGGACCGGGCCTCGTCGCGGCTGCGCTCAGCTTGGCATTGGGGATGACGTTCTGGGCCGACTTCCCGGCGCTCGTTCCTACGGAAATCTTCAACACGATCGCCTTCGCGGCGATCGGCCTCGGCATCGCCTGGTGGGGCGGCCGGCTCAACCGGGCGCGCGATGCCGCCCGCAAGACGACCGAGGAGCTGCTCGCGACCACTCGCGACCTTGCCGCGCAGGAGGCGCATCTGCGCTCGATCCTCGAGACCGTGCCGGACGCCATGATCGTCATCGACGAGCAGGGCATGATGCAGTCCTTCAGCACCGCCGCGGAGCGCCTGTTCGGCTACAGCGCGACCGAGGTGCTGGGCCAGAACATCAAGATGCTGATGCCCTCGCCCTATCGCGAGAACCACGATGCCTATCTCGAGCGCTATATGAGGACCGGCGAGCGGCGCATCATCGGTATCGGCCGCGTGGTGGTGGGCGAGCGGCGCGACGGCTCGACCTTCCCGATGGAGCTCGCGGTCGGCGAGATGCGGTCGAGCAACCGGCGCTTCTTCACCGGCTTCATCCGCGACCTCTCGGAGCGGCAGAAGACCGAGGCGCGGCTGCAGGAGCTGCAGACCGAGCTGGTGCACATCTCGCGTCTCACCGCCATGGGCGAGATGGCGTCGGCGCTCGCGCATGAGCTCAACCAGCCGCTCTCCGCGATCGCCAACTACATGAAGGGTTCGCGCCGCCTGCTGGAAGGTCGCACCGACGACGACACCGTCATGGTGCGCGAGGCCATGGACAAGGCCGCCGAACAGTCGCTGCGCGCCGGACAGATCATCCGCCGGCTGCGCGATTTCGTCGCGCGCGGCGAGAGCGAGCGGCGAGTCGAAAGCCTGAAGAAGCTCGTCGAGGAGGCGAGCGCGCTCGCGCTGGTCGGCGCCAAGGACCGCGGCGTGCGCGTACGCTTCCATTTCGATCCGACGACCGACATGGTGCTCGCCGACAAGGTGCAGATCCAGCAGGTGATCCTGAACTTGATCCGCAACGCGATCGAGGCCATGGAGGAGTCGGAGCGGCGCGATCTCGTCCTCTCGACGGAACCTGCGGAGGACGGCATGGTGGCGATCAAGGTCTCGGACACGGGCTCCGGAATTGCACCCGAGATCGCCGATCATTTATTTCAGCCCTTCATCACCACCAAGCCGCAGGGAATGGGGGTCGGCCTGTCGATCTCGCGCACCATCATCGAGGCGCATGGAGGACAGATGACTGTCATGCCCAATCCGGGCGGCGGCACCGTGTTCTGCTTCACGCTGCGCGTGGTCACCAAAGAGGATCTCGGCGATGTCCAGTAAAGAGCTTGTCCACGTGATCGATGACGATGACGCGGTCCGGCAGTCGCTCGAGTTCCTGCTGCGCAGCGCACGCCTGGAGGTGCGCACCTACGAGTCCGCGGTCGCGTTCCTCAAGGCCTTGCCCGACATCCCGTTCGGCTGCGTCATCACGGATGTGCGCATGCCGGATCTCTCCGGCATCGATCTGCTGCGGCGGCTGCGCGAGCTCAACGTCACGATGCCGGTGATCGTCATGACGGGCCATGGCGACGTGCCGCTCGCGGTCGAGGCCATGAAGGTCGGCGCGGTCGATTTCCTCGAGAAGCCGTTTGACGACGACGTGCTGCTGGTGGCGGTGCGCTCGGCGCTGGGCAATTTCGAGAAGGAGGCACAGCGCGATGCCGAGCGCAGCGACATCCAAGAGCGGCTCGCGAGTCTCTCCAATCGCGAGCGCGAGGTTCTGGAGGGGCTGGTCGCCGGCCACCCGAACAAGACCATCGCCTACGACCTCGGCATCAGCCCGCGCACGGTCGAGATCTATCGCGCCAATGTGATGACCAAGATGAAGGCGTCGAGCCTCTCCGAGCTGGTGCGCATGGCGCTGGTCGCCGGGATGCTCGGCGCCAAGGCCTGATCGCGCGCGCGACCCCTGGGGAACCGTTGCGGTAGATCAAGGCACGGCTTGCCGGCTCGTGAGAGCCTGTGGTTCGGCCGGATGCCGCGACAGGACCCCATGAACCAGCAGATGCAAGCCCAGCCCGCCACCGTCCTCGTCGTCGATGACGATCCGGCGGTGCGCGTATCGTTGAAGTTCTCGCTGCAGATCGAGGGCTTCGCGGTGCGGCTCTATGCGAGCGGGCAGGAGCTGCTGGCGGACCCCGATCTGCCCGCCCATGGCTGCCTGGTGATCGACCAGCGCATGCCGGATCTCACGGGTCTCGACGTGGTCGACCGCCTGCGGGCGCGCCAGGTCGCCCTCCCCGCGATCCTGATCACGACCGACCCGAACCAGGCGGTGCGCAGCCGCGCCGCCGATGCGGGCATCGCGCTGATCGAGAAGCCGCTGCTCAGCGACGCCCTGCTCAACGGCATCCGCGCCGCCATTGCGAAGGACGACCGGCCGGCGACGCACTGAGCGCGCCGCCCCTCACACGCCTGAGAACATCAGTCGCCCCGGCACCGGCATCTCGGCCGTCAAGATCGCGCCGGTCTCCGACTCGGTGATGTAGAGCCGGCGGCGGCCCGGCCCGCCATAGGCCATGTTCGTGGTGTGCCGGCCCGCGCAGGTGTTCACGCGGGCGAGCGGCTCCCCCTGCGGGCTGAACAGCCAGATGCAGCCGATGCCGATATGGGCGACGGCCAGATTGCCGGCCTCATCCATGGCGAGGCCGTCGGGGCCGCCACCGCCGGACAGTTGGATGAAGGTTCCGACCTTGGCGACGCTGCCGTCGCGCATCAGCGGCACGCGCCAGATCGCATTGGCGCGCGTGACCGCGACATAGAGCACGCTCTCGCTCGGGTCGAGCACGAGGCCGTTGGGGCTCGGCACATTGTCAAGGAGGCAGTCGATCTCGCCGCTCGCGCGCACGCGGAAGACACGGCCCGTGGGATCGTGCCATCCGGTCAGCCCCTGATCCGTGAAATAGAGGTCGCCGTTCGAAGCGAAGACGAGGTCGTTGACGGCCTTCAGCCGCTCGAGGCGAACGCGCTCCAGGAACGGCATGACGCGGCCCTTCTCGGGGTCGAGCACCATGATGCCGTTGCGATAGTCCGCGATGAAGATACGGCCGTCGCGGTGGATCTTCAGCCCGTTCGGCTCGCCCTCATACTCGGCAACGAGCGCGAAGTCGCCGGATGAATCGATGCGGAAGACGCGGCCCCACGGGATGTCGACGCACCACAGATTGCCGGCGCGATCGAAGGACGGCCCCTCCAGCAGCGAATGCGCAGGGTTGGCGCCCGGCTGATGCCGGTGCCACTCCGAAGTCGCCTCGCTCTTGCGGAAGCTGTCGGGCAGGCGCGTGAAGACGCTTGTCTCGATGACGGGCGGCGGCGCGAACACGGGAGGCCTTTCACTTCAAGGCGGCGGGCAGCCAGAGTGCGAGCTCTGGGAAGGCATAGAGCACGAAGGCGAAGGCGATGATCAAGACGCAATACGGAAAGGAAGCCCAGGCGACCTCGCCAAGCGTTCGATCCGGCGCGATCGACTGGATCGCGAACAGGTTGAGGCCCATGGGCGGCGTGAGCGCGCCAAGCTCGATGAACACCACCAGGATGATCCCGACCCATACGGCGTTGAAGCCGAGCGCCATCAGCGAGGGATGCAGCAGCGGCACAGTCAGCAGCATGATCGACAGACCGTCGATGAACATGCCGATCACGAGATAGATCAGCAGCAGCACGCAGAAGAACAGGAAAGGCGAGATCTGCAGTGTTGCCAGCGAGCCCGCGAGGCCACGGCCGATGCCGGAGGAGACCACCGCAAAGTTGAGGATCTGCGCATTGATGGTGATGAACATGATCACGGCGCTGGTGAGCACCGTGTTGCGCAGCGCGTCGCCGAGCCCTTTCCAGGTCAGGTCCCGGTAGACGAGCGCGAGCAGCAGCGCGAGCAGGCAGCCGAAGGCCGAGGCCTCGGTCGGCGTGACCACGCCCACATACATGCCGCCGATGATCGCGGCGACGAGCAGCAGGATCGGCAGCGCATTGGCGAGCGAGGTGACGAGATGGCGCTCGCCCAGCTCCTTCTCGCGCGGCGGCACGAGCGAGGGCTGCACCAGGACGCGCACCGCGACGAACAGCGAGAAGATCAGCGCCAGCACGATGCCCGGAATGATCCCCGCCATGAACAGGTCGATCACGGACTCCTGGGTCATGGAGCCGTAGACGATGAGCGGGATCGAGGGCGGAATCAGGATACCGAGGCAGCCGCCGGCGGTCAGCGTCCCGAGGGTGAGCGTATCCGCGTAGCCGCGCGTGCGCATCTCGCGCACCGCCACGGTGCCGACCGTCAGCGCGGTCGCGACCGACGAGCCGGCGACGGCCGAGAACACTGCGCAGCCCGCGATATTGGTCTGCGCGAGGCCGCCCGGCACGCGGCGGAACAGGCCCGCGATCCCGGAATAGAAACGCGTCGCGATGCCGCTGTGCAGGATCAGTTCGCCCATCAGCACAAACAACGGGATCGAGACCAGGCTGAAGTTGGTCGTCGTGTTCCAGACGATGTCGCCGAAGGTCGGCCACAGCATCATGCCGGAGGCGAGGCTGATCCCGAGAATGCCGACGAAGCCCATGGCGGCCCCGATGCCGACGCCGCCGATGATGCAGCCGATCAGCGTCAAGCCGTAGATCAGCAGCGCGTCAGTCCAGCCCATGCAACGGATCCTTCGCGACGACCGGAGGGGCGCCGGTCACGATGGCAAGGAGGGCGCGCTCGACGAAAGCGAGCGCCAGCAGGGCGAAGCCGAGCGGCACCACAGCCTGCGGGATCGCGAGCGGCGTCTGCGAGGGCTGCAGCGACACGCTGCCGTAGTCGAGGCTCGTGAGCGCGAGACGCAGCGAGGCCCAGGCCAGCACGAGACTGACGGCGGCGCCGATCAGGGCGCCGAGGACATCGAGAGGCATGCGCAGACTGCGCGGCAGGCGCTCGACGAGCCCCTCCACGCTCAGGAAACGGCCGCGACGCAACGCGGGCACGAAGCACAGCACGGTGAGCGCCGTGAACAGGTAGCCCGCATATTCGTCGGAAATCTGCGTGGAGTGGCCGAAGAGATAACGGCCGGCCACCTCGGTGTTCATGAGCACGCCCATGAGCACGAGGAGCACGGCCGAAACCATGATGGCGACGCGCTCCAGGACGTCGAGCGCTGCGGAGAGCCAGCGGAGCGGCATGGTGAGATCGCGACGGGCGACGCGAGGCGTCGCCCCGCCGCTCACTTGCAGGCCTGGAGCGAGGCGGCGAGCATCTGCTTGCCGGTCTCGCCCACCTTGGTGCTCCACTCCTCGGCGATCGGCCGCGTCACCTCGCGCAGCTTGGCGATCTCCTCGGGCGTGGCGTCGCGCAAGGTCATGCCCTTCTCGGTCAGGGCGGCACGCGCGGTCTTGTCGGCCGCGATCAGCTCGGCGCGATATTTGGGCGCCCATTCCTTCGCCTTGGCGAGGAAGGTGGTGCGCAGGTCGGCGGGCAACCGGTCGAGCGCGGCCTGGTTCACGGCCACGACCTGATGCGCGAGCGTCAGGTTGAGCATGTAGCCCATCTTGGTGACCTCGTGGAATTTCCAGTCGAGCGCCGGAACTGCGGCCGTGAAGGCGCCGTCGACGACGCCGCGCTGGAGCGCCGGGATCACCTCGGCGGGCGTGATGGTCACGCCCGAACCGCCGACCAGGCGCATGAGCTCGGCCTGCTCGCGATTCCAGGAGCGCACCTTGAGGTTCTTGAGGCCGTCGATGCTGGTGATCGGCTTGGAGAGCCAGAGCTGCTGCGGCGGCATCACCCAGTGCATCACCGGGTTGGTCTTGAATTTCGCGAGCATCACTTTCTCGACGGTGCCGGCGACGACCGGAACGGCCTTGTCGTAGAAGAGATCCATCGAGGTGCAGGAGAACGGCATCGAGAGCGCGTTGAGCTCCGGCACATCGCCGGCCACGAAGCCGAGCGCAACGTCGCCGACCTCGACCTGGTTGCCGGCGACGATGCGCAGCACGTCGGAGGCCTTGTAGGGCAGCTCGCCCGAGGAAAAGACCGTGATCTTCATCCGCCCGCCGGTCGCCTTGGCGACGTCGTCCGCGAAGGCGCGATGCAGCTGGGTCGGCTTATCGTTGGCCGCGAAGTAGGTATAGAACTTCCACTCGACCTCAGCGGCCCATGTGGCGGTCGCGGAGACGACAGAGAGCGCGATGGCCGTTGCGGCCATCAGCGCATGACGACGCTGGATCACGGAAAACCCTCCCCGGTTTGCTCCGCCGCGACGAGCGGCGGCCCCTTCTTCGCGTAGTGTTCCCTGCGGCCCGGGCGGGAGTCAATCGAATTTGAGCGAGTTTGACGTTGTTTGATCAGATTTGGTAGCTTGCGAGCATTCGCGGGGAAGCTGCAAATGCAGGAACGATCTTCAGTGGCGCGCGTGGCGCTGGTGCCGGCGCAGCGTCATGCCCGGATCCTCCAGGTGCTGCAGGGTGTCGGCGCGGCCTCCGTGCAAGGGCTGGCGGAGGCGACCGGCGCATCGCTCTCGACGCTGCGCCGCGATCTGGAGGCGCTGGAAGAAGCCGGCTTCGTCGAGCGCTCGTTCGGCGGCGCGCGGCTGCGCGCCCGCGCCATGGCGACGCTCGAGCCCGGCCAGGCGGTCGCCTCGCATATCCGTCACGACGAGAAGGTCGCGATCGGGCTCGCGGCCGCGCAGGCGATCGAGCCGCATCAGGCGGTGCTGTTCGATTCGAGCTCGACCGTGCTCGAGGCGGCGCGCGCCGTCGCGGCGCGCGGCATTCCGCTCACCGCCATCACCAATGATCTCGCGATCGCCCAGGTGATCGCGGCATCCGCGGCCGTGAAGGTCGTGGTGATCGGCGGGTTGCTGCGCGCCGGCTCGGCGACACTCTATGGCGCGCCGGGCGAAGCATTTCTCGCCGGCATCTCGGCGGACGTTGCGCTCGTCGGCGCTCACGCGGTCACGGTCGATGGCCTCTCGGAGGCCACGCTGGAGATCACGCCGATCAAGAAGGCGATGCTGCGCGCCGCGCGGGCAATCCGCGTGCTCGCGGACCACACCAAGTTTCGCGAGGCCTCGGTCTTTCGCATTTGTGGGCTCGAAGTGGTGCACGAGATCGTCACGGACCACGCGGCCGACGAGAAGACCTGCGCCATGCTGGCGGAGCACGGACCGCAGGTGCGGCGTGCCGCGCCGGCGGAGCAGACCGCATGAGCGTGCCGCGTGTGCACATCCTGGCGGACGACCTTACGGGCGCGCTCGATTGCGCGGTCTGCTTCACGGGCGACGTGGGTCCGATCCCGGTGCGCTGGGACATCCGGCTGCCCGAAGCGGGCAGCTTTGCGCTCTCGAGCGAGACGCGCGAGCTCGCGCGCGCGGAGGCTGCCGATCGTGCCGCGCGCTTGGCGCGCAGGTTGCCGGTCGGTTCCGGCGGCGTGGTCTTCAAGAAGGTCGACAGCCTGCTGCGCGGGCACGAAGCCGCCGAGATCGCCGCCGTGATGGATGCGGGCGGATTCGCGCACGCGGTTTTCGCGCCTGCCTTTCCGCAGCGCGGCCGCATCACGCGCGAGGGTCGTCAGTATGTGAAGACGGATGCAGGCTTGCAGATCGTTGAAGCTGATGTCGGCGCCGAGCTGCGCGCTCTCGGCCTCACCACGTCCGCGGATCCGGCAGACCTCGCGAACCCGGGTGTGTGGATCGCCGACGCCGAGTCCGATGCGGATCTGCACGAGATCGTGCGCCGCGGGCTTGCGCTCGGCACTCCCCTGCTCTGGTGCGGCACGGCCGGGCTTGCATCGGCGCTCGCAAGCGCTCCGCCGCGCGATGCAATGACCGCACGTGGTCGCATCCTTGTCGTCTCGGGCAGCGATCACCCGGTCGCGAACGCACAGGTCGCGGCGCTCACGCGCGCTTGCCCTGATGCGGCGCTTTCTCTCGCGCCCGACGCCCCGGCCGCGCAGGTCGGACGGCTGCTGGAGAAACGCGGCATCGCGATCGTCGCGGCCGACATGCCGCCGCGCACGCGCGCAGCCGCACGCGCTGCGATCGGCGACGCTCTCGCGCGGCTTCTGCCGGCGCTCACGGCGCCCGACGTGCTGATCGTGATGGGCGGCGAGACGCTGCGTCAGAGCTGCGACGCGCTCGGCGCCGAAGCGCTGATCGTGGAAGCAGAGGTCGAGCCCGGCATTCCGCAGGCAAAGCTGCAAGGCGGCGCTTGGCACGGGACGCGAATCATCTCCAAGTCCGGCGCGTTCGGCGATGCCGATACCTTGCTGCGCATGCTCGGGCTCGCGGCGCTCTCTCCGGTTCAGGGACTCTGAGTCATGGCACGCATCTGCATCACCATGGGCGATCCGGCCGGCATCGGGCCGGAGATCATTCTCAAAGCCGCCATATCGCGCGAGGCGCGGCGTGATACATCGCGGCTCGTGATCGCGGGATCGCGCAGCGTCTTCCGCGCCGCCGCGGAGAGCCTCGGTCTGCGGCCGCTGGAGGATCTCGCGCGCGAAGGCGTGGAGCTCCTCGAGATCGGCGAGCCGGCGGCGCCGATCGTTTTGGGCGCGACCTCGCCCGACGCGGGCCGCCTCGCCTATCTGGCGGTCGACGCCGCGGTGCGCGCGACGCTCGCGGGCGAGGTCGATGCGATCGTGACCGCGCCGCTGAGCAAGGAAGGCCTGCACCTCGCGGGACATCCTTACCCGGGACACACCGAGCTGCTCGCCGACCTCACGGGCAGCAAGGGTCCCGTGATGATGCTCGCGCACGAGAACTTCCGCGTCAGCCACGTGACCACGCACATTCCGCTCGACAGCGTCTCGGGCCGCGCGACGCCGGAGCGCATGCGGCGCGTCCTCGATCTCACGCATGCGGCGCTGATCGATCTCGGCATCGCGGCACCGCGCATCGCCGTGGCGGCGCTCAATCCGCATGCGGGCGAAGGCGGCATCCTGGGGCGCCACGACATCGACGTGACCGCGCCGGTGATCGCCGAGTATCGCGCGCGCGGCATGGCCGTCGATGGTCCCGTGCCGGGCGACACCGTGTTCGTGAAGATGCGCGGCGGACATTACGACGCGGTGGTCGCGATGTATCACGACCAGGGCCACATCCCGGTGAAGCTGCTCGGCTTCTCGATCGATCCCGCCACCGGCAAATGGGAGGCGCTGAGCGGTGTGAACATCACGCTCGGCCTGCCGATCGTGCGCACGTCGGTCGATCATGGCACCGCCTTCGACATCGCGGGCCGCGGCATCGCGAGCGAGCGCAGCCTGGTCGAGGCGATCGATTATGCGGTGCGGCTCGCGGCAAAACGCGCGCCCGTGCCAGGCCGCAGCGCAACGCGCTAGATTCTTGATTGGCGCATGTTCTTGCCGGCGAACCGGTGTCCACTTCGCCGGAACATGCGCCGCGGAACGGCCACGGGTTCCGAACGTTGCCCCTGCAACGAGAGGAGGCCTTCATGGCTCATCGGGATCGCCCGCGCATCGCGCACGTCTTCGCGACGATCTTCATCTTCGCGGCTGCGCTGCAGCTCGCGCAACGCAACGACACCACCACGCCCAACAGCTCCGACATTCCGAACGCGCAGACGAAGCAAGGTTCCGAGCCCAAGGCCGTCGATCCGGCCAACCGTCCGCCCGGCGCGGCTGCCACTACGGGCTCCGCGTCCGGCTCCGGCACGGCGCCGTCGGGCGGCTCCTCGGCTCCGGCTCCGGGCGGCGGCGCACCGCCGAGCAATGCCTCGCCGTCGAACACCGCGCCACGGTGAGCCGAGCATGCTGGTGGCGTTAAGGGCTGTTTCGGCTTCGGCTGAGCGGCCCGAGACATAGGTGACAGATCGTACCGGACACATGGGTAACACTTTTCGCCTGATTTGGGCGGGAGGTGTTGATGCCGTGGGACACCAGTACGGTCATGGAAACGCGCCTTCGCTTTA
>JAEYAU010000126.1 GCA_023404705.1 Pseudomonadota bacterium
CCCCGAGGCCGGCGCCCCTCAGTTACCTCGCGTCATGTCATGTCACGCCTGAGGCGTTCCGAGCAAGGGCAACAGGACAATGACGAGGGCGAGCGCCAGCACCGGCATGATTTCGAGCGGACTGACCATGAGCCACCTCTCCATGCATTCCGGCGACAAGCTCAATTTCCGTCTGCCCTGCGCGCAGGCGGCACGGCTCATCGAAGTGTCGGCGGGCGCTGGCGGGGCATCGCGGCCAGGCGCCGCCCGAGCCTCACGGCGCGGTGCTGGCAAGGGCCAGCAGCCAGCCGGCCGATTTCAGCAGCTGTTCGCGGGCGGTCCAGTCGGACTTGGACCACCAGATGGTCAGGAGATGCTGCGCGTTCTCGAGGAAACGCGGGGCGGCGCCGGCATTGCGCAGGCGCTCGATCTCGGCGACGAGCTCGCCCCTGCGCTCGATGATGGCGCTGATGCGCGCCCGGCCGGCCGGCGCAGGGCGCTGCTTGGCGGCGCGAGGCACTTGTCGTCGCACGTGGACAGTCCGTGGAGTGGGGACCAAACCGATGCGACGCTACGGCGGAGGCCCGTAAACATTCCCGTAGCAAAAGTCAGCCGTGGCATAAATTCCGCGTAAATACGCGACTCAGACTTTTGCGGGCTCCTGATCCAACTCCTGCGCGAGGCGGTAGCCGACGCCGAGCTCGGTGACGAGCAGGCGAGGCCGCAGCGGATCGATTTCGATCTTCTGGCGCAGCTTGCGCACGAAGATGCGCAGGTAGTGCGTGTTGTGCACGTGCTTCACGCCCCAGACGTCCTTCAGGAGGTATTGATGGGTGACAACGTTGCCGGCGTGCTGCGCGAGCACCTGCAGCAGCCGGTATTCCTTAGGCGAAAGCTGCACGCGCGCTCCGTCCAGGGTGACGCTACGGGTCGCGAAGTTGATCTGCAGCGGCCCGAAGGTCAGGACCGGCTCGCCCTGCGCGCCATGCCCCTGACGGCGCAATGCGGCGCGAGCGCGCGCGAGCAGCTCCGCCATACCAAACGGCTTGACCACGTAATCGTCGGCGCCGAGCTCGAGAAGGCGCACCTTCTCGTCTTCCCGCGAGCGCACCGACAGCACGATGATCGGCACGCTCGACCATCCGCGCACGCGCTCGACGATGGCGGCGCCGTCCATGTCGGGAAGCCCGAGATCGACGACGATGAGATCGACGGCGCGGAGCGTCACCGTGCGCAGCGCCGACTGGCCATCCTCGGCCTCGATCACGGTGAAGCCTTCGAGCTCGAAGCCGGCGCGCAGAAAGCGGCGGATCTGCACCTCGTCGTCGACGATCAGCGCAACGCGCGTGGCATCAGTCATCGAGGGCCTCCGCGGCGTGCGGCGACGGTGCGTCGGCGGCGATCGGCAACTCGATCGTGAAGGTGGCGCCCTGGCCGAGACCCGCGCTCTGCGCCTCGACGCGGCCGCCGCTCGCCTCCACCAGTGAGCGCGCGATCCAGAGGCCAAGGCCGGTGCCCGCCACCTCGTGCTGACGCGGTCCGCGATAGAAGCGCTCCCAGGCGCGCTCGCGGTCGTCCACCGAGAGGCCGGTGCCATGATCGCGCACGGCCAGGCGCACCGCGCCGTCGCGCAGCCCGACGCTGATCTCGATCGGCGAGTCGGGCGGCGAATATTTCGCGGCATTCTCGATCATGTGGCCGAAGGCATTTTCGATCAGCGTCGGGTCCACTTTGACGAGCGGCAGGTCGTCCGCGACGCTCACGGCGACCTTGCGCGCGACGAGCAGTCGGCGCTTGTGCTCGAGCGCCGCATTGACGATGTCGGCTGGATCAGCCCACTCCGCGTGCGGGCGCACGCCCTCGCTGCTGATGCGGGTCGCGTCCAGCAGGTTCTGGATGCGATCGTTCAGGCGCTCGGCTTCATCGCGCATCCCGTGCACCAGCGGCGAGAGCCGCGGATTGGCGACGATCTCGGCGGACTGGGCGAGTACGGAAGCCGAGCCGATGATCGAGGAGAGCGGCGTGCGCAATTCATGCGACACCGAGCCGATCAGCGCCTCGCGCAACGCGTCGGTCTGCTCGCGCATCTTGGCCTGACGCAGATTGGTCGCGAGCCGCCCAATCACCACCGCGACGATGATGAACAGCACCAGATCGATGACCTGCTCGGCCTTGTGCACGCGCAGGTCATAGATCGGCGGATAGAAGAAGAAGGCCGAGGCCGCGATGCCGGCGACCGCCGCGACCACGGCGGCAACGACGCCCCAGCGGATCGCGGCGAGCAGCACCGGGATCAGGTAGATGATCCCGACATATTCGAGATTGACGGCGAGCGAGAACGCCATGATCGCAGCGGTCAGCGCCGCGACGGCGGCGAGCGCCGCGCCGACGGCGGCCGGCGAGTTCGGCGTCAGCTGCCCCTTATTCCAATCACGGCTTGTCCACAGCGCCCGCACCATCACAGCGGCATACCAGCTTCCGATCGGGCGCGCACCGAGGCGGCGAGGCGGGGTGCCTTTACGTCAATAATTAATCCAGATCAATAACTTGCGGCAATGCTATCCACCTTTCGCCTAATACGAGTTGGTCACAGACAAATCCCGGCGTCTCGATCAAGGCTGAATTGGGGCGACGTCGCGATCCCGAATGCGGCCGCCTCCCAACGAAGCTCAGGAAGGGGACGCCCGTGACATCCACGACCTTGGATCACACATCCACGCGTGCCAGCGGCATGACGAAGGACGAGAAATTCGTCGTCTTCGCCTCCTCGCTCGGCACCGTGTTCGAGTGGTACGACTTCTATCTCTACGCGACGCTGGCGCCGTTCTTCGCGTCGCTGTTCTTCCCGCCCGGCAACGACACCGCCGCCCTGCTTTCGGCCTTCGCGACCTACGCGGCGGGCTTCCTGGTGCGCCCGTTCGGCGCGCTGGTGTTCGGCCGCATCGGCGACCTGGTCGGCCGCAAGTACACCTTCCTGGTCACCATCGTCGTGATGGGCATCTCGACCTTCGCGGTCGGTCTGCTGCCGACCTATGCGAGCATCGGCTGGACCGCCCCGATCGTCCTCGTGCTGCTGCGCCTCGCCCAGGGCCTCGCCCTCGGCGGCGAGTATGGCGGTGCCGCCACCTATGTGGCGGAGCACTCCCGCCCGCACGAGCGCGGCTACACCACGAGCTTCATCCAGACGACGGCGACCATCGGCTTCTTCCTCTCGCTCATCGTGATCGGCCTCTGCCGCATCTACATGGACGCGAAGATGTTCGCCGAGTGGGGCTGGCGCATTCCGTTCTGGGTCTCACTCGTCCTGCTGATCTTCTCGGTCTACATCCGGATGCGCCTAAACGAGTCGCCGGTGTTCCAGAAGATGAAGGAGGAAGGCAAAGGCTCGAAGGCGCCGCTGACCGAGAGCTTCCTGCACTACCCCAACAACAAGTACGTGCTGCTCGCGCTGCTCGGCGCCACCGCGGGTCAGGGCGTGGTCTGGTACACGGGGCAGTTCTACGCCCTGTTCTTCCTGCTCATCACGCTGAAGCTCGACTTCATCTATGCCTATGCGTTGATCGCCGTGTCGCTGATCATCGGCACGCCGTTCTTCGTCGTCTTCGGCTGGCTCTCCGACCGGATCGGACGGCTGAAGATCATCCTCGCGGGTTGCGCCATCGCGGCGCTGACCTATTTCCCGCTGTTCGGCGCGCTGACCAGCGCCGTGAACCCGGACCTCGCCGCCTTCCAGGCGAAGGCGCCGATCACGCTGACGACCGACCGGTCGCAGTGCAACTTCCACATCTTTGTCGGCCCCTGGTCCAACTTCACCCAGTGTGATCGCGCCCAGGACTTCCTGACGAAGGCGGGCCTGTCGTTCACCTCGGTGAACGCGCCGGGTCAGCAGTCGATCGATCTCACGATCGGCTCGACCAAGGTCCAGGGGTGGGACGCCGCAAAGTGGAATGCGGCGCTGAAGGACGCCGGCTATCCGGCCAAGGCTGATCTCAACAAGGTCAACTGGCTGCTCGCCGAGCTGATCCTGGTCATCATGGTGATCTACGTGACCATGGTGTACGGGCCGATCGCGGCCTTCCTGGTCGAGATGTTCCCGACCAAGATCCGCTACACATCGATGTCCCTGCCCTACCACATCGGCAATGGCTGGTTCGGCGGCATGCTGCCGCTGCTCGCCACCGCCGTCGTGGCCGCGACAGGCAACATCTATGCGGGCCTCTGGTATCCGATCATCGTTGCCGTGATGACGCTCATCGTCGGCCTGGTGTTCCTGAGGGACACCAAGGGCGTCGACATCACGAGCAGCTCCGGCGTGGAAATCCAGAAGGGCTGATCAGTCTCCCAGTGCGACTGAAGGGGCGGCCTCCGGGCCGCCCCTTTTTCTTTGCCCGCGTGGCGCGCCGTGACGGCCTTTGGGCCGATGAGGACGCCGCTGCGCACCACGCGGGGCACGCTTGGAGCGCGGTCCGTTCCGAGGAAGGGGAACGTGCTCCAGCATTCGGATTGCCGCAGGTCTTGCGGGCGGCTCAGGCCGCGGCTTGCGCTTCGGTGAGCGGCGGGCCGACGAGCCTGATGTTGTTGGCGAGGCAGGCCTGCGTGAGCGCCGCGACCTGCTCGGATGTCGGCGTGGCCTGCGCTGGCAGGCCGTCATGAGCGGCGGGCCGGCTGAACGAGCGGACGAGGTTCTCGAAGTCACGGCCGCAGGTCACGGTGAGGAAGCGGGCGCCCTGCGGGGACCAGACCAGGTAGCTGTGCGGCACGTTGCGCGGCGTCTGCACGGTCTCGCCGGCCCGCGCCGAGATCTCGCGGGTGCCGACGCGGAAGCGCAGCTCGCCCGAGATCACGTGGAAGATCTCGTCCTCGTTGGCGTGAACATGGAGAGGCGGCGAGTCGCCGTAGGGCGCGTGATGTTCCAGCACGGTCATGCCGTTCTCGCCCTCGGCGCCGGCGACGCGGACCGTGACCAGCGTGTTCAGGAACCAGAGCTGCTCGGGCTTGGGCATGGGTGTCTCCAGCATGGGGCGGCCGCGCGCCATTGCGCGCGCGAACGCCGCCTTGTTACGGTTGCGGTTGATTGGCGGCCGCTTCTTGCGATCGCCGTCGGAGATTTCCTAAGCCGTACCTGTCGATCCGGGAAATGGAATGATGATATGGCGCCCATCACGGGCATGAATTTCGCGGCTTTCGATCTCAACCTGCTGCGGGTGTTCGATGCGCTGATGCGAGAGCGCAGCGTGACGCGCGCGGGCGCGGTGATCGGGCTCAGCCAGCCGGCCGTGAGCAATGCGCTGAGCCGGCTGCGCCACGCGCTCAACGACGAGCTGTTCGTGCGCCGCGGCAACGACATGGTGCCGACGCCGCGCGCCGAGAGCCTGGCCGAGCGCGTGCGCGACGCGCTCGCGCAGGTCGAGCAGGCGCTCACGGGCGACGCGCGGTTCGATCCGTCGGGGGCCGAGAGGATCTTCACGCTCATGGGCGCGGACTTCTTCGCGGCCCTGGTGATGCCGGAGCTCGCCGAGCGCATCGCAACCGTGGCCCCGCGCATCGCATTGCGCCTACTCGACAGCGCGACCGGCGATGTGGAGCGGCTGCTGCGCGAGAACGTCATCGACGCGGCGCTGGAGCGGCCGCTCGAGATGCCGGAATGGATCTCGCGGCAGCTGCTGTTCCGTTCGCCCTTCGCGGTCATCGTGGCGCGCGCGCATCCGGACCTGAAGCGCGCGCGCGTGAAGGCGGGCGCCGAATTGCCGCTCGAGCTGTTCTGCGCCCTGCCCCATGCAATCCGCTCGATCGACGGCAGCATGAGCGGCATTGTGGACGACGCGCTCGCCAAGGCCGGAGCGGCGCGGCGCGTGATGCTGGCGCTGCCGAGTTTCCAGGGGATCGCGCGCGCCGTGGCGCGCGGGCGGCTGATCGCGTCCGTGCCGGTGCAGTTCGCGACGGCGGTGGCGGAGGATCTCGGTCTCGCGGTCTACCGGCCGCCGATCGAGGTGCCGGTGCCGGAGATCAACCTCTATTGGCACCGCCGGCATGACCAGAATCCGGCGCATCGCTGGCTGCGCGAGCAAATACTCGCTGTCACCGCGGGCTTCCGGGTGTAGCCTGAAGCTCCCGCCGCCGACGGCCCCGGGCGCCTCAGAGCCGACCATGAGCAAGAGCCGGCACGCCGACCTTGAAGAGGTGCGGAGCTTCTTTGCCACGCTTCTGGTCGCGGCGAGCCGCTCGCGCGATCCCCGGCTCGCGGAGGTTTTCGCCGAGGTGCGGCGCGAGGATTTCATGGGTCCCGGGCCCTGGAAGATCAAAGCGGGCGACACCTATTGCGAAACGCCCAGCGCGGACCCGCGCTACCTCTATCAGAATGCGCTGGTGGCGCTCGACGCAGCCAAAGGCATCAACAACGGCGAGCCGTACCTGCATGCGGCATGGATTGCGGCCGTCAACCCGCGCCCCGGTGATGAGATCTGCCACATCGGCACGGGCACCGGGTACTACACGGCGATCCTGGCGCGGCTATGCGCGCCGGGCGGGCGCGTGCAGGCGTTCGAGATCGAGGAAAACCTGGCACAGAAGGCGCGCGACAATCTGCGCGACTACGCGAATGTCACGGTCGTGCATGCGGATGCGACGCAGCAGCCCGTGCCGGCTGCGGACATCATCTATGTGAATGCCGGCGTGGTGGCGCCGCCGCGCCAATGGCTGCAGGCGCTGCGGCCGCGCGGGCGGATGATCTTTCCATGGCGGCCCGCCGAAAGGGTGGCGCTCGCCGTGATCCTGTTGCGCGCGGGCGAAGGGTTCTGGGCGACGCCCGTGATGCCGGCCTGGTTCATTCCCTGCGTCGGAGCGTCCGAGGCCACCTGCGCGAAGGTGCCGGACGGGCGCGGAGCGTGGTCGATCCAGTCGGCCTGGCTGACGGACGAGCGCAGCCCGAACGAGAGCGCGGTCGCGATCTATGAGGATGTCTGGTTCTCGTCCGAACGGCCCTAGAGCAAGGGTTGCAGGCTTCGCGCCGGGGCCACGCCGGCTGCCATTTGTCCGCCATGGTGCTTCCGCAAGGTCACGGCGTCACGATTCCGGATGCCGAGGAGGGCACCATGAGGATTGTCATCGCCGCCGTCGCCTTGAGCCTTGCCGCCACCCCCGCCTTCGCGACCTGCAAGAGCGACGCGGCCGCCAAGAACCTGGCGGGCGCCGCGCTCAAGAGCTTCATGACCAAATGCGAGAAGGACGCGCAGACGAGCTGCGAGACGGATTCCAAGGACAAGAAGCTGGCCGGCGCCGCCAAGACCAGCCACATGAAGAAGTGCGTGACCGACGCGGTCGGCAACTGACCGCCGGACGCCAGCCGTAGCGCCGCAAGTCACCGCTTGCGGCGCTTCTCCCGGCGCTGGTCGTCGTCATCATCGCTGCCGCTCTCCACATGGAAGCTGTGGAGGACGCGATGGAACATGGGCGAGAGCACGAAGCCCGAGGCGATCACGATGATCAGGCCGGACAGGATCGCATAGAAGCCGGCGAACACCTTGGCCGAGGTGTGCTTGAGCTCGGTCACCGGACCCATGCCCGACAGGATCATGGCGGCGTTCTCGAAGGCATCCACGAGGGGCAGCCCTTCGAAGCCCGCATAGCCGACGATGCCGATGGTGAGCCCGGCGGCCGTGATCACGACCCAGAGCATCACGGCTCTGAGCATGCGGTGGGTGAACTGCCGCCGCGTGGCGAGCTTGTCCTTGTAGTGCTCGAAGCGCATGACCACAGGACCCCTCCGGGATCGCGCCCGGTGACCCTACAGCACCCCGTTGGTCGCCGGATCGATCAGGTGCATGTGGTTCATATGGGCGTAGAGCCGCATGGTCTCGCCGGGCGCGCCGGCGGCGGCGGGATCGACGCGGCCGCAGATTTCCTGCCCGTTCAGCGTGAAGAACACCATGGTCTCCATGCCCATGGGCTCGACCACGTCGAGCGCCACGCTAAACTCGCTGTCGGCGCCGTCGGCGCGGCGCGGCTCGGTGATGTGCTCGGGGCGCAGGCCGAACACCATCTCCTTGCCGACCACGCTCTGGTAGCGCGACGCGTGCGAGGCCGGCACCGGAAGCGCGATGGTGTCGGTGATGCGGACGCGCAGGCCGGCGCCGGCCTGTTCCAGGTGGCACGGGATGAAGTTCATGGCCGGCGAGCCGATGAAGCCAGCGACGAAACGGGTCTTCGGCTTGTGATAGAGCTCCTGCGGCGTGCCGATCTGTTCGATGCGGCCGTTGTTCATCACGACGACGCGGTCGGCGAGCGTCATGGCTTCGACCTGGTCGTGGGTGACGTAGACCGTGGTGGTCTTCACCTTCTGGTGCACGCGCTTGATCTCGGTGCGCATCTGCACGCGCAGCTTGGCGTCGAGGTTCGACAGCGGCTCGTCGAACAGGAAGACCTTCGGATTGCGCACGATGGCGCGGCCCATGGCGACGCGCTGGCGCTGGCCGCCGGAGAGCGCCTTCGGCTTGCGCTCGAGCAGCTCGGTGATGTCGAGGATGCGCGCGGCCTGCTCGACGCGGCGGCGGATCTCGTCCTTCGGAAATTTACGCAGCTTGAGGCCGAACGACATGTTCTCGTAGGCCGTCATGTGCGGATAGAGCGCGTAGTTCTGGAACACCATGGCGATGTCCCGGTCCTTCGGCGGCAGGTCGTTGACGACCTCCCCGTCGATGAAGATGTCGCCCGCCGTGATCTCCTCGAGGCCGGCGATCATGCGCAGCGTCGTGCTCTTGCCGCAGCCCGAGGGGCCGACCAGCACGACGAACTCGTTGTTCGGGATGTCGAGGTCGATCGAGCGCACCGCCTCGACCTCATCGTAGCGCTTGACCACGCTGCGCAGGGTGACTTCGGCCATGTCCTTATCCCTTCGTCGCGCCGGCCGTCAGGCCCGCGATGTAGTAATCCATGAGGAAGGCGTAGATGACGAGCGGCGGCGTGGCGGCGACGAGCGCGCCGGCCATCAGCATGCCCCACTTGTAGACGTCGGCACGGATCAGGCTGGTCACCGTGCCGACCGTCAGCACCTGCTGATCGGCCGAATAGAGGAAGGCCATCGGATAGACGAAGGCCGCCCAGGAGACCGTGAAGGCGAAGATGGTGGCCGCGATGATGCCGGGCAGCGCCACCGGGATGAAGATCTTCCAGAGCATCTGCATGTGCCCTGCTCCGTCGATCAGCGCCGCCTCGTCGAGCTCCTTCGGGATCGACTGGAAATAGCCGATCATGATCCATGTGCAGAACGGCACCGTGAGCGTCGGATAGACCAGCACCATGCCCCAGTAGGAGTTGA
The DNA here is from genome assembly GCA_023404705.1 of Pseudomonadota bacterium. Lineage (GTDB taxonomy): Bacteria > Pseudomonadota > Alphaproteobacteria > Rhizobiales > Xanthobacteraceae > FEB-22. Next base: position 9,293 of record JAEYAU010000126.1, read on the forward strand.
GCAGGCCGAGGCCGCGCACGATCTGGAACAGCGGGATGAACAGCAGCGTGTCCGGCACCAGGTAGGTGAGAAAGATGCCGGTCGCGAGGATCCCCGAGCCCCAGAAGCGCATGCGGCCGAGTGAGAAGGCCGCGAGCACGCTCACCACCATGGTAATAATCACCACGCAGACCGTCACGATCGCGGTGTTCTTGAAGAAGATCAGGAAATCGGTGTCGGTAAAGAGAAGCTTGTACTGGTCCAAGGTGACGCCGTTGGCGACGAACCAGGGATTGCTCGCCATATGGGCGACTTCGGCGTCGCTCTTGAGCGAGGTCACCAGCATGTAATAGGGCGGCGCCAGGAAGAAGATCGCGAAGATCACCAGGAAGACATAGGAGGTGATCAGCGCCCAGCGGCGGTTGCGGCTGAGACTCCCCTTGCGGCCGAACAGGCCCGCGGTCGGCGCGGCGAGTGTTGTCGTGCTCATCCGATCTCCCTCCCCCGCTTGCGCACGCCGCGCAGAATGAACACCGCTGCGATCGCCAGGATCGGGAACATGAAGAGCGAGACCGCGGAGCCCAGTGGAATGTCGCCCGAGCGGATGCCGAGCAGGAACGCGTAGGTCGCGAACACATGCGTCATGTTGCGCGGACCGCCCGCGGTCATGATCTGCACGATGTCGAAGTTCGCGAATGTCACGATGAGCGAGAACAGCACCGTGATGGCGATGATGTTGCGCATCATCGGCAGCGTGATGTGCACGAAGCGCTGCCAGGCATTGGCGCCGTCGATGGCCGCGGCCTCGTAGAGCTGCTCCGGCACCGACTTGAGCGCCGCCAGATACATGATCAGGAAGAACGGCGCGCCGTACCAGACGTTGACCAGGATCACTGAGAAGCGCGCCCAATAAGGATCGCTCAGCCAGGCGATCTCGTCGCCGCCGAGCGCCTTGATCAGCCAGTTCAGCGCCGAGTGGGTCGGATCGAACATCCACCACCAGCCGAGCGTCGAGAGCGCCAGCGGGATCACCCAGGGCACCAGCAGCATGCCGCGCCATTTGCGCTGGCCCTTGACAGGCAGATTGTTGATGAGGTGCGCCGTGATCAGGCCGATCAGCGCCTTGAAGAACACGGCCGAGAGCGCGAACACCGCCGACTGCCACACGACCATCCAGAACACGTCGCGCGAGAGCAGGAAGCTGAAATTGCCGAGCCCGATGAAGCGGGTCTGCGCCTTGTTCAGCATCGACAGGTAGATCGCGTAGAAGGCCGGATAGATGATCAACCCGGCGACGATGCAGATGAGCGGAAGGCACATCAGCAGCGCGATGGTGGAGCGACGCCGCACCAGGCGGTGCAGGCCACTGCGCTTCGCGGGCGTCGGTTTTCGGGCGAGGTCCGGCGACCAGGATCGCTCGACGACATCGGCCATGGGGCCTCCGGGACGGTACGAGGAGTGAAGGAAACGAAGACGCGTGCCGGTATTTCACCGGCACGCGTCGCGTTACATGCGCGCGTTCACCCGCGCAGCGTACCTTCGAGCTCGCGCTCGGCCCACTTGATCACGTCCTCGAGCTTCTCGTTGCCCTGCGTGAACTTCGACACCATCACGGTGTTGATCGCCTGATTGTACATGGCGGCGCCGACCTCGGGCCGTGCCGGACGACCGAAGATCGAGGTCTGCTGGTCGCCGCGCGGCGGATAGCTGTAGACGGTGCCGACCGGCGGCTCGACCACCTTCCAGGTGTCGAGGTCGTACATGCTCTTGAAGGACGGCAGGTCGTAGCCGACCGACGCCTTCACGAGCTCCGCGACCGAGGCCTTCTGCGAGATATGCAGCAGCAGGTCCTTCGCGGCCTTCTTGTTCTGCGAGAAGCTCCACACGCCATAGAACTGCGGCAGCTGACCGACGAAGCGGCCCTTCGGCCCGCGCGGCATGGCGTGGGTCCAGATCTTCTCGGCGACCTTCGGGTTGTCGCGCTTGGCGACCGCCCAGGAGCTCGGCGGATTCATGATGCCGGAGCCCTTGCCCGAGATGATCCAGCGGTTGTTGCCGGCGTCGTCCCAGGCGTAGACCTCGGGCGGGTTCACGGCCATCAGCTTCTTGAGATACTCGAGCGCCTGGCGCGTCTCGGGCGAGTTGACCTTGATGTTGTCCTTGTCGTCGACCATCACGACGCCGAACGAGTTGAACAGCGCGCCGACCCAGTCGACGGCGTCCGAGGTCTGGCCCATCGGCAGACCGACCGGGAAGCCGGCCTTGTGCAGCTTCTCGGCGGCCGTGAGATAGGTGTCCCAGGTCCAGGTGTCGATCTTCGCCTTGTCGTATTTGGCCTCGTCGGCCGGGAACATGTCCTGCAGGTCGATGCCGGCGTGCTCCTTGTAGAGATCGAAGCGCGATTGGCAGGGTTTCACCTGGCTGCCGACCGCGGTCGGCACGCCGCGCCACGTGCCCTTGATCTTGGCGAGATACTCGGCGACCGGGCTGATCGGCCCGTTGTCCTTGATGAGCTGGTTGATCACGTCGTCGAGCGGCTCGAGGACGTTCTGGTGCACCTGAATATTCCAGTCACGGTGAGACATGATGTCGTGACCGGTGCGCGCCTGCGCTTCCGCCGCGGCGGTGAGCTTGTCCTTCTCGCCCTGCGACGTGATGTAGTCGATGTGCACCTCGACCTTGTTCTTCTCGCCCCAGTCCTTGCAGAGCTTGGTGAGCGCGTTGTTGGCGCCCGGCACCCAGTGGTCCCAACAGCCGAGAGTCAGCCGGCCGGCCGCGTAGCTGCCGCTGACATAAGGCGCGGCGATCGCGGCCGCAGAGCCGAGAGCCGCGGTCTTGAGGACACTACGGCGCGTGACGCGTGCATTGCTCATGTGGATTTCCTCCCGAAAAAATGGCTCGCCGTGTCTCCGGCGTTACGAAAAACCATAACTCCGCCTCGGGAGGGCGTCTACACGGGCGTGCAATTCGGGAACCGGCCGCGGCCGATTGCGACGAAAGTCGCAGTCGGGCTGCCAAAAACTGTTGCAGCGTCTGAAATCGCGGCCGCCACATCGGAGCGCCGCCCGGCGACTTGACCGTGGGTGAGCTACTCCGGTGGCATCCACGTGCCTGCGGATCAGCGCGCCAGACCGAGGAACCCCGACAGCCGCTCGGCCAGCGCGAGCAGCGCTTCATCGCCGCCGCGCCAGCCGATGAAGGACAGGCCGACCGGTGCGCTGCGAACCGTTCCGATGGGCAGCGAGACCTGCGGCAGGCCCGAAATGCTAGCCATGCAGGCGATCCGCATGACGCGGACGCGAAAGTCCTCCAGCTCCTGCGCGCTTGCCCCGCGCAAGGGAGCGATGTCGGGTGCGGTCGGCAGCGCGAGGATGGTCCCAGGCTTTGCGAGGCTTTCCAGCCGCGCGGTGGCGCGCGCCGTGACCTCGCGCGCATGCGCGGTCTGCTCCTCCGTCACGGTCGCGGCGAAAGCCATGCGCTCCTTGACGCCAGGGCCAAGCGCCGCCCCTTGCGCGGAAACGAAATCGCCATAGGTGATCCAGATCTCGCGCGCCTGGACGATGCGCATGGCTTCGCGCCAGGGATCGAGACCGTCCGGCGCAGCGCGCGCGTGCGACGCAGCCGGCAGCGCGGCACGCGCGAGATCGAGAAACTCGCGCAGCACCGCGCCAAGTTCGGGCGCGGCATTCTCGAAGGCATCGTCGAGAACGATCATCGCATCGACATCCGCCGCCACACCGCCGGGTTCGAGGAGCGCGTCCCCGACACGACGGAATGTGCCCGGTCCAGCCGCGAACCAGCCCGCGGTATCGAACGACGGCGCCATCGCCATCGCGCCGGCGAGGTCCACGCGGCCGCGTGTCGTGCGGATGCCATAGAGTCCGCAGAACGATGCCGGGATGCGAACCGAGCCGCCCGTATCGCTGCCGAGCGCGGCATCGCAAGCGCCGGACGCGCAGGCCGACGCTGAGCCGGACGAGGAACCACCCGGCAGGCGCTCGGGCGCGCGAGGATTGAGCGGCGTTCCGTAGTGCGCATTCGCGCCCGTGATCGAATAGAAGAATTCGTCGCAGACCGTCTTGCCTATGATCGTCGCGCCGGCGGCGAGAAGCTTGTCGACGGCCGCTGCGTTCCGGGTGGCGCTGGACTGGGCCGCGAGCCACGCCGGACTCCCGCCGCCCGCGCGATAGCCCGCAATGTCGTACATGTCCTTGACCGCGACCCTCGTGCCGGCGAGAGGCCCGGTGCGCTCACCCGCGATCGGCGCATCGAGGTCGTGCGGCACGAAGGCCGAGCGTGGTCGTATGGCCGTCATTGCGGGGTCCCGCCCTGCCCGCGATACCACTCGAAGATCTTCTGGCCGTCCCAGCAGGCGACGCCCGGCTTCGCCAGGATCTCGGCATAGAGGCGCTCGACGTGACGGACGCGGTGCGGCGACCCGGACAAATAGGGATGGACCGCGATCGACATCACCTTCGCGCGTTCGGTTCCCTCCTCGTAGAGGCAATCGAAATATTCCATGGCGCGAAGATACATCTCGTCGCCGCGATGATGCTGCAGCGCCATGGTGACAATGTCGTGGAGCTCGAAATTGTACGGCAGCGCCACCACCGGCTTGTGCCGCGTCTTCACGGTGACGGGCTCGTCGTCGCATGCCCAGTCGCCGATATACTCGATGCCGGCTTCGGCCAGATGGTCGAGCGTGTCGTAAGTCTGGGTGAGCCCGGGCCCGAACCAGCCGCGTGGGCGCGTGCCCGAGAATGTCTCGATGACGTCCAGCGCACGGTTGATCACGGCGCGCTCGTCATCGAGCTTGTGCATCGGCTGCTGATCGTAGCTGTGCGCATTGAGCTCCCAGCCGCTGGCGATGCAGGCGCGGATCGTCTCGGGATAGGTTTCGCAACAGCGCGCGTTGAGCGTGACGGTCGGCGTGACGCCGAGCCGCTCGAACACGCGGCGGATGCGCCAGAAGCCGACGCGCATGCCGTATTCGTGCCAGCTCCAGTTCGGGTGATCGGGCTGCTGCGCCTGGCCCTGCGGCGGCGAGATCACCATGCGGGCCATCGGGCGCGAGATGTCCCAGTGCTCGAGGGCGAGCACCGGCCACACGACGAGACGAATGCCGTCCGGAAATTTGAGCGGCGGTCGCGTCTCGATCGGCGAAAACGGGAGACGCTCGGTCGGCAGCATGGCGGGACTTGCTCCGTTCTTGGATCACGTATCAAGCCGCAACCCGTCCGGCAGCGCAACGCGAACGACGCGCCGCGCTTGCCGTTGGGTCGCTCGCGTGGCGACGGGTTCGGGGCTGTGCTCGATGAAAGCAGAATCGACCGCTACGGCACCAGGATCGACGAGCCCGTGGTGTTGCGGCCTTCGAGATCCTCGTGCGCTTTGCGCGCGTCCTTGAGCGCATATTTCTGGTTCACGGGGATCTTCACGCCGCCCTTGCCCACCACGTCGAACAGCGCATTGGCGGACTCGACCAGTGCCTCGCGCTTGGCGTTGTAGGTGTTGAGCGTCGGGCGCGTGGCGAACAGCGAGCCCTTGAATTGCAGCAGGTTGATGTCGAACGCCTTGATCGGGCCGGACGCGCTGCCGTAGCTGACGAACATGCCCATCGGCTTGATGCAGTCGAGCGAGGCCGGGAAGGTGTCGTTGCCGACGCCGTCATAGACCACGTCGCAAAGATTGCCGCCCGTGATCTCCTTCACCTTCGCGGTGAAATCCTCGCTGCGATAGAGGATGGTGTGGTGCGCGCCATTGGCCTTGGCGAGCTCGGCCTTCTCCTTGCTGCCGACGGTGCCGATCACGGTCGCGCCGAGGTGGTTGATCCACTGGCAGAGCAAGAGGCCGACGCCGCCGGCGGCGGCATGCACCAGCACGTTCATGCCCTTCTGCACCTTAAAAGTGCGGCGCACGAGATATTCGGCCGTCATGCCCTTGAGCATCATGCCGGCGGCCTGCTCGAAGGAGATGTTGGCCGGCACCTTCACGGCGCGATCGGCGGCGAGCACGCGCTCGGCCGCATAGCCGCCGAGCGGCGCCACATAGGCGACGCGGTCGCCGACCTTGAGATCGCTGACCCCGGAGCCGACCGCGATGATCTCGCCGGCCCCTTCGTTGCCGGCGATGAAGGGCATGCCGACCGGCGACGGGTAGAGGCCCGTGCGGAAATAGGTGTCGATGTAGTTGATGCCGCAGGCGTGCTGGCGCACGCGGATCTGACCTGGGCCAGGCGCCGGAATCTCGACGTCCTCGAAGGTGAGCACTTCGGGACCGCCGTGCTTGTGAACCCGGACCGCTGCGACCATCACACTCTCCATCCCTGGCGGCGTCGCGCCGCACGCGAAAGTCTTTTCGATGAGGCGGCGCCGGACCGACGCCGGGCCGGGATCATAAGTCGGCAAGGAGTGGACGCAAGACACGAAGATGGGATGGGATGGAGAACCAGCCGAATTCGATCGGGTGAAAGGTCGCGGGTCGACCTACAACCGAAGCAATCTTCGCGCTACAATGTGCCAGGCATTCAGACGCCGAAAGCAGGGACCGCCAGCATGCCCATTCAGGACCGGATCGATATCAATCCCAAAGTTATGCTGGGAAAGCCGGTCATTCGCGGGACGCGCATCCCGGTCGAACTCATCCTGCGCAAGCTGGCCGAAGGGGCGACGGAAGCCGATCTCCTCGAATCCTACCCTCACCTCACCACAGAAGATATTCGAGCAGCCATCACGTACTGCCGACACTCTGGCGCATGAAGAGACGGTGCTCGTCGCACCGAAGGAGTAGTGCGCTTCCTCGCAGATGAAAGCTGCGATTTCAGAGTCGTGCGGGCGCTCCGTGCGGCGGGCCATGATGTGCAGGCGATTGCCGAAGTCGCTCCAGGCTCGAACGACGACGTCATCGTTGGAATGGCCATCCAAGATGATCGGATTCTGTTGACTGAGGATCGCGACCTCGGCCAGCTCGTTTACGCGTCCGGTCACTCAACGTGCAACGTGGTTCTGCTGCGCTATCCATCGCGGATGCGAAGAGAGCTTCCGGGCGTGGTCGTCGATTTCGCAGCGGCATACGGTCCGCAGCTCGCCGGACGCTTTATCATCATCGAGCCGGGACGCGTTCGCATCGGCGGGAAACCGTAGAGAGCCGCCGGCCGCCACCCATTACCGCCCGCCGCTGACCCGCAGGTTGGTGCCGGTCGTGTAGGACGCGGCGTCGGAGAGCAGGAAGAGCACGGCCTCGGCGACCTCAGTGGCGGTGCCGGCGCGGCCGAGCGGCACAGTGGGGCCGATGCGCTCGACGCGGCCGGGCGGATGGATGTCGGTCTCGATGATGCCGGGCGAGACCGCATTGACGCGGATGTGGTCGGCAGCGAGCTCCTTGGCGAGACCGATCGTGAGCGAGTCCACCGCGCCTTTCGAGGCCGCGTACCAGGTGTATTCCTCGGGCGAGCCGAGCGTGGCAGCAACCGACGAGATGAGCACGGCCGCGCCCCCTCGCCCGCCGTGCTTCACCGAGATGCGCGGGATCGCGGCGCGCATGCAGAGCAGAGCGCCCAGCACATTGAGATCGAGGACGTCGCGCAGCATCGCGGCGTCCGCCTTCTCGAGTCGCGAATGTCCGCCCGTGATGCCGGCGTTGTAGACGATGTGCGTGAGCCGCCCGAGCTCGCGGTCGACCGCGTCGAACAGCCGCGTGATGTCCGCCTCCCTGGCCATGTCGGCCTGCACCGCGATCGCGCGCCGGCCAGCGGCTTTCACGGCCGCGACAACCGCCTCGGCCGCCTTCGCGTCCCGCACATAGTTGACGGCGACGTCATAGCCGCGGCTGCCGGCGAGCTGCGCGACGGCGGCGCCGATGCCACGGCTGCCACCGGTCACGAGGAGAACAGGCGTGGTCATGAAGAAGGTCCTGAAACTGTCGAGGGAGGGCCGATGTTTCTAGCCGCGTCGGCGTCCGCGCGGAAGGGCGCGCGCGCCGCGTCCCGCATGCGCCGAGCGCATGCAGCGGGTTCTCTCGTGGGTGGCATCTATTTCGGCGCGGCCTTCTTCACCCTCCGCCGGTTGCGCAGCGCCAGGACGTTGAACGCCTCGACCGCGGCGGCGAAGGCCATGGCGAAGTAGATGTAGCCGCGCGGAATGTGCACCTCGAAGCCGTCAGCGACCAGCGCGACGCCGATCAGCACCAGGAAGGCGAGCGCCAGCATCTTGGTCGTCGGGTACTTGGCGATGAAGTCGGCCACCGGCCCGGACGCAAAATACATCACGATCACGGCGATCAGCACCGCCGCAATCATCACCTCGATGTCCTCCGCCATGCCGATCGCCGTGATGATGGAATCGAGCGAGAACACGAGATCGATCGCGATCAGCTGAACGACGATCCAGAAGAACGCATTGCTCGCCGTGGGCGCTGGCGCACCATCATCCTCGACCTCGAACTTCGCCTCCACCTCGGCATGGATCTCATGCACCGCCTTGGCGATGAGGAACAGGCCGCCGCCGATCAGGATGATGTCGCGCCAGGAGATGCCCATGTCGAACACGGTGACGACCGGCGCCGTGAGCCCCATCAGCCAGGTGAGCGCGAACAGCAGCAGCACGCGGAAGATGAAGGCGAAGCTGAGGCCGATCTGACGCGCGCGCTTGGCGCTCTTCTCGTCGCAGCGCGAGACCAGCACCGAGATGAACACGATGTTGTCGATGCCGAGCACGATCTCGAGCGCGGTCAGCGTGAGCAGCGCGGCCCAAGCATGCGGATCGGTCAGCAGCTCGACGAAGGGCATGTTCGGGATCTTGCCTCGCGCATGTCGTTGCCGGCGAGTCCCGCCGGATCATGCGCTAGTCCGGGCGGCGGAGAAATCCGATGCAGAAGAAGTACAGGCCGATGCCACACAACGCGGTGGTGATCCAGACCCCGGGCATCATGTCGCGGATCACCGCGACGAAAGCCAGAACCGACCACAGCGCGAGCAATGCGACGCTCAGCAGGCGCAACCGTTTCACGCGGAACGGATGCAGGAACTTCACCGGAACGAAGGTCAGCACGGCGAGAAGCAGAATCGCCCCGGCACTGATCCAGGCATTCGGGCGAATGATGAACAAATAGAAGGCCGCCGCGTTCCACACGGCCGGAAAGCCGCGGAAGAAATTGTCGTCCGTCTTCATGTTGCGGTCGGCGAAGTAGAGCGCGCTGGTGACCACGATGACGATCGCGGCCGGGATCGCGAGGTAGCCCGGCATCAGGCCGGCCATCGCAATCGCATAAGCGGGCACGAAGACGTAGGTCACGAAATCGACGACGAGATCGAGCGTCTCGCCGGACCAGCGCGGCAGCCGCTCGCCGACATTGAGGGCACGCGCCATCGAGCCGTCGACGCCGTCCACGATCAGCGCGGCGCCGAGCAGCAGGAACATGATCGACCACTGTCCGCGCACGGCCTCGACCATGGCGAGCAGCCCGAGCGCCGCGCCCGAGGCCGTGAAGACGTGCACGCCGAACGCCGCGATCGCTTGCGGCCGCGTGGGCGGTGGGGCGTCGCCAGCCGTCGGTTCGGGAATCGGCATCATGCGTCCTGATGATTGCCCCAGTCGAGGCTTAGCAGCTCGGCGGAACGGCCGGCGAAATTCCAGTTGCGCCCGAAGGCGCGCACCTTCGAGGTCTCGGCGCGCGCGACCGTAACGTCGCGACCGACCCAATAGCCGGTATTGCGCACCACGACGTGCTCGCCCTTGTCCTTGCCGGCGATCGGCTTCACGACCCCGTCGATGATTTTCGGGATCTGGAAAATGTGGGTGTCGCCCTCGATGCGGTAGTCGATCTTCTCGGTGCGCACGCCGAGGACGTTGCCGACCAGGATCTTGAGCAGCCCGGTGGAGCCGCCGGCCTTGCCGCTGAAGATCTTGGTGAGCGCCTTCACGGCATAGATCGAGGCGCGCTCGTCGATGAACAGGGCGACGGTCCAGTTGCCGCGCACCATCAGACCCGGGATCTCGGCGATGACGCCGACATTGAGGCCTGAGATGTCCACGTCGCCGTAATGCCCTTCCCGGATGCCGATGCCGAACCAGGTCTGGCAGTAACCTTCGGTCGGGGCGTGCTGGCCGAGCGAAATGACGCAAGGGCAGAAGACAGTACAACTACACGAGAGAACGAAGTCTCCCTTCAGACGCCACGGTTCGTTCACGAGCTTCTCCCTACGCGGTACATGTCTTTCTGGCGCATGATCCGGGTCCGAAAACCGGTGCCCACTTTTCGGGGATCATGCGCGCGGCCAGTTCGCCGCGACCGATGTTACGATGAAGACGACGCCGATGGCGATGAAGATCACGCCGATGGCACGGCTGAAGCGGGTCGTCAGGCTGAGCTTCTCGATCGTCATGATCACGCCGAGCACCGCCATCCAGACCACGTTCATCACGCCGACCGCGAACATGGCGAGCATCATGGCCCAGCAGCAGCCGAGGCAATAGAGACCCTGGCGCAAGCCGAGGCGATAGACGCCGGCCGTGCGATCGGTCCAGCGCGAGAAGAAGAACGGGAACGGACGCTGGCACTGGGTGACGCAGGCGTGCTTGAGGCTGGAGAACTGGTACACGCCGGCACCGATGAAGATGGCGCCCGAGAACAGCGGGCTCGCCGAGGCCATGGCGGGATCGAGCAGCGCGAGACGCGCAAGCCCCCACTGCAGCAGGCTTGCGGCGAGCGCAAAGCCGAGCCAGACCGTCGCGTAGCCGGCCGTGAGGACGAGCGGCGAAACCACGCGCTCGCCCTTGCGCATCGCCGTAGCGGCGATCTCCGCATAGGTGAGGATCATGCCGGCGGCCGTCGGGAGCATCATGGCGAGCGCCATGGCGGCCCACATGACGAAGACGAGGCCGAACTGAGTGGCGCCCCAGCCGGTAGCGCCGAAGGCGGGGCGGCACAGCGCCTCGATGAGGGCGCGGCCGAAGCCGTCGCGGCCGCCCGGCAGGTTCAGGAGGTCGAGCAGCCCCATGCCGGGGCCGAGGCTCGCGGCGGAGCCCACCTGCAGCGCCCCGGCCATCATCAGGCCGAGATAGATCCAGCCCAGCGCCGCCAGCAGGACCACGCACAGCACCGCGATCAGCCGCGGCCGTCCCGCGATGCGGGCGGCGGGCGCAAGAGCGGAATGGTCGGCGGTGCGGCTCATACAATGGTCCGGTTGTGGGGGAAACTAGCGCAGCCGGCCGAGCGGCGGAAATGCCACCGAGCCGCATGGTTTCCGCGACTTTTGGGCGGTTCCCAGACGGAAGCTAAGATGCGATAAGGCGCGCCGCGATGCGTACAAACCGCACGACTTATGACGTCATCGTGGTCGGCGGCGGGCCGGCGGGCCTGACGGCCGCGATCGCGCTTGCGGCCGCGGGCCGGGAGACCGCCGTGATCTCGCGGCGGCCCCCCGTTCCGGACAATCGCACCACTGCCCTGCTCACCGGATCGGTGGCGGCGCTGGACGCGCTCGGCGTCTGGCGGCTCGCGGCCCAGCATGCGGCGCCGCTGGCCGGGATCCGCATCGTCGACGACACGGCGCGGCTGATCCGCGCGCCCGAGGTGATGTTCACGGCGGCCGAGATCGGGCTTGAGGCGTTCGGCCAGAACATCGAGAACCGGCACCTGGTCGCGGCCCTCGAGGCGCGCGCCGCGGGGCTCGCGCATCTGACGCGCATCGAGGCCGGGGCGCAGAGTGTGGCGGTCGGCGACGATGCGGCGACTGTGACACTCGAGGACGGCGCGGTGCTGGAGGCGCCGCTGGTGGTCGGCGCCGATGGGCGGCAGTCGATCTGCCGGGCGGCAGCCGGCATCGAGACCGAAAGCCGGAGCTATCCGCAGGCGGCGCTCACCGTGAACCTAGCGCATACGCGGCGGCACGATGGCGTCTCGACCGAATTCCACACCCAGGCCGGGCCGTTCACCCTGGTGCCCCTGCCCGGCCGGCAGTCGAGCCTCGTCTGCGTGGTCGAGCCGCACGAGGCCCAGCGGCTCGGCGCGCTGGACGATGCCGAGCTCGCCGACGAGATCGAGCGCCGCGCGCATTCGATCCTCGGACGCATCACGATTGCGAGCGAGCGCGGCATCTTCCGGCTCGGCACGCAGACCGCGCGTGCTTTCGCGCGCAACCGTGTAGTTCTCGTCGGCGAAGCCGCGCATGTGATCCCGCCGATCGGCGCGCAGGGGCTGAATCTGGGCTTACGCGATGCCGCAACCGTGGCGGATCTTGTCGCCGATGCGGACGGAGATCTCGGCGCCCCTGCCCTGCTCGCGCGCTACGACCGGCAGCGCCGTGTCGACGTGACCAGCCGGACGATGGCGGTCGACCTGCTCAACCGCACGCTGCTGACCGACTTCCTGCCGGTGCAGGGTGCGCGCGGCTTCGGCCTCTACCTGCTGGATCGCATCGGCCCCCTGCGCCGCGCCGTGATGCGTGAAGGCGTGATGCCGATCGCGGCGCAGCCGCGCTTGATGCGCGGGGAGCTGCCGTAGGGTGTGCTCGGCGCGCCTCGGCGCCGCGCTTGCATGAGGCGTCTGATCGCGCCGAGCGCACGCGTGCAACCAAAACGCAGAACGCGTGCGCACGGCGGCATCAAAGGCTTCAATAAATCGCAAGCGCACGGGCCGCCGTGCACACCCTACGATTCCGTGGAGCCAAGCACATCCTCGGTCTCCGAGCCCAGCTCCGGCACCGGCTTCGTCGGCGTCGGATCGCGCAGCGGTGGGGCGATCGGCACGGGCAGCGCGGGCATGGTCTTGCCAGAGGTGCCGCTCACCTCGCGGGTGAACAGGCCGCGCTCCACGAAGTGTGGATCGCGCAGCGCCTCCTCCAGCGAGCGCACGATGGTCACGCAGCAATCCGCGGCGGCGAATTTCGGCGCCCAGTGCTCTGCGGTCTCGCCCGCGATGATCGCGGCCACGGCGGCCTTCGTCGCGAGCGGATCCGCAAGGTCGTTCACGCGCTCCGGCGCGAGGCCAATCGTGTGGCAGAAGGCGAGCCAGAACTTCTGCTCCAGCGCCGCGCAGGCGACGAGCTTACGGTCGCGGGTCGGATAAAGCTGGTAGCGCGGCGAGCCGCCCGCGAGCGGCAGCTCGCCAGGCCTTGGATAGCGCCCCGTCACCTGCCCGATCGCGAGCGCGTACCACGCGAAAGTGAACATGGCGTCCGCCATGGCGATGTCGAGGTGGCTGCCCTTGCCGGTCGCGTCGCGCTGGCGCAGCGCGAGCAAAATGTTGATCACGGCCGGCATGGTGCCGCCGCCGATATCGGCGACAAGCGCCGGCGGCACCACGGGCCGATCCGCGGGCCCTGGCTGCAGCGCGAGCAGGCCCGTGTTGCTCATGTAGTTGAGATCGTGACCGGCCTCGTCGGCGCGGGGGCCATGCTGGCCGTAGCCGGAGATCGAGCAGTAGATGAGCCGCGGATTGCGCTTGGCGACGGCTTCGTAGCCGAGGCCGAGCCGCTCCATCACGCCAGGCCGAAACTGCTCGACCAGCACGTCCGCGCGTTCCAGCAAAGGCGCAAGCCGCGCGCGATCGGCCTCCTGCTTCAGGTCGAGCACCACGCTGCGCTTGCCGCGGTTGAGCATGGCGAACAGCGCAGAGCCGCCGTCGAACCGCAGTGGATAGGCGCGCATCTCCTCGCCGCCGGGGCGCTCGATCTTGATCACCTCGGCGCCGGCCTCGGCGAGCATCAGCGTCGCCAGCGGCCCGGGCAGCAGCGTCGTAAAGTCGAGGACGAGTACGCCGGAAAGAGGCTGCATCGGATGTTCTTCATTTGGCACATGTTCTTTTCGGCGAACCGGCGCCCACTTCGCCGGAACATGCGCTAGCGGAATAAGTCGGTTGGAAGGTTCTGCGACTTCACGAGCCACATCACGGTGGTGAGCGTCGCCACCGATATCAGCGTGCCGAACAGCACGGAGCCCGAGGCCTGCTGCACCCAGGTGTCGTACTGGCGCGCCATGATGAAGACATTGAGTGCCGGCGGCAATGCGGCCATCAGCACGGCCGTATAGACCCAGATCTGCTCGAACGGTCCGAGCGCGGAGAGCAGGGCGAGCGCCAGGAACGGGTGCACGACGAGCTTGATCGCCGCCAGGAACGGCACTTCCCAGGGCATCTTCTCGATCGGCCGCAGCGCCACCGTGACACCGAGCGCGAACAGCGCGCAGGGCGCGGCGGCGTTCTGCAGGAATTGCATCAAAGTATCGAGAGCGATCGGCGGGTTGAACTGGAGAACGGCCGAGGCGACGCCGAGCGCAGTCGCGACGATGAAGGGATGCGTGGCGATCTTCTTGACGATCTCGAAGGCCGTGGCGCCGATGCTCTTCTGCTCGCTGCCGGCGAGCGCCATCATGAAGGGCACCAGCGAGAACAGGAGGATCGTGTCGAAGCAGAAGATCAGCGCGACCGGCACGGCCGCCGACGCGCCAAGCGTCGCGAAGGCGAGGCCCGGGCCCATATAGCCGATATTCCCGTAAGCGCCGGCGAGGCCCGCAATGGTCGACTCCGGAATATGGCCGCGGCGCATCACCATGCCGATCGCGAAGGACAGCGCGAAGGCCGAATAGGTCGCGAGCACGGTGCCGATCACGAAGGGAATATTGTTGAGCTGCTCGAGCGGCGTCTTGGCGAGCACGCGATAGAACAGGCAGGGCAGCGCCACATAAATGAGAAAGAAGTTCATCCAGGCGAGCCCGGTATCCGGGATGCGCTTGAACCGGCCGCAGGCATAACCGAGGAAGATCAAGCCGAAATACGGCAGGGCGAGATTGACGACGTCGAGCATGGAGGGTCCGGGCGGGCGGCGCCGCCGTCGCAACGCCGGCTGCTGGGTATCGGCTGCCCCGAGGCCGGTCAACGCAGATCTGCCGCTGGAACTCCCGCAAAACCCCGCGCGTTGGCTTTCCGGGGTCGGAAGGAGGCGCGCGATGCATCGAATCATTCTCACGGCGGCGCTGCTCAGCGGTCTCGTAGCGGGCCAACAGGTCCTGGCGCAGAGCAGCGGAGGAAGCAGCGGCGGCTCGCCAGGCAGCTCCGGGACGGGCGGCGCCGGCACGACGGGCACGGCCGGGACCTCGAGCGGCACCCTCACCCAGCCGAATGCCACGCCGCCGGCCGGGGTGCCGGGCGGCAATCCGAACGGCGTCGTCAGCCCGAATGCCGGCAATCCCACGGGCCGGACCGATCCGGCCGTCGGCACGATCCGCACGCCGGACTCGCAGCGGCCCGGCGCGCCGCGCACCAACAGCGCGGTCGGCGGTGCGCCCAGCGGGCAATCCGGGGCGAACCAGACCGACCGCTCCATGAACACCACGGGCAGCTCGACCGGCGCCTCGCCGGCGCGTCGCCCCGGCCGCGCCGACATTCCGCCCGAGAAGTACGAGGAGCGCAGCGCCGAAGACCGCGAGCTCGACAAGAAGATGCAGATCTGCCGCGGCTGCTAGCGTCTTCCGGTCGCCGCGAAAAGCGGTTGGCGTGAGCGAGGCCTTCCTCTAACGGTGACCGGGTCGAAACACAGGCCCGGTCCATGATGCTTCCGCGTCCCTTCTTCGAGCCGCGCGCCATCGGCGCGCCCCCCCCATATCGCACGCTGCCGGTGCGGCTCGAGCGCATGATTCATTTCGTGCCCCCTCACCTCGACAAGATCCGCGCCAAGGTGCCGGAGCTGGTGCGCGACGTGGACGTCGTGCTCGGCAATCTCGAGGACGCCATTCCGGCCGACGCGAAGGAAGCCGCGCGCGCGGGCTTCATCAAGATGGCGCGCGAGGTCGAGTTCGGATCGACCGGACTCTGGACGCGCATCAACGCGCTCAACTCACCCTGGGCGCTCGACGACATCCTCGCAATCGTCGCCGAAGCGGGCAGCAAGCTCGACGTCATGATGGTGCCGAAGGTCGAAGGACCGTGGGACATCCACTATGTCGACCAGCTGCTGGCGCAACTCGAGGCGAAGCACAAGGTGACGAAGCCGATCCTGATCCACGCGATCCTGGAGACCGCGCAGGGCGTGAACAATGTCGAGGCCATCGCGACCGCCTCGCCGCGCATGCACGGCATGAGCCTCGGTCCGGCCGATCTCGCGGCCTCGCGCGCGATGAAGACGACGCGCGTCGGCGGCGGACATCCGGACTACAAGGTGCTCGCCGATCAGGCGCCGGGCAGTACGAGCGGCGCGCGCGTCGCGTATCAGCAGGACCTCTGGCACTACACCATGGCGAAGATGGTCGACGCCTGCGCGGCCGCGGGCATCAAGCCGTTCTACGGCCCCTTCGGCGACTTCGCGGATCCCGACGCCTGCGAAGCGCAGTTCCGCAACGCCTTCCTGATGGGCTGCGCAGGCGCCTGGACGCTGCATCCTTCTCAGGTGCCGATCGCCAAACGCGTGTTCTCGCCCGACCCGGCCGAGGTCGCCTTCGCGCGCAAAATCCTCGACGCCATGCCGGACGGCACCGGCGCCGTGATGATCGACGGCAAGATGCAGGACGACGCCACCTGGAAGCAGGCCAAGGTAGTGGTGGACCTCGCGAAGATCGTCGCCGCGAGAGACCCGGAGTTGGCGAAGACGTATGGGTTGAGCTGAGACGCCTGCTAATGACGCGCCTTCCGCAATGCGATCGCGGTGTCATCGATCTTCGAAAGATCGACGGGTACATCCTCAATCCGATGCATCCCCGCGGGCGACACAAGGCCCGTGTGTTCCGTCAAGCCCTTGATCTCCGACAGGCGGACGCTGAATGGCTGCGGCAAGCTGTGCTTGCCGGCGTCTGTGATAATGACGCGGAGGAGCTTACGGCAGACGGCTTCGGGACTCGGTGGCGAGTCGATATCCCGTTGAGACGACAGGGTCGAAGCGCCGTGATAAGGTCACTCTGGTTGATCCCTGTTGGGAGTGACGCTCCACAGTTCATCACCTGTTGGGTGCTTTGATGATCAAAGGTGAACGTTCTGGCACTCTTGCGCTGCTTGATGCAGTCGCGTTGCTTTCTGACCTTCCGAAGGAAGGGCTCACGAGGGGGCAGGTGGGCACAGTCGTCGAGTTGCTTGATGACCGCTCGGCATTGGTAGAATTCAGCGATGACGAAGGTCGTGCCTATGCGGTTGTGGCTTGTCCCCGGCCGGAGTTGCTGGTGCTGCACTACGTCCCTCAGGCAGCGTAGGCTCCCGCCACTACTCCTCCACCCCTGAACCTTTCGCCCTCCTCGCGCAACCAAGCTGGTCCGGAGGCACGGCGGCGCTCCGCAGGTTCAGGAGGCCAGTCGTGAATTCCATTCTGTTCAGCACCCTCAAAGGGGCGCCGATCGCGGTGCTCATGCTCTCGTCGCCGGCGACCGCCGAGCGCGAATGCGTGTTCGTCGTGGCGGCGCAGGATATCGAGACCTTCGAGAGCGCTGAAGGGCGGGTGCTGCTGGCGGACCGGCCGATCGAGTATCCGTGCCGGTTCACGGCGACGACCGAAGGTGCGGTCGTCACCTTCGTCAACGAGAAGGGCTGGAGCTTCGAGGTGAAGCTCGATCGCGCCGAACACGGTCACTGGGTCGCGCGCCGGCACGACATCGCGCTGCTCGGCCGCGCCGCGAGCCTGACCAGCCTGTGCGCCAGCGCTGACGAGACCGCGGCGTGACTGTAGGGCGGGTCAGGCGCATAGCGCCGTAACCCGCCGCACGTGCCCGAGGCTCAATTCGCCGCGAAGCAGTAGAGCAGCCCGTTGCCGCCGGTTCCGCGCAAGGCATCGATGCTGCAGCCGCGCGAGGGATGCGACGAATTCCACGAGCGCGAAGGCTCGTCGTCGCGCAAACCCATCCGGTCGTGGTGGCCGACGATGGCCGACCCGTCACCATCCTTGGTCCAGTTGCCACAGGTGGTATCGCGGTCGCCGCCCGCGAAAGCGGTGCCGTCCGGCTGCGTGCCCGTAAGAATGTCGTGCATGTTGGGGGTGTCGCCGCGGCCGTTCACGGGATCGCCGCGCTCGTTCAGGGCCGTCTGCTTGGTCAGCTTGTTGTTGCCATGCAGCTCGGCGACGCTGCCGGCGATCGTCTCGCCGCGCGCATTCATCCACGGTCCTGCGCCGATCCGGTCGCGCGCATTGATGGCATTGCCCATGCCGCTCGCGCTGGTCGAGAGATAGGCCCGCCAAGTCCGGTTCCCGGCGCCGACCGCGCTCGCCAGCGTCTGGCAGTGCCGGTCCGCTCCTTCGATACCGCCGAAATTGGCGCCCTTGCCGGGATTGGTGCTGGTGATGAAGAAGCTCATATTGGCCTGCTGCGCGGCGGCGCCGCCCGCGAGGCAAGCGAGTGCACAGGCGGTCGCCAAGGCGAGACGCATCGTCATTCTCGGTCCTCCGATTGCGCTGACTCTTATGGGAACCCGGGGCCGGGTCGTGGCCAGCATAGGCCAGAACACCTTGAGGCGGCGTGCAATCCCGGGCGGGGCGTTCACGATTTCCGGAGCACGTCGATCGCCCAGCCGATCTGCCGGTTCTGCGCCTCGCGGCGATGGCGGATCGCCGAAATGGTGAAAGGACGCGCCCGGAACGGCGGCGGCAGGCACTGCAGGCGCAGGCGGCGGGCGAAGCGCTCGGCGAGGCGGCGCGGCAAGGTGGCGATGAAGTCGCTCTCCGCGCAGAAGGCGAGCGCCGCGACGAAGGACGGCAGCGCGAGAACCACGCGCCGCGAGGCGCCGGCCGCCGACAGGTCGCGATCCACATAGCCGCGCATCTCGCCGGTGAGCGAGACCACGACGTGCTCCTCGGCCACATAGCGGTCGAGCGTGACGCGACCGCGGATCCGCGGGTGAGCCTGGCGCACGACCACCACATAGTCGTCCTCGAACAGCTCCTCGCGCAGGAACTCGGCGCCCACCTTGGGAAAGACGCCGACCGCAAAATCGATCTCTCCGGTCGTGAGCGCGTTGAAGGCAGCCGCGCGGCCGAAGAACCAGAGCGCGACGCGCAGGTCCGGCGCGGCCTTGCGGGTGCGCGTCAGGAAGCGCGGGCCGAGCACGGCGGCGCCGTAGTCCAGCATGCCGATGCGCAGGGTGCCGCGCGCCCGCGCGGGATCGAAGCCCTCCTCGATCATCAGCGCATCGCGTGCGAGCGCGAGCATCTGGTCGACCAGCGGCGCGAGCGCCAGAGCGCGTGCGGTAGGCTCCACGCCGTGCGGCCGGCGGATAAACAGTTCGTGACCGAACACGTCGCGCAGCCGCTTGAGGGCGTGGCTCACGGCCGACTGCGTGAGGCCGAGCCGCGTGCCGACGACCCGCAATTTCCGCTGTCGCATGAGCTCGGCGAAGACGAGCAGCAGCGTCATGTCGAGGCGGCGGATATCGATCTGGCTCAAGTCTGACATGAGACGAATTCACTCGATGATGACGGCCGTCGATGGTGACATCGAGGAAAATCATATCACGCGTTCCATGATGTCAATTTTCGTCAACTGGCCTGCTGTCGCACTGATGATGCTTCTGGCGCCGGCGCTCGGCAGCCGTGAAGCCCACGCGCAGGAGGCGCCCTGGCGCACGATCGAGCGTGTGCTCGCCTCGCCGCGCTGCCTGAACTGTCATCCGCGCGGCGACCGGCCGACGCAAGGTGATGCGATGCGGGCACATCGGCTCAATGTGCAGCGCGGGCCCGAGGGACACGGCGTGGCGGCGATGCGCTGCGCGACGTGCCACCAGGAGCGCAATCAGGAGATCGCCGGCGTGCCGGGTGCGCCGCACTGGCATCTCGCGCCGGCCGCGATGGGCTGGGCCGGGCTCGCGTCGGGCGCGCTGTGCCGGGCCATCAAGGATCCGGCGCGCAACGGCAACCGCTCTCTCTCGGCGCTCGCCGCACACATGACCGACGATGCGCTGGTGCGCTGGGCCTGGACGCCAGGCCGCGGACGCAATCCGCCGCCGGTCGGCGTCGATGAATTCGCCGCCGCGATCGCGGCCTGGGTCGCGGCCGGCGCGCCATGTCCAGAATGAGGTCGCGCATGAAAAAGAACAGCTTGGCGTTCAGTCGCCGAAGTCTGCTGCAGGGCGCAGCCGGCGCAGGTGTCGTGCTCATCGTCGGCCGGCTCGGGACTGACAACGCGGGCAGTCAAAGCGCGGCCGCGCCGCTCAACGCCTTCATCGCGGTCGCGCCCGACGGCGCGGTCACTTTGCAGTGCGCCCATTCGGAGATGGGCCAGGGCATCATGACGACGTTCGCGGCGATCCTCGCCGACGAGCTCGAGGCGGACTGGAGCCGGGTGAGCGTGGTGTTCTCGCCGGCCGCGCCGCCGTTCCGGCATCCGGTCTACAATTGGCAGTTCACGGGCAATGCGGAGTCGATCCGCAGCTATCACGCCTCCATCCGCAAGATGGGCGCGGCCGCCCGCGAGATGCTGGTGACGGCCGCCGCGCGGCAGCTCGGCGTGCCGGCGGCGTCGCTGGAGGCGCGCGAGGGAAGCGTGCGGCATGCGGCGAGCAATCGGTCCCTGCCCTATGGCGCGCTCGCAGCGGACGCCGCGAAGCTTCCCGTGCCCGAAGCGCCGATGCTCAAGCCTGCGAGCGCATGGCGGCTCGTCGGCAACGGCCGCTCGCTGCCGCGCCGCGATATCCCGCCGAAGGTCGACGGCTCGGCGATCTACGGCATCGATGTGCGCGTGCCCGGCATGCTGCATGCCGCGGTCATCGGCGCGCCGACCATCGGCGGCACGATCGCATCGATCGACGAGGCACGCGTGCGCGCCATGCCGGGCGTGCGCGCGATCGTCCCGCTGGGCGGCGCCGTCGCGGTGGTGGCCGATCACTGGTGGCAAGCGCGCAGCGCGGTCGAGAGTCTCGATGTCATTTGGAAGGATGGGCCCGGCGGCCGCTTCGACGACGCAGCGATCAACGCGCTCTATCGCAAGGCCATGGACGGGGATGCCTGGGCGAGCGCCGAGGCGCATGGCGATGCGACCGCGATGCTCGGCGGCGCGGCGCGCGTGCTCGATGCCGAATACTGGTCGCCCTGGCAGAGCCACGCACCGATGGAGCCGATGAACGCGACCGTCGCGCTCACGCAGGACGGCGCGACCGTGTGGGCGCCGACGCAAGGCCCGCAAATGACGCAAGTGGTGCTCGCGCAGGTGCTCGGTATTGCGCCTGAGCGCGTGAACGTGAACCGCACCTACCTGGGCGGCGGCTTCGGCCGGCGGCTGCTCGCAGACTTCGTCGCGCAGGCCGCGCTCTGCGCCAAGGCGGTTGGCCGCCCCGTGAAGCTGATCTGGCATCGCGAGGAGGACTTCAAGCAGGACGTCTACCGGCCCGGCTTCCTGACGCGTGTGCGCGCGACCGTGGACGCGGACGGGCTGCCGCTCGCGCTGCATCAAAGGATCGTCGCGCCGACCATTCTGGGGCCGGTCTCGCCGGTGCCGCTCAAGCCGGGAGACGTGGACCAGCTCGCGGTCGAAGGCGCGCGCGACCTCCCCTACGCCATAGCGCACAACCGCGTCGACTATCACATGCTGCAGGTGCCGATCCCGACCATGGTCTGGCGCACGACCGGCTTCGGACCCAACAGCTTCGTGGTCGAGACCGTGCTGGACGAGCTCGCGGCGTGGAGTCGGCAGGACCCGCTCGCCTATCGCCGGCGGCTGCTCGCCGGCAATGCGCCGGCCCTTGCGGTGCTGGAGCGTGCCGCCGAGCTTGCAGAATGGGGCAAGGCCGCGCCCGGCCGTTTCCAGGGCCTCGCCTTCGCGGACGCCTTCGGCAGCTATCTCTGCCAGGTGGTCGAGCTCTCGATGAGCGACGGCGCGCTGACGGTGCACCGCGTGACGTCGGTCGCAGATCCCGGCCGCGTGTTCGAT
Organism: Pseudomonadota bacterium; assembly: GCA_023404705.1. Classification (GTDB taxonomy): domain Bacteria; phylum Pseudomonadota; class Alphaproteobacteria; order Rhizobiales; family Xanthobacteraceae; genus FEB-22. The sequence goes on from JAEYAU010000126.1 coordinate 31,099, forward strand.
CGCATCAACGCGATCGGCAACATCGAGGCCGGCGTGATCTGGGGCCTCACGGCGGCGCTCGCCTCGGAGATCACCTTCGCGGACGGCCATGTGCGCGAGCGCAACTTCGATGCCTTCCGCATCCTCTCGCTGCCCGAGACGCCCGCAATGGTGACCGATCTGCTGGAGGGCCGCGATGGCCTCGGTGGGCTCGGCGAGGTTGGCCCCGTCTGCGTCGCGCCGGCGCTCGCCAATGCGCTGTTCGCGGCGACCGGGACGCGCCACCGGCGCCTGCCGCTCGCGCGCGCAGGCGTGCGGATGGCGGCGGCACACTAGGAGGGACACGCGATGGCCCGCATCGATCTCAACGTGAACGGCGAGACGCGGTCGCTCGACGTGGATCCCGATACGCCGCTGCTCTGGGTGCTGCGCGAGCACATCGAGCTGACCGGCACGAAGTTCGGCTGCGGCGCGGCGCTGTGCGGCGCCTGCACGGTACATGTGGACGGCGAGGCGGTGCGCTCCTGCGTGATGCCGGTTTCCGCGGTGGCGGGCCGCGCGGTCACCACTATCGAGGCGATCGGGCGCGAGGGCCTGCACCGGCTGCAGCAGGCCTGGATCGAATTACAGGTGCCGCAATGCGGCTATTGCCAGCCCGGCTTCCTGATGGCGGCGGCTGCCCTGCTCGCACAGAACCCGAAGCCGAGCGAAGCCGACATCGAGGCCTCCATCACCAATCTGTGCCGCTGCGGCACCTATGCGCGGATCAAGGCGGCCATTCTGCGCGCCGCCGCCTGAAGCGTCGGCCGCGCACGCGAGCCTGCGGTGCGCTGGCACCCTGGTCAGGCGCTCGGACGCGCATTATGTCTGGGGCATGAACAAGACCCGTAGCGCCAAGTATAAGATCGGCCAGGTCGTGCGGCACCGCATCTTCCCGTTTCGCGGCGTCGTCTTCGACATCGACCCGGAATTCAACAATACGGAAGAATGGTATGAGGCGATCCCGGCCGAGATCCGGCCGCACAAGGATCAGCCGTTCTACCATCTGTTCGCCGAAAATGCGGAAACCGAGTACGTCGCCTATGTCTCGGAGCAGAACCTGCTGCCCGACACGTCGGGCGACCCGATCCGGCATCCGCAAGTAAAGGAAGAGTTCGTGCGCGACCGCAACGGCAGCTATCGCCCGCGCAATGCCGTGCTGAACTAGATCTGCCGCGGACTCACGGCCCTTCGAATCCCCGTTCCAATGACGTGCAGGCGCTGGCTGCTGTCCGGTTGAGCCGGAAGATGCGGTCCTCGCGGCCGAACCGCTGCGGCTGGGCGTCTCCGGCCTGCGCGCCGCGCCAGGCCCGCACCTGATCCTCGAGGTAGAGTGTGAGCGTGCGGCCGTCGGCCGCGAGATCGATGAGGAAATAGCCGCCCTCCTCGGCCGAGGACGGCGCCGTGATGGCGAGGCAGTCGTGGGCGGATTCGCGCTGGAACGACCTGATCAGCCGGTTGCCCTGCGTGTCGCGGTTCGCCCGCACCTCGAAGTTGCAACTTCCGACGATGTGCAAGGGTTCGGCCCGGCCGCGTTGGCGCAGCATGATGCGGGTGACGGGCGAGGATTCCGAAGCATCGAATTTCATCGAGACCATGATCGATTGGATCGCCTGCTGCGGGTGACGCCGCAGGTGGGCCGCATCGTAGTCGCGCACGAAACAGGCGCTGTTGCCGGTCTTCGGCTCGATCACGCGCGACAGGGGCGTTGCGCCCGCGCTGCCGCCCAGGACCAGACATGCGATGCCGACGGCCAAAGGCCGGATCATAGGGCCAACTCCAAAAACGTGATCGACGCGGGGCGTGAAGTCAGGTTAGTGACGAGCGCCCGCGGGACGCAATCCCTCTCCTGACACCCCCGCCCGAAAACGCCCCAAGACGCCAACGCCATTACAGGACCCTGCCGTGATCGATCTCTACACCTGGACCACGCCCAACGGCCGCAAGATCTCCATCGCGCTCGAGGAGCTCGGGCTGCCCTATACGGCGCATGCGATCGACATCAACAAGGACGAGCAGTTCCAGCCGGACTTCCTCAAGATCAGTCCGAACAACAAGATCCCGGCCATTGTCGACCGCGACAATGGCGTATCGTTGTTCGAGTCCGGCGCGATCCTGATCTATCTTGCGGACAAGACCGGCAAGCTGCTGCCGAAGGACGGCGAGGCGCGCTATCGCACGATCGAGTGGCTGATGTGGCAGATGGGCGGCCCCGGCCCGATGCTCGGTCAGGTGCATCACTTCGTGAAGTACAACAAGGGCAAGGCACCCTACGCGGAGGAGCGCTATCTCAAGGAGGCGCACCGGCTGTACGGCGTGCTCGACAAGCGTCTCGCCAACCGCGAGTTCGTGGCCGACACCTATTCGATCGCCGACATCGCGCTGTGGCCGTGGATCTCGCGCTTCGAGTGGCAGACCATCGATCTCAACCAGTTTCCGAACGTGAAGCGCTGGTACATCGCGATCGCGCAGCGCCCGGCGGTGCAGCGCGGTTACGACCAGCCGAAGAAGGTCGGCGACATTCCGATGCCGTGAAGGCGTGGCGCTGTAGCCCGGGTGAGCGAAGCGGCACCCGGGAGCGGCCTCGCCGCGAATGAGAGATCCCGGATTTCGCTGCGCTCATCCGGGCGACGGTTCAATCCCGGCCTGGAAGAGTCGGCAAGCTAACTTTGCGCGATGATCCGGCGAGCACCGGCGCCTGCGACTTCGGCGTAGGCCGCGGGCGCCGCGTCGCAGAGACTTCGGGCACTGCCTGCGCGGCGCAGAAGCGCTCGACCGCCTCGGTCACGGCCGCGCTCACCAGTGTCTGATGCTCCGCCGATGCGAGCTGCGATTCGTCGTCGCGATTGACGATCATGCCGCCCTCGAGCAGCACCGCCGGCATGGATGTCCGCCGCAGCACGACGAGCTCGTCGAAGCGGTAGACGCCCGCCTCGGCGTCGACGAGCTGGCGGCGGCGCGGGCCCATGAAGGCTTCGGTGTAGTGCGGCGTGTAAGCGAGGCCGCGCGCCTTCATCTGCAGGCCGAGCTGGCGCGCGAAGGCAAGGCTGGCCCTATAGCTTGCGTGATCCGACGACACGAAAATCGAGTGACCCGTGAAGCGGTCGCTGTATTCCAGCGCGCGGCCTTCGAACTCCCACGTCTCCTTGAACTTCTGCGGGGTGGCGTCGTGGTGGATCGAGAGGAACAGGTCTGCATCGACATCGGCCGCGTGGGCGACGCGCATGAACAGGCTCGGCTTCGCCTTGCCGTCGGTGATCAGAAGCCGAGTCTTGTCGAAGCCCGCCTCGCGCAGCGCGCGCTCGATGCGTTCCGCGAGCATCAGGTTGAAGGCGAATTCCGGCACGCCGCGCGCGCTCATCGCGCCGGGCTGCTCGGCCGTGTGGCCGACGTCGAGCGCGACCGCGAACTGGGCGCGATTGCAGGCCGCTTGCGCCCTGGCGTGAGAGATGAGGCTGCCCGTACCGTCGGCCTCCTGCGCGCCCGACGGCACGAGGCTCGCCGGACCCAGCAGGCAAAGCAGCAGCGGCACCCGCAGGTGACGCGCGATCATCGCGATGATCCTCGTCCCCATGTCGCGCTCATTATGGCCGTGCGCAGGGTGTGGTCCAAGCCCGGAATCAAAAAGGCGCGCCGTGGGGGCGCGCCTTTCGATGCATAGGGTTGAGAGCCGTTACTGCTTCGGCTGGGCGCCAGTCTGGGCCGGCGCGCCGGGCTGGCCGGGCTGGCGCTCCTGCAGCTTCTTGCGCGCCTCTTCGGCCCGGCGCTGCAGCTCCTCCTGCAGCTTCTTCTGGCTCGCCTCGAACTCCTTCGGATCGGTGGGCGGGCCCTCATTGGCCTTGGTGAACTCGGCGCCGAGCGGCAGCGGATAGCTCGCGGCCTGGCCCGGCAGGTTGATGCCCTGCAGAGTGATCTGCTGGCCCTTCTTGAGCTTGCCGACGAAGCCCGCATCGACCTGATAGTCGGCCATGCAGCCGTTCGGCAGGCAGACCACATAGGGTCCCTGCAGCGGCTGTTCCTGATCGACGATCAGGCGCGTGCCCTGGGGCAGCTGCATGCCGAGCGGGAGCGTGATGCGGAACAGCTTGCGCTGCTCGCCGTCCTGCTCGATCAGCGCGGCGCCGGCGAGGAACTGGCCGGTCTCGAGGCGCGCTTCCTTCACGGTGAGGCAGACCTGCTTGGCCTGCGGATTGTTCTGGTCCTTGCCGCAGAACTTGGTCCACGGCGAATAGATCACGGGGAGCTGCTGCGGCGTTGTGTTCGGCGTGCCCTGGGCCTGGGGCTGTTGCGGCTGCGCCGGCTGTTGCGCGGGCTGCTGCGGCTGTTGCTTCGGCTGCTGCTTGGGCTGCTGCTTCGCCGGCGCCTGCTTGGGCTGGGCCGGCGCGGGCGCCTGCGCATAGGACATCGTTGCGGTGGCGAGCGCGAGCACCGCGCTCGCGGCAGTCAAGCGAACCGCACGGCGCGCCGGCCGGGCCGGCGCGAACACAAGTCGAAGATTCATGAGATCGGCTTCCTCTCTCGCCGCCCCCGCAACGCAATGGCGCGAACGGCCGTTCCCGGGGCTGTCTCGTTGCCAAATGAGGCGACAACGTGACGCCCTATGTCGGCGTGAACACGGGCTGATTAGCCGAATTCAGGGCCCCGATCCAGCCTGGGAATGCGGCCGGATCCTGCGCGGCCGGTTCTCAGCGCTTCGGCTGCTGGCCGGGCGGTTGCTGCTGCGGCGGATTCTGCTCGAACTGCTTCGGATCGGCCGGCGGTCCCTCATGCGCCTTGGCGAATTCGGCGCCCAGCGGAATCGGATAGCTCGCGGCCTGCCCCTGCAGGTTGATGCCCTGCACGGTCATCTGCTTTCCGGTCTTCAGCTTGGTGATGAAATCCGCATTGACCTGATACTGGGCCATGCAGCCGGCCGGCGTGCAGGTCAGATAGTTGCCCGACAGGGGCTGATCCTGATCGACGATCACCCGCGTGCCCGGGCCGAGCTGCATGCCGAGCGGCAGGGTGACGCGGAGCAGCTTCATCTGCTCGCCCTCCTGCTCCAGGACGGCCGCACCTGCCAGGAATTCACCGGTGTTCAGGCGCGCCTCCTTGATGGTGAGGCAGATCGGCTTCGCACCGCTGGCGTTCGGATTGCAGAGCTTCGTCCACGGCGTGTAGACGGCCGGCAGGTCCTGCGCTTGCGGCGGCTGCGCCTGCGGCGCAGGTTGCGGTGCCTGCGGCTGGGCCGGTGCAGGCTGCTTCGGCTGCTGTTTGGGCGCCTGCGCCAGGGCAAGGCTCGCGCCCGCCAGGATCAGGCCGGCGGCCGTGAGCGCGCACGCCATGTGTCGCGCCGACAGCGTCGACGCCAACTTGTCTCGAAGATCCATGAGAATCGGCTTTCCCTTCCGCCGCCGCCCCCGCAGCGATCGCCCACCACGTACAGCCGCTCTTTCCGCGCGTTCTCTCTTGTTCAAATAAGGCGACAACGTGACGCCGCGTCAGCAAGTCGCCGGATGGTCACGGGTCATCGCCCGGCGGGCCGCATCCGGCATATCGCGAAGCGGGGCCGGTCCGGCGCCTGTGCTAGATTCGCGGACTTATGAAGCCGAATCGGGTGTGGACGCCGTCGTGACGGGTCGTTTTCGGATCGTGCCAGGGTCAAGGACCCGCGCCGCGCTGGTCGCGTGCGCGCTTGTTGGCCTGGGCGGGACGGGGCATGGCGAGCCGCACCATGCCATCGCGATGCACGGGGCGCCCGCGCTCGCGGCGGGCTTCGCCCATCTTCCCTACGCGAACCCGGCCGCGCCGAAGGGCGGACGGCTGACCTACGGGTTCGTCGGATCCTTCGACAGCCTCAATCCGTTGATCGACCGGGGTCTGCCCGTCAGCCAGATGCGCGGGACCGTGATCGAGAGCCTGATGGCGCGCGGCTACGACGAACCATTCACGCTCTATGGCCTGATCGCACGCACGGTCGAGACCGATGCGGCACGCTCCTACGTGACCTTCGCGATCGATCCGGATGCACACTTCTCCGACGGCAAGCCGATCACGGCCGAGGACGTGGCGTTCTCCTGGCAGCTGTTGCGTGACAAGGGCCGGCAGAACCTGCGCATCTATTATGGCAAGGTCAAAGAGGCGAAGGTCCTCGACGCGCGCACCGTGCGCTTCGATCTGACGGGAAGCGAGGACCGCGAGCTGCCGCTGATCCTCGGCCTGATGCCCGTGCTCGCCAAGCACGCGACCGATCCGGCGAGTTTCGAGCAGACGAGCTTCACGCCGCCGCTCGGCAGCGGCCCTTATCGGGTCGCGGACGTGCGGCCGGGCGAAAGCATCCTTCTCAAGAAGAATCCCGACTACTGGGCGCGCGACAAGGCCGTGATGCGCGGCGTCTGGAATTTCGACGAGATCCGCTACGAGTTCTATCGGGACGACAACGGCCAGTTCGAGGCCTTCAAGAAAGGCCTGTTCGACATCCGGCCCGAGAGCGATCCGAGCCGCTGGGAGCGCGGCTATGATTTCCCGGCGCAGCGCGAAGGCCGCGTGATCAAGGACGCATTCCCGAACCACGAGCCGCGTGGCATGACGGCCTTCGCGTTCAACACGCGGCGTCCGATGTTCGCCGACGTGCGGGTGCGCGAAGCGATCAATCTGCTGTTCGACTTTGAGTGGGTGAACCACAACTTCTTCTTCGATCGCTATCGCCGCACCGGCAGCTATTTCGAAGGCTCCGAGCTGTCCGCACGCGGCCGGCCGGCCGACGCACGCGAGCGCGCGTTGCTCGCGCGCTTCCCGGGCGTGGTGCGCGAGGACGTGCTCGAGGGAAAATGGCAGCCGCCGGTCAGTGACGGCAGCGGGCGTGACCGCGAGACCTTGCGGCGCGCGCTGGCGCTCTTCTCCGCGGCGGGCTGGGAGCTCGATAAGGGCGTGCTGCGGCAGCGCACCACCCGCGAGCCGTTCGCCTTCGAGATCATGGTGAAGACGCGGCAGGAGGAGCGGCTCGCCCTCTCCTTCGCGAGCCACCTCAAGCGCGCGGGCATCACGGCGACCGCGCGCTTCGTCGAGGCCACGACCTACGAGCGGCGGCGCCAGACCTTCGACTACGACATGCTGCAATATTATTGGGGTCAGTCGCTCTCGCCCGGCAACGAGCAGGCCTTCTACTGGAGCGTCGCTTCGGCCGACGAGCCCGGCAGCCGCAACTATATGGGCGTGAAGGAGCCCGCGATCGACGTCGCCATCGCGGCGATCGTGAAGGCCGAGCGCCGCGAGGAGCTGATCGCGGCCGTGCGCGTGCTCGACCGCCTGCTGATCTCCGGCTTCTACGTCGTGCCCCTGTTCCACTTGCCGGACGAGTGGCTCGCGCGCTGGGCCCATATCCAGCATCCATCCGTCACGCCGCTCACCGGGTATCGCGTCGAGACCTGGTGGCGCCAACCGCAGACCCAATGAGGCGAAACGTGATCCTAGGCGAGCATTTCCGGCCCAAGCCTTCGGACAATTCCGCGTCGCGCGTGACCCTCGACGATCTGTTCCGCCGCGCGCTCGAGCAGCGGCCCGACGCGCTCGCGCTGGCGGATCCGCCGGACCGTCCGACCTTCACGGACGGCGCGCCGCGCCGCCTCACCTTCCGCGAGGCGGATCGGGTGATCTCGACAGTCGCGGCACGGCTGCGCGATCTCGGGCTCCCGACCGACGCGATCGTCGCGCTGCATCTGCCGAATACGGTGGAGAGCGTGCTGGTGCTGCTCGGCGTGCTGCGCGCCGGCATGATCGCGGCACCGTTGCCGCTGCTGTGGCGCCAGGCCGACGCGGCCGCGGCGCTCGGGCGGATCAGTGCGCGCGCGCTGATCTCGTGCCGGCGCATCGGCGACGTCTCGTTCGGCGAGCTCGCGATGCATATCGCGGCCGAGACCTTCACGATCCGCTTCGTCGGCGCATTCGGCGACGAGCTGCCGGACGGTATCGTGCCGCTCGACGACGTGTTCGACGCGCAGGCGCAAGCGCCCGCGCCGGTCGAGCGCAACGGCAATGCGGCGGATCATGTCGCGGTGGTCACCTTCGATGTCTCGCCGGACGGACTGACGCCGATCGCGCGCAGCCACGCCGAGCTGCTGGCTGCCGGCATCGCGGTGCAGCTCGAGGCGCGCACGCCGCCCGAGGCCGGCATCCTCGGCGCGCTCACGCTCGGATCCTTCGCGGGGCTCGCCTCCCAGCTGGTGCCCTGGCTGCTCACGGGCGGCGCGCTCTCGCTACATCATCCGTTCGACCCGGAAGGCTTCGCGGCGCAACGCGCCGGCGATCGCTGCGCAGTCGCGGTAGTGCCGGGTCCGCTCGCGCTGCGCCTGCTTGACGCCGGCCTGGTCGGCGGACGGCAGGGACTGGAGTCCGTGGT
>JAEYAU010000127.1 GCA_023404705.1 Pseudomonadota bacterium
GGCGGAGCCGGCGGCACCGGAGCCGCGTGAGGCGGGGGGGCCGGCCGTGCCTGTCCCTGGCGCGCTCCGCCGCGGCCCATCTCTTGGAAACGGTATTCGGTGTCTTCCTGCAGCTTGCGCACCTGCTGCTCGAGCTGCTGGTTGCGATACTGCAGCTGCTCCATGGCGCCGGTGAGCTGGCGCATATGGTTCTCGATGCGCTCGAGCCGCAGCACCAGATCGCTCGCGGACGTCTGTGCCTGGCCGGGCGTGACGCCAGCCAGCATTCCGGCGACAAGCGCCGGCACAACAATGAATTTACGGATCATATCGGCTCGCCGCATGCCCCCTCGGGCCTCGCCTCTACCATACGGCGCGAATGGTCGAAATTGTGACTGCGGCCACAATTTGCGTAGTTCGCCGGATGTGGGAACGCTCGGTTCCTCAGTCGTCATCCCGGAAGCCGCGCAGGGGCTGTCCGGGATCCCTATCCCCTGTGGTCATGATGCGGATGGACAGGGGTTATGGATCTCGGCTCTCGCTTCGCTCGGCCGGGACGACGCCCAGAGTATTCCCCTCACGCCGCCTTCGTGGCCGCCAGCGGCGGCTCGTCGCGCAGCGCGCGGCGCAGGATCTTGCCGACATTGGTCTTCGGCAGCTCGTCGCGGAATTCGATGTGCTTCGGCCGCTTGTAGCCGGTGAGCTGCTCGGCGCAATACTTGCGCAGGTCCTCCTCGGTGAGCGCCGGGTCGCGCCGCACCACGAACAGCTTCACGGCCTCGCTCGACGTCGCGTCCGGCACGCCGATCACGGCGCATTCGAGCACGCCCGGATGCGCGGCGACGACGCCTTCGACCTCGTTCGGGTACACGTTGAAGCCCGAAACGTTGATCATGTCCTTCTTGCGGTCGACGATGGTGACGAAGCCCCGCGCATCCATCACGCCGACATCGCCGGTGCGGAAGAAGCCATCCTTGGTCATCACCTTGGCGGTCTCTTCCGGGCGCTGCCAGTAGCCCGTCATCACCTGCGGTCCGCGCGCGCAGATCTCGCCCGGCTCGCCGAGCGGCACGTCGTTGCCGGCGTCGTCGCGGATCGCGATCTCGGTCGACGGGAACGGCAGGCCGATCGTGCCGGTGAATTCGTTGGTGCCGGCCGGATTGCAGGTGAGCGACGGCGAGGTCTCGGAGAGGCCATAGCCCTCCGCGATGGCGACGCCCGTCGCTTTCACCCAGCGGTCCGCCACCGCCTTCTGCACCGCCATGCCGCCGCCGACCGCGATCTTGAGCTTCGACCAGTCGACCTTGCCGAAGTCCGGATGGTTGAGCAGCGCGTTGAACAGCGTGTTGACCGCTTTGAAGTCGTGGATCTCGTATTTCGAGAGCTCCTTGATCAGCCCCGGAATGTCGCGCGGATTCGGGATCAGCAGCGAGACGCCGCCGGCGCGGATGCCGAGCATGTAGCAGGCCGTCAGCGCGAAGATGTGATAGAGCGGCAGCGCCGTGACGATGAACAGCTGCTCGACCTTCGGCTCCTTGTTGAGGTGCGGCTGCAGCCAGGCATCGTTCTGCAGCACGTTGGCGACGATGTTGCGATGCGTGAGCGCCGCGCCCTTGGAGACGCCGGTGGTGCCGCCCGTGTACTGGAGGAAGGCGATGTCGTTGGCGCTGATCTTGCGCGGCTGCAGCGCGTGCCCGCGGCCCGCCGCGAGCGCAGCGTTGAAGCCGATCGAGCCCGGCAGCGAATAGGCCGGCACCATCTTCTTCACGCGACGCACCACAAGATTGACGATCGCGCCCTTCGGGAAGCCGAGCAGGTCGCCCATGCTGGCGACCACGACGTGCCGGATGCGCGTCGAGGCGATCACCTTCTGCAGCGTGTGGGCGAAGTTCTCCAGGATCACGATCGCCTCGGCGCCCGAGTCGATCAGCTGATGCTCGAGCTCGCGCGGCGTGTAGAGCGGATTGACGTTCACCACCGTCATGCCGGCGCGCAGCACGCCCGCGGTGGCGACCGGATACTGCAGCACGTTCGGCATCATCAGCGCGACGCGGTCGCCCTGCTTGAGGCCCGTGCTCTGCAGATAGGCCGCGAAGGCCTTCGACATGTCGTCGACCTGGCCATAGGTCAGCGCCTTGTCCATGCAGATGAAGGCCTTGCGGTCGCGATACTTCGCGAAGCTATCCTCGAGGAGCGCGACGACCGATTCATACTGCCCGGGATCGATCTCGGCCGGCACGCCGGGCGGATAGCTCTTGAGCCAGATGCGCTCCATGTCGTTACCCCTCGTTGCGGCCGCCTTCTCCTCGCGCCAGGCGCGCGCGGCCTTTGCGGGTGATTATGCCAATACCCCCCGCCGCACAATCAAGAGTGATTCGGTATTCCGCACTGCGGTCTTTTTGTCACTCCGCCGGCGCGGGCTCCGGCGTCGGCTCCGGTTTCGGCGCCGGCTTGCGGCCGCGCAGCCACTCCTCGAAGCGCTGCACCACGACGAACAGCGAGGGCACGAACAGCACCGCGAGGCAGGTCGAGGCGATCATGCCGGTGAACACCGTTATGCCGATCGACTTGCGCGCACTCGCCCCCGCCCCGGTCGCGATCACCAGCGGCACCACGCCGAGGATGAAGGCGAACGAGGTCATCAGGATCGGCCGGAACCTGGCGCGCGCCGCCTCCACCGCCGCCTCGAGGATCGGCCTGCCGTGGCGGATGCGCATCTCGCGCGCCACCTCGACGATCAGGATCGCGTTCTTGGCCGCGAGCGCAATCAGCAGGATGAGGCCGATCTGGACGTAAAGGTTGTTGTCGATGCCGAGTCCCTTGAGCACCGACACCGGCCCGACCAGCGCCAGCGGCACCGAAAGGATAATCGAGAGCGGCGCGTACCAGCTCTCGTATTGCCCGGCGAGCACGAGGTAGACCAGCAGCAGCGCGAGGCCGAAGGCGAGATACATTTGATAGCCGAGCGTCTTCTCCTGAAAGGACATCGCGGTCCACTCGTAGCCGGAGCCGGGCGGCAGCGTGCGCGCCGCGAGCTCCTCCATCAGCCGCAACGCCTCGCCCGACGAGAAGCCCTGCGCCGGCATGCCGATCACGGTCGACGAGGGGTAGAGATTGTAGAGGCTGATCAGCGAAGGCCCCGACACCGGTGCGATGTCGACCAGCGTGCCGAGCGGGATCATGTTGCCCTGCTGGTTGCGCACCGAGAGGTTGGCGACGTCCTCGGGCCGCAGGCGGAATTGCGAGTCCGCCTGCACATAGGCCTGGAAGGTGCGGCCGAACTTGTTGAACTGCACCACGTAGCTCGAGCCGATATAGGTCGCGAGCGCCGAGAACACCTGGTCGACCGAGACGTGCAGCGTCTGCGCCTTCACGCGGTCCACGTCGACACGATATTGCGGGACATTGGCGCGGAACGGCGAGTTGAGCCGCTGCAGCCCGGTCTGCGACGAGCCGGCCGCGACCACGCTCTCGGTCATCGCCTGCAGCTTGCCGAAGTCGAACGAGCCGTCGCGCAGCTCGAGCTGCATCGTGAAGCCCGCCGCATTGCCGATGCCTTGGATCGGCGGCGGCGGCAGCACCAGCACGCGCGCCTCCACGACCTGCTGCATGGCGCGGTTGAGCCCTTCATAGAGCGCGCGAAGATCCTGTCCCTTGCCGCGCTCGCTCCAGGGCTTGAGCACGATATAGGCGACGCCGGCGCTCGCGAGCGAGGCGTTGTTGTCGAGCGGCGAGACGCCGCCGACCGTGACCACGCGCTCGACCCCGGGGATGCCGCGCGCGATCTTCGAGACCTGCGCCATGGCCTTCTGCGTGCGCTCCAGCGAAGCCCCGTCGGGGAGCTGCACGGCCGCAATCATGAAGCCCTGGTCCTCGATCGGGAGGAAGCCGGTCGGCACGCGCGCGAGGCCGTAGCCCGCGAGCGCGACGATCGCGACCGCGATCGCGGCCATCACGCCGCTGCGCGAGACCATGCGGCCGATCAGCCGCGTATAGCCACGCTCGACGCGCCCATAGACATTGTTGAAGCCGCGGTAGAAGAAGTTGCGCTGCTCGGGCGGCACGCTCGGGCGCAGCCACAGCGCGCACTGCGTCGGCTTCAGCGTCGCCGCATTGATGGCGCTGAGCAGCGCGGTTGCGGCGATCACGAGCGCGAATTGCGCATACATGCGCCCGGTCAGCCCGGGCAGGAACGCGGCCGGCAAGAACACCGCCATCAGCACCAGCGTGATGCCGATGATGGGGCCGAACAGCTCGTCCATGGCGCGGCCCGCCGCCTCGCGCGGCGGCTCGCCGCGGTCGATGTGGTGCGCCGCGTTCTCGACGACGATGATGGCGTCGTCCACCACGATACCGATCGCGAGCACGATCGCGAACAGGGTCGAGAGGTTGACGCTGAAGCCGAGCGCCGCCATCGCGGCGAAAGCGCCGATGATGGTCACCGGCACGGTCGTCGCCGGCACCAGCATGGCGCGCCAGTCCTGCAGGAAGATCAGGATCACGATCAGCACCAGGATCGCGGCCTCGAACAGCGTCTTGTAGACCTCCTGGATCGCCTCATCGACGAACTTGGTGGTGTCGAACGGAATCTCGTGCACCAGCCCCTGCGGGAATTCGCGCGCAAGCTCGAGCATGCGCGTGCGCACCGCCTTCTCGACATCGAGCGCGTTCGCGCCGGGCGACTGGAACACCGCGATGCCGGCAGCGGGCGCATCGTTGACGAAGAAGGTCTGCCCGTAGGTCTGCGCGCCGAGCTCGACGCGGCCGACGTCGCGGATGCGCGTGACCTCGCCCGCATTGCCGGTCTTCACGATCACGTCGGCGAACTGCTCCGGATCGGCGAGCCGGCCCGCGACATTGAGCGTGTACTGGAATGTCTGCCCGGTAGGCGTCGGCGGCGCGCCGATCTGCCCGGCCGTGACCTGCTGGCTCTGCTGTTGCAGTGCCTGCGTCACGTCCTGCGCGGTGAGCCCGCGCGCCTGCAGCTTCTCGGGATCGAGCCAGACGCGCATCGAATACTGGCCGGCGCCGAACACCGTGACGTTGCCGACGCCGGGCAGCCGCGCGAGCTCGTCCTTGAGCCGGATGGTCGCGTAGTTCGCGAGATAGAGACTGTCGAAGCGCGCGTCCGGCGAAGTCAGCGTGACGAACAGCAGGATCGCGGTCGAGCGCTTCTGGACGGTGACACCCTGGTTCTGCACCGCCTGCGGCAGCTGCGAGAGCGCGCTCGACACCCGGTTCTGCACCAGCACCTGCGCGGCGTTGAGATCGGTGCCGATCTTGAAGGTGACGGTGAGCACATAGGTGCCGTCGGCGCCGCTCGTCGACTGCATGTAGATCATGCCCTCGACGCCGTTCACCTGCTGCTCGATCGGCAGCGCGACCGTGTCGACCACCGTGCGCGCGCTTGCGCCCGGATAGCGCGTCGAGACCTGCACGGTGGGCGGCGTGATGTCGGGATATTGCGCGACCGGCAGCACCGCGAGCGCGACCGCGCCGATCACGATCATCAGGATCGCGATGACGTTGGCGAGAACCGGCCGCGCGATGAAGAAGCGAGCCATGGCGGCTACTTCGCGGCCTGCGGGCCCGCCGCCGGAGCCTGCGGGGCCGCGGGAGCGGCGGCTTGCGGGCTCACCTTCTGCCCCGGCACGACGCGCAGCAGTCCCGCGACCACGACGCGATCCTCGGCCTTGAGGCCGTTCTCGATGACGCGCAGGTCGCCGACCACCGGGCCGATCTCCACCTTGCGCTGCTCGACCACGTCCTCGCGGTTCACGACGAGCAGATAGCGTCCGCTCTGGTCGGTGCCGAGCGCGGCGTCCGGCACCAGCAGCTCGGGCCGCGCATCGCCCGGCACGCGCACGCGCACGAAATAGCCCGGCAGCAGCACGCGTCCTTGGTTCGCCAGCACCCCGCGCACCGCGAGCGTGCCGGTCGACTGGTTGATGTTCGGCGCCGCATAATCGAGCTCGCCCGTGTGCGGATAGCCCTTCTCGGTCTGCAGCCCGATCTCGACGGGCGCGCCCTTGAGATCGCTCACCCGCTTGCCCTGGCTCGCGAGCCAGGCGCGCACGCGCTGCACCTCGCGCTCGCTGATGTTGAAGTTCACGTAGATCGGCTCGAGCTGCACGATGGTGGCGAGCACTGTCGGGCCGCCGGCGCCGACCAGCTCGCCGACCGAGACCTGGCGCGCCGTCACCACGCCGTCGAAGGGCGCGGTCACCTTCGTGTAGCTGAGATTGAGCGCCGCGGTGCGCGTGTCGACCTTCGCCTGCTCGAGACGCGCCCGCGCCGAGTCGCGGTTGGCCGTGGCATTGTCGAGCGCCGCTTTCGAGGTCACTTGCCGGCCCGCGAGCTCGGTCTGGCGCTCGAACTCGGAGTCGGCCTGCCGCACCGATGCCTGCGCGGCGGATTCCGCGGCCTCGGCCTGCTGCAGCTTGAGCCGATAAGGTTCGGGCTCGATCGTGAACAGGTGCTGGCCCTTGGTCACGTAAGCACCGTCCTGATAGGCAATCTCCTGCAGGAAGCCCGAGACGCGCGCGACCAGGTTGGCGGAATTGATCGCAGTCGTATTGCCGGTGGTCTCGAGATAGCGCGTCACCTGCTGCTGCACCGGCGGCGCCACGGTCACGTTGGGCGGCGGCGGCGCGACGTAGCGGTTGTCCTGCCCGCACGCCGCGAGCAGCAGCGACAGCGCGAGCACGCCCTTCGGCAAGCGCGGCATACGAATCCCCCTATCGCCAACCTCCTGGTACGGAGGAACCGACAACTTTCGTTGCGGCAGGCGCGAGGGATCAGCATCCGCCCTTCCCTCGGCGGAGACAAGACGATCGGGAGATGAGGTCAAAAAATCACGGCCGGGGGGCGGTTGGAGCGCCGC
>JAEYAU010000142.1 GCA_023404705.1 Pseudomonadota bacterium
CCCCGCCGGGCGCGCGACTTCGCTTTTTTCTCACCTCATGTGGAACATTCGGCGCGCGAGCTTTCGCGCTCACACCTGCTTGTAGCCGCGCTCGTGGTACAGCAGCGCGGGTCCGGGCGCGCCGACGCGGACCCCCTCGACCACCGCGAAGAACACGTTGTGGGTCGCGACCGACTTCACCTCCACCACGCGGCAATCGAACGAGACCACCGCATTCTCGAGCACCGGTGCGCCGGTCGCCAGCGTGGTCCATGACGTGGTCGCGAAGCGCTCCTCCATCGTCAGCCCGCCCCGCCCCGCGAAGGCGTCGGCCGTCGCCTCCGCGTCCGCGCGCAGCACGTTGACGCAAAGCACGCCGGCTTCCCCCAGCACCGAGCACGCATAGCTCTTTCGGTTGAGGCAGACGAGCAGCGTCGGCGGCTGATCCGAGACCGAGCACACCGCGGTCGCGGTGACCCCCGCGTGTCCGGCCGCGCCGGTCGTGGTTATGACGTGCACGGCCGCGCCGAGCCGGCTCATGGCGTCGCGGAACCGCGCGGGCTCCACGGACGCGATCGGCGTCGGGCCGATGGCGTCGAAGGCACCCGCCATGGCGTCGTCAGGACGTTGGTCGATCCAGCTCATCGGCACCGGGGGCGTGACACGTAGCATCACGCCGATCTTGAGCATTCACGGCCCGCACGCAAGGGCGCGCGCATTATTTGTCGTAATGCGGCCGATTAGAATCTGCCCGCGAGGTTACGCCTTACTCCGCGGCGCGCGCCTTCGGACCAAACCAGGCGACGTCGTCCGGGTTCAGCCAGGTCGGATCGGTCCAGCCGCTCTCGTCGTAGTCCGCCATGCACTGTTCGGCGAGCGCAATCATGCCGTCGAGCGCGCCCGAGCCGCGCGCGTTCCACATGCACTGGATCCTGATGTCCTCGTGGTTGCCCGCGTAGTTGATCTCGTAGAGTTCGTGGCGGCCGCCGAATTCGGTGCCGATCGCGTCCCACAGCAGCTTCATGATCTTGATGCGCTCGCGATATTCGATGTTGTTCGAGCCGCGCACGTATTTCTGGAGATACTTGTCGATCGCCGGATTGGCGAAGTCGCGCGCCGAGGATGGCAGATAGATCAGCGACGAGGCGACGATCTTCTCCACGATCTCCTTGATGCGCCCATAGGCATCGCCCGCGAACACGCGGTAGCTCGAGCCCGACTGCGCGTTCGGCAGCACCGTGTCGCCGACCCACGGCACCGGATGCATCGCCATGGCGTCGGAGATCGCCCAGAACAGATTGCGCCAGGCGATCACCTCGCCGAGCATCGCCTGGTTGCCGCGGAATTCGTCCGAGCCGGCGGCACGCAGCGCCTTCGCGAGAATGCCGACCAGGAAGTCGAGCTTGACGGCGAAGCGCGTGCAGCCCTGGAACTGGAAGCCGTTGAGGAAGCCCGAGCGCGGATAGAAGATCTTGATCTTGTCCACGTCGCGATGGACCAGCACGTTCTCCCAGGGAATGAACACATTGTCGAACACGAAGATCGCATCGTTCTCGTCGAAGCGCGACGAGAGCGGATAGTCGAACGGCGTTCCGAGCACGCTGCCGATCATCTCGTAGGAAGTGCGGCAGAACAGTTTGACCCCCGGCGCGTTCATCGGCGCGATGAACATCACGGCAAGGTCCGGATCGTTGATCGGCATCGCCGCGTTCTGGCCGAGGAAGTTGTAATGAGTCAGCGCCGATGAGGTCGCGACCACCTTCGCGCCCGAGACGTAGATGCCGGAGTCGGTCTCCTTCTGGATTGTGATGAATACGTCCTTCACCTGGTCCGCCGCCTTGGCGCGGTCGACCGGCGGATTGACGATGGCGTGGTTCATGAACAGCACGCTGTCCTGCGCGCGCGTGTACCAACGCTTCGCATTGTCGGAGAACTTGCCGTAGAAATCGCTGTGCGCGCCGAGCGTGTTCATCAGCGACGCCTTGTAGTCCGGCGTGCGCCCCATCCAGCCATAGGTCATGCGCGCCCAATGCGCGATCGCCTCGCGCTGCGCGATCAGGTCCTCCCGCGAGCGCGCCACCTTGAAGAACTTGTGCGTGAAGCCGCCATTGCCCGTGTCGGTCGGGCTCGTCAGCACGTCCTTGTGCTTCGGATCGTGCAGCGCGTCGTAGAGGCGCGCGATCGAGCGCGCTGCGTTGCGGAACGCCGGATGCGCCGTGACGTCCTTGACGCGCTCGCCCTGGATATAAACCTCGCGCTCGTCGCGCAGGCTCTCGAGATATTCCTTGCCGGTGAAGGGCCGCGCCTTGCCGGCGATCGCGTCCTCGGGCTTGCTCTGGGCCATCGGGGGATTCCTCTTTGTGCGCGGCTGGCCGCTGCGTTGTTATGGCTGACGTTCCGCAGCCCGCCCGCCCGTGCAAGGTATAAAACCGGGAACGGGTGGAACAATGGCACCTACGGCAACATCATGCCGCCTGCCCTGCCGCCGACCGCCCCGCAGCACGCCCCGAGAAGATGCAGCCGCCGAGAAACGTTCCCTCGAGCGCCGCATAGCCGTGCACGCCGCCGCCGCCGAAGCCTGCGACCTCGCCGGCCGCATAGAGGCCCGGCACCGGCTGCCCGTCCGCGCCGAGCACGCGGCTCTCGAGATCGGTCTGCAGCCCGCCCAGCGTCTTGCGCGTGAGGATATTGAGCCGCACCGCGATCAGCGGCCCCGCGGCCGGGTCGAGCAGCTTGTGCGGCGTCGCGGTGCGCGTGAGCTTGTCGCCGAGATAATTGCGCGCGCCGCGCAGCGCGATCACTTGCATGTCCTTACCGAACGGATTGTCGATCTGCCGGTCGCGCGCGCGGATCTCGCGCTCGACCTGCTCGAGCGTGAGCAGATTGTCGCCCGTCAGCTTGTTCATGCGCGCGACCAGGGCCGGCAGCTCGCGCTCGACGATGAAGTCCTCGCCCTTCTCCATGAAGGCGCGCACCGGCCCCGGCATGCCCTTGCGCACGCGCGCGATCACCTTGCCCCAGCTCTTGCTGGTGAGGTCGGGATTCTGCTCCGAGCCCGAGAGCGCGAATTCCTTGGCGATGATCTTCTCGGTGAGGATGAACCACGAATAATCGTAGCCGCTGTGCATGATGTAGTTCAGCGTCGCCAGCGTATCGAAGCCCGGGAAGAGTGGCACCGGCAGCCGCCGCCCGCGCGCGTCGAGCCAGAGCGATGACGGCCCCGGCAGGATGCGGATCGCGTGATTGGGCCAGATCGGATCCCAGTTCTTGATGCCTTCGACGTAATGCCACATGCGATCGCGGTTGATGATCGTGCCGCCCGCGGCTTCGGTGATCGCCAGCATGCGCCCGTCCACGTGGTCCGGCACGCCCGTGATCATGCGCTTCGGCGGCCCGCCGAGCCGCGCCGGCCAGTTCTCGCGAACGAGGTCGTGATTGCCGCCGATGCCGCCCGAGGTGACGATCACGCATTGGGCGCGCAGATGAAACGCGGCGACGACATCGCGCGCGCTCTTCTGTCCGCGCTTCACGTCGGTCGGCACCAGGATGTCGCCGCGCACGCCGTCGACCGCGCCGCCCGTACGCGTGATCTCGTTCACGCGGTGCCTGAACCGGAAGGTGATGAACCCGTCGCGTGCCGCTTGTTGCGCGCGCGCGACGAACGGCTCGACCACGCCTGGGCCCGTGCCCCAGGTCACGTGAAAGCGCGGCACCGAATTGCCGTGCCCGACCGCGTTGCCGCCGCCGCGCTCCGCCCAGCCGACGACGGGAAAGAAGCGCAGGCCCCGCTCGCGCAGCCACGCGCGCTTCTCGCCCGCCGCAAACGCCACATAGGCCTCGGCCCATTTGCGCGGCCAAAGATCTTCCTTGCGATCGAAGGCGGCCGTGCCCATCCAGTCCTCGAGCGCGAGATCATACGAGTCGCGGATGCGCATGCGGCGCTGCTCGGGCGAGTCGACGAGGAACAATCCGCCGAGCGACCAGAACGCCTGCCCGCCGAGCGACTGCTCGCCCTCCTGATCCAGCACGATGACCTTGCGCTTCGCCTCCGCGAGCTCGCAGGCCGCCACGAGCCCCGCGAGCCCTCCGCCCACGATGATGACGTCCGCGTCGGCCATGTCCCCCTCCGGCTCTTGTCGCAACAATGGCACGCTGCTCGCTGGATGTGCAAAGGCGATCCCGCCTGGAAAGCGCGTCAGGGGCGGCCGGTCTTCGCGCTCTTGCGAGCAGACGTGCCATGAGCGCCCGCGATCTCTCTCGCGTTCTGCAGGAACAGCCGCGCGGAGGGACTGAGCGTCCGGTTTTTCAGCGAGATCAAGGCCACGGGCCCGCGAGTGCTGCGCAGCCGCACGTCGACGGCGGTCAACTGCGGATGCCGGCGCGGCGTCGTCAGCATCGTGCGCGGATGCATCGCCAGGAACGGACCGTTCGCCACCAGCACAGTCAACGCATAGGTGGACGAGGTCGTCACCGCGGCACGAGGCATGGCGATCCCCTGTGCTTCGAAGGCTCCGCTGATAACCTGCGTCAGGAAACCCGAGGCGGCCGGGAAGACCCACGGCTCGTCGACCAGCTGTGTCAGGCTCACATTGCGCCGGCGTGCCCAGGAATTGTCCTTGCCGCATAAGACAGCAAGCTCGTCGTGGAACAGGACGTCGCTCGTCAGGTCCTCGTCGACGATCGATCCGGCGAGCCGGCTGAGCACCAGCTCGATGTCGCGCCGGCGCAGTGCGCGCAGCAGCACGTCGGTCGGCTGCACCAGTAGGTCGAACCTCATGCGTGGATAGCGCGGCATCAGCCGGTTGAACACGGCCGAAGCAACGGCCGACATCGGCGGCGTCGTTCCGATGCGGAGTTCGCCGACCGCAGGATCGGCGAGCGTGGCGATCTCGCCCAGTCCTTGCCGCAGTTCGTTGAAGATCACGGCGCTGCGCTGGAGCATCGCGTCGCCATAGACTGTCGGCGTCACGCCCTGCGCAGTGCGATCGAGCAGCGGCACGCCGACCGCGTGCTCCAATTCGCCGATCGCATAGGAGACTGCCGGCTGCGTGATCGCGAGACTGGCGGCCGCCTTCGCCATGCTGCCGGTCTCGGCGGCCGCTCGCAGGATCTGCAGATCGCGCAGCTTGATGCGCCGGCTGGCGCGGCCGATCCAGTCACCCTCCGGCCTATCAGCCATTTTGATATCCTCATAAGAAGATCACGAGTTCTCTTATGGACTATTCGGCGCGATCATCTGCGCGTCAAGGTCGCTGCCGCTCAGGAGTCGCCCGATGCGCTGCACACGTCGAACCTTCACGACCGGGCTGGCGAGCTGCGTGATCGTTACCGGCCATGCGCGGGCGGAGCGCCCCATTCGCATCGTATTGCCCTACCCGGCAGGCGGTGTCGGCGACGCCACGGCGCGTCTCATTGCCGACGACATGCAGGCGAATCTGCAGCGGCCCGTCATCGTCGAGAACAAGGTCGGCGCCGCAGGACGGCTCGGCGTCCTCGCCGTGAAGGATTCCCCTGCCGATGGCAGCATTCTGCTGTTCGCGCCGATCGCGCCCATGGCCGTGTTCCCTCACGTCTACGGCAGCCTCGGTTACGATCCGGACGCCGACTTCGCGCCGATCGCCCAGATCGCCACGTTCGATATCGCCGTCGCGATCGGCAGCGAGCTCCGCACCGAATCGCTGCAGGACCTGATCGCCTGGCTGCGCGCCAATCCATCGCGCGCGTTTTACGGCAGTCCGGCCACGGGATCGCTGCCGCATTTCTTTGCAGTGCTGTTCGCCGCGGCTGCCGGCCTGGAGCTGCGCCACGTTGCGTATCGCGGCAATGCGCAGGCTCTCGCCGATCTCATTGGGGGGCATCTTCCGATGTTCTTCACCTCGACACAGGACCTTGTGGAAGCCCACAAGGCGAGCCGCATCCGCGTGCTCGCGACCTCCGGCACACGGCGCTCCTCCGTGCTGCCGGAGGTCCCGACCTTCGCCGAGTCCGGCTACGCCATTCGCGGAGAGGGCTGGTATGGCCTCTATGCGCCGGCATCGACGCCACGCGCGGTCGTCGGACGCCTCAACGAGATCGTCGTCGCAACCCTTCGTCGGCCCGAGATTCGCAGCCGGCTCGGCGCGCTCGGACTGGAGCCGACCGGCACGTCCCCGGCGGAGCTTGCCGCTATTCAGAGGACAGATCGGGATTTCTGGGGCGGCGTCATCAGGAGATCGGGCTTCAAACCCGAATGAACTCCTTCACCGAATGAGCAATGGCCTGTGGCAACGCGGCTTCCGCAAACGGAGCACGACCATGTCCCTGCTGCCGGAGATCACGCTTGCGCTCTTCTCGATCTTCAACGTGCTGCGCCTCGGCTCCTACATCCCGCAGATCCTGCGTGTCGCCGCCGATACGGGAGGCGCGCAGTCGATCTCCTACTCGACGTGGTGGCTCTGGGTCGGCGCCAATACGTCGACCGCGGCTTATGCACTGGTCAACATCTCGGACTGGAAGCTGTTTGCGGTCAGCGCCGTGAATGCGGCCGGCTGCGGCGCCGTTATCATCCTGACGATGTGGAAGAGGCGCCAGGTGGCGCGGCTGAGGACAAGATCATGAACGTCCATGCTGGGATCGAGGGCGCCGAAGCGCACCTTCTTGCACTGATCAACGGATATCGGCTGACGCAGGCCATCTATGTGGTGACCGTGCTAGGCGTGCCGGACCTGCTCGCCGCGGGACCGCGGCAAAGCGCGGAGCTTGCGTCCGCTACCGGTGCCGATCCCGATGCCTTGCACCGGGTGCTGCGGGCTCTCGCGGCGTTCGGAATTCTGCGCCAGGAGGCCGAGGGCTTTGCGCTGGCCAGTCTCGGCGCCTGCCTGCGCACAGATGCGCCGCGTTCGCTCAAGCCGTGGGTCGAATTTATCGCGCGACCGGCCGTCTGGAATGCCTGGGGCGGCATGCTGCACACGGTACGCACCGGAGAGACTGCGTTTCACCACCTGCATGGTCAGGACATCTGGACCTATCGCGCCGGCGATCCGGAGGAGAGTCGCATCTTCGACGCCGCCATGAGCCGTGGCTCCGCGCGGCTCGCCGAGGGTCTGCTCGCTGCCTATGATTTCGCGCCCTTCCGCCGCATCGTCGATGTCGGCGGCGGCGACGGCACCCTCCTCAGTGCGATCCTGGCGCATCATCATGGCCTACGGGGCACTCTGCTCGATCTTCCGCATGTCGTTGCCGGCGGGCAATGCAGCTCGCGGGCGCACGACGTGGCCGATCGCTTCGAAGTCTGTGCCGGCAGCTTCTTCGAGAGTGTCCCGGCCGGAGCCGACGCCTACATCCTCAAGCATGTGATTCACGACTGGCAGGATGTCGATGCCCTGACGATCCTGCGCAACTGCCGCGCCGCCATGGGCCCTCGGGCACGCCTCATCCTGATCGAGCGCATCGTGGCGTACGGTCCCGGCGAGCGGGATGTCGCGCTCGCCGATCTCAACATGCTGGTCAATGCGGGCGGGCGCGAGCGCAGCGAGGACGAGTTTCGCGGCCTGCTCGCCGCGCGCGGCCTCGCTTTCGTCCGATCAATTCCCTTGCCGGCTTGCCACTTCGTCATCGAGGCGCAGCCCGCCTAGCATGATTGTGCGGACCGCAAAGAGTGAGATGACATGACGGATCTGCTCGCAACCGCGGCCTTCGCCATGCTGATCGCCGCGCAGTTTTGCGCCAATCTCGCGGCCGCGAAGCTGCGCGATCAGGACGAAGGCCCCGGATCGTTCAACGGCGCTGCGGCCGGGTCCTCCCGGAAGGGCTGCGTGATCAGCCGGTCGAGCCGCGACTCTCCGGGATCGCGGAACATCGTGATGCCGATGGTCATGCCCTCGTGGCCGGCTTCGGGCGCCGCGCGGTAGGTGCCGAACAGGCGGTCCCACCACGGCATGTTGAATCCGAAATTGCTGTCGGTCTCGTGGCGCAGGATCGAGTGGTGCACCCTGTGCATGTCCGGCGTCACGACGAGCAGCCGCACGATGCGGTCGAGCCAGGGCGGCATCTTCACATTGGCATGGTTGAACATCGAGGTGGCGTTGAGCACCACCTCGAAAGCGAGCACCGCCAGCGCCGGCACGCCGACGAGCAGCACCACCGCGATCTTGATGCCCATCGAGATCAGGATCTCGATCGGATGGAAGCGCAAGCCGGTCGTGACGTCGATATCGAGATCCGCGTGATGCATCCGGTGCAGCCGCCAGAGCAGCGGCACTTTGTGGAAGGCCACGTGCTGCGCATAGATGACGAAGTCGAGGATCGCGAAGCCGAGCAGCACCTCGAGCCAGGCCGGCCAGGGCGTGATGTTGAGCAGGCCCCAACCGCGCTGCGCCGCAATCGCCGCGACGCCGACCGCCGCCGTCGGGATGAGCACGCGCACCGCGAGCGCGTCGACCACCAGGATGCCGAGATTGCCCGGCCAGCGCGGCGCGCGCCCGACCGTCAGCTTGCGCCGCGGCGCCAGCACCTCCCAGGCCGCCATCGCGCTCAGCACCAGAAGTGCCGCGCCGACACGCACCACGATCTCGCTGTTCAGGTCCATGCGTCCCGTTCGGGCCTCCAAAATCGGCCTTCGCCTTCGATATAGGCAGCGCTTGCCGCAAAGGCGAGCCGCAGCTGCCTCCTCCCTGCGCGAGCCGCCGACCGCACCAGCAGAACGCGGCGAAAACACGCGAGGACAATCCGGGCGTGCCGTTGCCGCCCGCACAGGGCCCTGTTAAGACTTGCCTTTCAACCGCCCACCATAAGGGCGACAGGGAAATCGGCGACGAGCACGGGGGGCGCGGCGGACGCATGGAATATTTCGCCCAGCAGCTCATCAACGGTGTGACGCTCGGGTCGATCTACGGCCTCATCGCCATCGGCTACACGATGGTCTACGGCATCATCGGCATGATCAACTTCGCCCATGGCGACGTGTTCATGATCGGCTCGTTCACGGCGCTGATCGTGTTCCTGGTGGTGATCGCGGCCGGCCTCACCTCGGTGCCGCTGGCGCTGTTCCTGATGCTCCTCGTCGGCATGGCGCTGACCTCGCTCTATGGCTGGGCGATCGAGCGCATCGCCTATCGGCCGCTGCGGCGCTCGTTCCGTCTCGCGCCGCTGATCTCCGCCATCGGCATGTCCATCGTGCTGCAGAATTTCGTGCAGATCGCCCAGGGCGCGCGCGTCAAGCCGCTGCAGCCCCTCGTGACCGGCGGCTACACCCTGCTGGAGCACGGCGGCTTCGTCGTGCAGCTCTCCAACATCCAGATCATCGTGGTGCTGACCACCGTGTTGCTGATGGCGGTGTTCGCCTGGATCGTCGGCAACACGCGGCTCGGCCGCGACATGCGCGCCTGCGAGCAGGATCTGCCGATGGCCTCCCTGCTCGGCGTTGACGTCGACCGCACGATCTCGCTCACCTTCGTGATCGGCGCGGCGCTCGCCGCGGTCGCGGGGCTGATGTACCTGCTCTATTACGGCGTGATCGACTTCTATATCGGCTTCGTCGCCGGCGTGAAGGCGTTCACGGCCGCCGTGCTCGGCGGCATCGGCTCGCTGCCCGGCGCCATGCTGGGCGGCCTTCTGATCGGCCTGATCGAGACCATGTGGTCCGCCTATTTCTCGGTCGAGTACAAGGACGTGGCCGCCTTCACGATCCTGATCCTGGTGCTCATCTTCCTGCCGACCGGCATTCTGGGCCGGCCCGAGGTCGAGAAGGTATGAGCGTTGTCGTGAACGAGCCCGCCAAGCCCGCCCGCTCGCTCGACGTGGCGGGCGCGCTCAAGACCGCCGGCCTCTCGGCGCTCGTCGCTTTCGGCCTGTTCTCGCTCCTCGTCGGCCTGCGCACCGAAGGCGGCGGCGCCGGACTCGAGGTGACGGCGCAGCCTGCGACGCTCGCCATGCTGGTCGGCGCGGTTTTCGTCGCGAGCTTCCTGAAGGAGCTGCTCCTCCGCGACCGGCACATCGACGTCGCCGGCGCGCTGCCGTCGGGCGTGCGCGAAATCGGCAGCCGCTTCGGCCAATATGCGGGTCCGGTGCTGCTCGGCATCGCCATCGTGCTGCCGATCATTCTTTCGATCCGCAACGACCGTTATCTGCTCGACCTCGGCATCATGGTGCTGACCTATGTGATGCTGGGCTGGGGCCTCAACATCGTGGTCGGCCTCGCCGGCCTGCTCGACCTCGGCTATGTCGCGTTCTATGCGGTCGGCGCCTATTCCTACGCCCTGCTCGCGCAGAACTTCGAGCTCTCCTTCTGGGTCTGCCTGCCGCTCGCCGGCATCCTGGCGGCGTTCTGGGGCATCCTGCTCGGGTTCCCGGTGCTGCGCCTGCGCGGCGACTATCTCGCGATCGTCACCCTGGCCTTTGGTGAGATCATCCGCCTGGTGCTGCTCAACTGGCAGAGTTTCACGGGCGGCCCCAACGGCATTTCGGGCATTCCGCGCCCGAGCTTCTTCGGCCTGCCCTTCACCAATGACGAGGATGGCTTCGCGGCCTTCTTCGGCCTCGACTTCAATCCGACCCACCGGGTCGTGTTCCTCTACTACCTGATCCTCGCGCTCGCGCTGCTCACCAATTGGGTGACGATCCGCGTGCGCCGCCTGCCCATGGGCCGCGCCTGGGAGGCGATGCGCGAGGACGAAATCGCCTGCCGCGCGCTCGGCATCAACACGACCAACACCAAGCTCACGGCCTTCGCCATGGGCGCGATGTTCGGCGGCTTCGCGGGCTCCTTCTTCGCGACGCGTCAGGGCTTCATCAGCCCCGAGTCCTTCGTCTTCCACGAGTCGGCGCTGATCCTCGCCATCGTGGTGCTCGGCGGCATGGGCTCGCAGATCGGCGTCGCCATCGCGGCGCTGGTGATGATCGGCGGCTTCGAGCTGTTCCGCGAATTCGCGCAGTTCCGCATGCTGATCTTCGGCTTCGCCATGGTGCTGATCATGGTCTGGCGCCCGCGCGGCCTCGTCTCGGCCCGCGATCCGTCGGTCTATTTGAAGGAGAAGAAGACCGTCTCGGCCGAGCTCGTGCAGGAGGGCCGCGCATGAGCCCGGCCGACGACATCCTCACGGTCGAGCACCTCACCATGCGCTTCGGCGGCCTCGTCGCAATCAACGATCTCTCGTTCGAGGCGAAACGCAGCCAGATCACCGCGCTGATCGGCCCGAACGGCGCCGGCAAGACCACCGTGTTCAACTGCATCACGGGCTTCTATCACCCGACCGAAGGCATGATGCGGCTCGTGCACGCCGACGGCACCGAGTATCTGCTGGAGCGCCTGCTCGACTTCCGCATCTCGCGCCACGCGCGCGTCGCCCGCACCTTCCAGAACATCCGCCTGTTCGGCGGCATGACGGTGCTCGAGAACCTGATCGTCGCGCAACACAATCTGCTGATGTCCCGGTCCGGCTTCACGATTCTCGCCCTGCTCGGCTCGCCCACCTATCGCCAGGCCGAGCGTGAGGCGATCGAAAAGGCCAAATACTGGCTCGACAAGATCAATCTCACGCGCCGCGCCGATGATCCGGCCGCCAGCCTCGCCTATGGCGAGCAGCGCCGCCTCGAGATCGCGCGCGCCATGTGCACCGATCCTGTGCTGCTCTGTCTCGACGAGCCGGCGGCCGGCCTCAACGCGCGCGAGAGCAGCGAGCTCAACGACCTGTTGCTCGCGATCCGCAAGGAGCACGGCACCTCGATCCTGCTGATCGAGCACGACATGTCGGTCGTGATGGAGATCTCCGACCATATCGTCGTGCTCGACTATGGCGTGAAGATCTCGGACGGCACGCCGGAGCAGATCCGCAACGACCAGAAGGTGATCGCGGCCTATCTCGGCGTCGAGGACGAGGAGGTCGAGCAGGCCGAGGCGGAGGTCGGGATATGAGCATGGCCGCGCCCAGCCCCGCGACTGCCGCGCCGATGCTCAGCGTGCGCGGCGTGAAGACTTTCTACGGAAACATCATGGCGCTGCGCGGCGTCGATCTCGATGTGCAGCCGGGCGAGATCGTCACGCTGATCGGCGCCAACGGCGCCGGCAAGTCGACGCTGATGATGACGATCTTCGGCAATCCGCGCGCCCGCGAAGGCTCCGTGATCTTCGACGGCCGCGACATCACCAACATGCCGACGCACGAGATCGCGCGCCTGCGCATCGCCCAGGCGCCCGAGGGCCGGCGCATCTTCAGCCGCATGACCGTGCTCGAGAACCTGCAGATGGGCGCGACCGTCGCGGACCCGCAGCACTTCGACGCCGATCTCGAGCGCGTCTGCACCCTCTTCCCGCGCCTGCGCGAGCGCCTCACCCAGCGCGGCGGCACGCTCTCGGGCGGCGAGCAGCAGATGCTCGCGGTGGCGCGCGCCCTCATGGGCCGGCCGCGCATGCTGCTGCTCGATGAGCCCTCGCTGGGCCTCGCGCCGCTGATCGTGCGGCAGATCTTCAACGCCATCCGCGAGCTCAACCGCAAGGACAAGCTCACTGTGTTTCTGGTCGAGCAGAACGCCTTCCACGCACTCAAGCTCGCGCACCGCGGCTATGTGATGGTCAACGGCCTGATCACCATGAGCGGAACCGGCAAGGAGCTGTTGCAGCGTCCGGAGGTGCAGGCCGCATACATCGAAGGCGGGCGTCACTAAATGGGCACGCTCTACGCGACCGAGACCTGGCTCCAGGTCCTCTTCGTCACGGGCCTGCTCGGCGGCGGCGCCGCCTGGATGGCGGGCCGCGCCATCGCGCACACCTGGCGCCCGCTCTGGCATGCGGTCGTCTACATGATGCTGCTTGGCGCCGCCGTACGCTTCATCCATTTCGCGCTGTTCGAGGCAGAGTTGCTGTCCCTTCCCTCCTATCTGGTGGACACCCTGTTCCTGATCGTCGTAGCCTGCCTCAGCTTCCGGGTCGCGCGCACCACCCAGATGGTCACGCAGTACAAATGGCTCTACGAGCGCGTGAGTCCGGTGACCTGGCGTGAACGCCCGGCGGGCAATCAAGGCCAGTAAGAGACTGAGTTTTCGTCGTGACTTTCCTGAAAATCCAGGGAAAATGACCTCAAGCGGAACGTTCCGACGCGCCAGACGGCCGGGGAATCGTCCGTAAATTCGCAGGGGAGAAATCCATGAAGAAAATGTGGCTGTCCGGGCTGGCGCTGGCCTCCGGATTGATGCTGTCCGGTGCGGCGTCGGCGCAGGACATTACGATCGGCGTCGCCGGCCCGATGACCGGCCAATACGCCTCCTTCGGCACCCAGCTGAAGAACGGCGCCGAGATGGCGATCGCCGACATCAACGCAGCAGGCGGCATCGACGGCAAGAAGCTCAAGCTCGAGATCGCCGACGATGCCTGCGATCCCAAGCAGGCGCGCGCGGTCGCCGAGAAGCTCGCCGGCATGAAGGTCCCATTCGTCGCGGGTCACTTCTGCTCGTCGTCGTCGATCCCTGCCTCGGACGCCTATCAGGAAGGCAACGTGCTGCAGATCAGCCCGGCATCGACCAACCCGCAGTTCACCGAGCGCAAGCTGTGGAACACGTTCCGCACCTGCGGCCGTGACGACCAGCAGGGCCAGGTCGCGGGCGAGTACATCGCGAAGAACTTCAAGGGCAAGAAGGTCGCGATCCTCCACGACAAGTCGACCTACGGCAAAGGCCTGGCCGACGAGACCAAGAAGGCGCTCAACAAGGCCAACGTGAAGGAGGCCATGTACGAGGCCTATACCCAGGGCGACAAGGACTTCAACGCGCTGGTGTCGAAGATGAAGGCCGCGAACATCGACGTGGTCTATGTCGGCGGCTACCACACCGAGGCCGGCCTGCTGCTGCGCCAGATGCGCGACCAGGGCATGAAGACCCAGCTGATCTCGGGTGACGCGCTCGTCACCAAGGAGTTCTGGGACATCACCGGCCCGGCCGGCGAAGGCGTGCTGATGACCTTCGGCCCCGATCCGCGCAAGAAGCCGACGGCCGCCGCGATCGTGAAGAAGTTCAAGGACAAGAACATCGATCCGGAAGGCTACACGCTCTACACCTATGCCGCGATCCAGGCCTGGGTCGAGGCCGCCAAGAAGGCGAAGAGCACCGATCCCAAGAAGGTCGCCGCCGAGCTGAAGAAGGGCCAGTACAACACCGTGCTGGGCCCGCTCGGCTGGGATGCCAAGGGCGACATCACCAAGATCGACTACGTGTTCTACGTCTGGAAGAAGGACGGCTCGTACAGCGAGATGTGATCGCTCGCACGAGAGCCTGAGTTCAGCGCCCGTCCCGGGAGACCGGGGCGGGCGTTTCGATTCAGGGTGTAGGGCGCAATAGCGCGCAGCGCGTATTGCGCCGGCGGCCTCACCGCGAACGCATGCATTGTTGGAAAGTCACACGGCGCAATACGCTTCGCTATTGCGCCCTACGCGTCAGCGCTTGCGCAGGACCGTACCGGTCCAGCGATAAGCCAGCGTCTTGCGGGGCAATTTGATGCTGAGCCGGTCCTTCGCGCAGGTGACGCTGACCACCTGGCGCGGCGGCACGTCGTCTGCGAGCTTGAGCTCCAGCGTTGCCTGCGTGTTCTTCTGCGCGTCCACGCCGACCAGCAGCAGCGTGCGCGTCACCCAGATCCCGGGCGTGTCGAAGCGCGCCGGGATCACGGCATGCACGACCTCGCCTCCGAGCTTCGGCTTCGGACTGAGCACGCACGGTCCGAAGTCGACGCCTTCCTCCTTCCTCACGAGCTCAGTGAGGGATTCGGCACGCGCGACCTGCACGGATGCGAGCAGCCCCGCGAGCACGGCGACGATCTTCGGCATGGTCATGCAGAAGCTCTAACCGATCTTCCCCAGCGCCGGAAACGTCTCGAGGATCCAGAAGCTCGCTTCCGTCACGGAGCCCGTCAGGAAGGCGATGCCGGTGAGCACCAGCAGGACGCCCATGCCCTTCTCGACCACCGGCAGGTAGCGCTTGAAGCGCGCGAGGAAGCCCGCGAAGGGCTCGACGAAGAAGGCCGCGACCAGGAACGGGATGCCGAGACCGAGCGAGTAGATCGCGAGCAGGCCCGCGCCCTTGGTGACGGTCGATTCCGACGCCGCCACCGCCAGGATGGTCGCGAGGATCGGGCCGATGCAGGGCGTCCAACCGAACGCGAAGGCGAGCCCCATCACATAGGCGCCCCAGAGCCCGACCGGCTGCGCCATGGGCAGGCGCTTCTCGCGCATCAGCACGCCGATGCGCGTGAGCCCGAGGAAGTGCAGCCCCATGATGATGATCGCGACGCCGGCGATGATCGCGAGCTCGCTCGTATAGGCGCGGATCACGCCGCCGATGACGCTCGCGCTCGCGCCGAGCGCGACGAATACCGTGGAGAAGCCGGCGACGAACAGGCAGGCGGCGCCGATCGTCTCGCGCTTCACGCGCGGCTCGGGCTCGGCATCCGCGAAGCGCTCCAGCGAGGTGCCCGTGAGATAGACGAGATAGGGCGGCACCAGCGGCAGCACGCAAGGCGACAGGAAGCTCAGCATGCCGGCGATCAGCGCGGCAAGAATGGTGACGTCGGCAGCCATGACGACCTACATGCGACGCCCCGGACTTCGGCGCAAGCCGGACGGCCCGGGGTCTCGGGGACGTGACATCGAGGTGATCGACAGTGAGGCCTTTCCGCCATGATCTAGGTCACGCCGGGACCGATTGACGCTTCCGGACAAATACGGTCCTGTCCCTGCGGCACCGGGAGGCGCAATGAACAACCTGCTCACCGACGTCGCCGGCATTCGCGTCGGCCATGCGGACGACCCGCGGCTCGGCTCGGGCGTCACCGCCGTCGTGTTCGACACGCCCGTGGTCGCCTCGGCGGACGTGCGCGGCGGCGGCCCGGGTACGCGCGAACTGGAGCTGCTGGCGCCCGGCCGCACGGTCGAGCATGTGGATGCGATCGTGCTTTCGGGCGGCTCCGCCTTCGGCCTCGATGCGGCCTCCGGCGTGCAGGCCTTTTTGCGCGAGCAGGGACGCGGCTTCCGCATCGGCCCGGTCGCGGTGCCGATTGTGCCGGCCGCGATCCTGTTCGATCTCATCAATGGCGGCGACAAGGACTGGGGTCGCTTCCCGCCCTATCGCGAGCTCGGTTACCAGGCAGCGGCGAGCGCGGCGCGCGACTTCGCGCTCGGCACCAAGGGCGCCGGCCTCGGCGCCAACACCGTGAACCTCAAGGGCGGCCTCGGCTCGGCCTCCGCGACCTCACAGGATGGCGCGACCGTCGCTGCCTTGGCCGCCGTGAACTGCGTCGGCAGCGTCACGCTCGGCGACGGTCCGTGGTTCTGGTCCGCGCCCTTCGAGCAAGGCGATGAGTTCGGTGGCCGCGGCTGGCCCGCGCCGTTCCCGGCCGAGGCCACCATGGTGCGCCTCAAGGGCGGGCCGCTGCAGAACACCACGCTCGCGGTCGTCGCGACCGACGCCGCGCTCAGCAAGGCGCAAGTGCATCGTCTCGCCGTGATGGCGCAGAACGGCATGACGCGCGCGATCTATCCGGTCCACACGCCGCTCGATGGCGACGTCGTGTTCGCGGTGGCGACCGGGCAGCGTCCCCTCGCCGATCCGATGCGCGGCCTTGCCGTGCTCGGCACGATCGCGGGCAATGTGCTGGCCCGCGCCATCGCCCGCGGCGTCCATGCCGCCAAGGCGCTGCCCTTCGCGGGCGCGCTGCCGAGCTGGCAGGACAAGTTCGGCCGCTGAAGGCGGGCATTCGCAGCGAAGTTGAGCCAATCCAATTCGAGAAAATTGAGCGAATTCCGCAAGGGAAGCCTAAACCGGGACTGGCATCTTGCCGTCATGGTCCGCAAGAACCCCGACCACCCGACCTCGCCCGGCCCGCAGGACGACCGCCTGCACGAGCTCGGCCGCCAATGGTTCGCCGAGGCGCGCGAGCAGAGCCAGCATGACGATGCCGAGATCGAGCACTGGCGCCGCGAGTCGAAGAAGTGGCACGGCCATCGCAACGACCGGCGGCAGATCTTCGAGGACTATTGGGTGAACGGCGGTACCGAGCCGGACGACGTCCCGCCGCCGAAGCCCCATTTGAAGCGCTCCGCGCCGTAGGGTGTGCTCGGCGGCCTGTGAGTCTCAGTCAGGAGACGTACGTTGATCCGCCGAGCGCACGCGTGCGCTCAGCGCGATCGAACTTATTGCTCAACTTCGACGACCTCGCGCGCGCTGAGCACACCCTACAGCACTGGCGCTAGTTGAAGCGCTCCGCGCCGTAAGGCGTCGGGTCCGCGAACGGCTCGTTCCCCGTAATCATCTCGGCCAACAGCCGGCCCGTCACAGGCCCGAGCGTCAGCCCCATGTGCCCGTGGCCCAGGGCGAGCCAGAGCCCGTTCTGGCCCGGCGCGCGGCCGATCACCGGCATCGTGTCCGGGAAGCAGGGCCGGCTGCCCATCCAGGGCTGCGGCTCGACCGGTTCGCCGAGCGGAAACAGCTCCTTCGCGGCCGGCATCAGCCGGTCGAACTGCACGGGCGTCGGCGGCGCATCGCGGTCGGCGAATTCCGCGCCCGTGGTGAGACGGATCCCCTGCTCCATCGGCGCCAGCACATAGCCATTCGCGGTGTCGACCAGCGGCCGCGTCAGCGAGGCGTTGCCGGCGGGCCGATAGTGCCGGTGATAGCCGCGCTTCACGGCGAGCGGCAGGCGGATGCCGAGCGGCTCCAGCACCTCCGGCGCCCACGGCCCGAGCGCGACCACGACCTGGTCGGAATCCACGTGCCCCTCGTCGGTGTCGACGCGCCAACGGCTCTCGCTGCGATGGAGCGTGCGCGCGTCGCCCTGCAGGATGACGCCGCCGAGCGACGAGAACCGCTCCGCATAGGCGCGCACCACCGCGCGCGGGTTGGAGACTGTCGCGATGTCGGGCCAGTGCACGGCGCGGCGGAACACGGGCGCGAGACTCGGCTCGAGCGCGCGCGTCTGCTCCATGTCGAGCGGCACCGCGGGCACGCCGAGCTCGTGGCCGACTTCCAATTCATGCTGAAGCGCCGTGAAGCCCTGCTCGCTGCGATAGAGCGAGAGCCAGCCGTCACGCCGCAGATAGCGCAGGGCCACCGCTTCGCTCATCAGCAGCTCGTGCTCGGCCACCGAGCGCGCCATCAAGGGCCGCATCAGCCGCGCGAGCTGCTCGAGCCGCTCCGGGCTCGAGTCCCGCCAATAGGCGAACAGCCAGCCCGCGATCTTCGGCAGATGCGAGAGATGATAGTTCGCTTCCGGCGCTCGCTTGAGCGCGACGCGCAGGATGCGCGACAGGCTGCGCGGGAACGCGGTCGGGAAGACGCCGGCGCCGCCGATCACGCCCGAATTGCCGTAGGAGGTCTCCTCGCCCGGCCCCTTCCGGTCAATCAGCGCGACCGAGAGCCCGCGGCGGGCGAGCTGCAGCGCGACCGAAGTGCCGACGATGCCGGCGCCGAGCACGATGGCGTCGGTTCGAGCCATTCTGTTCTCCTTCTGGCGGCGTTCGCCCCCGCCGATCCCCAACGCGATAGCATGGGCCGCGGCGCTGTCGAAGGCCTATCGACGACGGCGGACATGGCTGATATGCCGCTCTCGCTTGCCCCGCCCCGCCCTTTCGTGATTGCCGGAACCGATGGTCCTTCTCGACGCGCTCGTGGCTGCGCTCGCCTGGCTCGGACGACAGGGCACCCGCGCGGTGGCCGCCTCGATCTTCATTGGCATCATGGTGCCGCCCCTCGCGGCGCTGCTGAAGCCGGTCTTCGCGGTGGCGTTGTTCTGCCTGCTCTGCCTTGCTTTTCTGCGCGTCGATCCCGCACAGGTGCGCGCCCATTTCGTGCGGCCCGGCTTGATCGCGGCGGCCTCGGTCTGGATCATGCTCGCGCTCCCGCTGCTCACCGGGTTCGCGCTCATGGCGCTCGGCCTCGATGCGGCCCTGCCAGGGCTGCATGTGGCGCTGATCCTGCAGGCCGTGGCGCCGCCCGTGATCTCGGCGCCGACACTCGCCGCATTGATGGGCCTCGATGCCGCCCTCTCGCTCGCGACCTTGATCGTCTGCACGGCCGCGACGCCGCTCATCGCGCCGGTGTTTGCGGCCCTGTTCGTCGGCTCGGCGCTGGCGATCTCGCCCTATGCGCTCGGCCTCAAGCTGTTCGGCATGCTGGCGGGTGCCGCCGTGGTTGCAGCACTGGTGCGCCGATCGAAGGGCAATCAGTGGGTCGAGCAGCAGCGCGACCTGATCGACGGGCTCAGCGTGGTGGCTCTGTTCTTCTTTGCGGTCGCGCTGATGGACGGCGTGCTGGTCAGCACGATCCAGACGCCTCTGCGCGTGCTCGCCCTCACGGCGCTCTCCTTCGCGCTCTCGCTCGGGCTGACGGCCTTCACCACGGCCGTGTTCGCCCGCGCCGGTCTCTCCCGCGCCTTCGCGCTCGGGCTTGCCAGCGGCAACCGCAACATGGGCCTGATGCTCGCGGCCGCCGGCAGCACCGTGCCGGAGATCACCTGGCTCTACTTCGCGATTGCCCAGTTCCCGATCTACCTCCTCCCGCAGATGTTGAAACCGGTGGCGCAGCGCGTTGCCCCGTCGCAGCCTGCGTGATAGCGAACAGGGCTTAGGAGACCTCTCATGACGCGCCCTCTGCTGATCGCGCCCTCGATCCTCGCGTCCGACTTCGCCAAGCTCGGCGAAGAGGTGCGCGCCATCGACAATGCGGGCGCCGACTGGGTGCATGTGGACGTGATGGACGGCCACTTCGTGCCCAACATCACGATCGGCCCCGACGTCGTGAAGGCGCTGCGCCCGCACACGAAGAAGGTCTTCGACGTGCACCTGATGATCGCACCCTGCGATCCCTATCTCGAGGCCTTCGCCAAGGCCGGTTCGGACATCATCACGGTGCATGTGGAGTCCGGCCCCCACGTGCATCGCTCGCTGCAGGCGATCCGCGCGCTCGGCAAGAAGGCCGGCGTGACGCTCAATCCGGGCACGCCGGAATCGACCATCGAACACGTCATCGATCTCGTCGACCTGATCCTAGTGATGTCGGTCAATCCCGGCTTCGGCGGTCAGGCCTTCATCCCGTCCGCGATCGAGAAGGTTGCGCGCCTGCGCGCTCTTGCGGGCGGCCGTCCGATCGACATCGAGGTCGACGGCGGCATCACGCCCGAGACCGCGCCGAAGGTTGTGCGCGCCGGCGCCAACGTGCTGGTCGCGGGCTCCGCCGTGTTCAAGGGCGGCAATGCCGACGCCTATCGCACCAACATTGCGGCCATCCGCAATGCCGCCGCCCAAGTCCGCGGCGAAGCCGCCTGAATAGAGATGCGCGGCGACGCCGCCTGAACCGCTGACAAGAGCTGATCCATGATCCCGCGCTACACCCGTCCCGAGATGGCCGCCATCTGGGAGCCGCAGACTCGTTTCCGCATCTGGTTCGAGATCGAGGCGCACGCGGCCGACGCCATGGCGGAGCTCGGCATCATCCCGAAGGCGGCCGCGAAGGAGGTCTGGGACAAGGCGCGCAACGCGACGTTCGACGTCGCGCGCATCGACGAGATCGAGCGCGAGGTGAAGCACGACGTCATCGCGTTCCTGACGCATCTGAGCGAGATCGTCGGCGAGAGCGCGCGCTTCGTGCATCAGGGCATGACGTCATCCGACGTGCTCGACACCTGCTTCAACGTGCAGCTCGTGCGCGCCGCCGACATTCTCATCGCGGATGTCGACAAGCTGCTCGCCGCGCTCAAGCGCCGCGCCACCGAGCACAAGCTGACGCCCACCATCGGCCGCTCGCATGGCATCCACGCCGAGCCCACCACCTTCGGCCTCAAGCTCGCTTATGCCTATGCGGAGTTCGCGCGCGGCCGCGAGCGCCTGGTCGCGGCGCGCCGCGAGGTCGCGACCTGCGCGATCTCGGGCGCGGTCGGCACCTTCGCGCAGGTCGATCCGCGGGTCGAAGCGCATGTGGCCAAAGCCATGGGCCTCGCGGTCGAGCCGATCTCGACCCAGGTGATCCCGCGCGATCGTCACGCCATGTTCTTCGCGACATTGGGCGTCGTCGCCTCGTCGATGGAGCGGCTCGCGATCGAGATCCGGCATCTGCAGCGCACCGAGGTGCTCGAGGCCGAGGAGTTCTTCTCCGCAGGCCAGAAGGGTTCCTCCTCGATGCCGCACAAGCGCAACCCGGTGCTGACCGAGAACATCACGGGGCTCGCCCGCATGGTGCGCGGCTACGTGACGCCCGCGCTCGAGAACGTGGCGCTCTGGCACGAGCGCGACATCTCGCACTCCTCGGTCGAGCGCATGATCGGGCCCGATGCGACGGTCACACTCGACTTCGCGCTCAACCGTCTCGCCGGCGTCGTCGACAAGCTCGTCGTCTATCCCGAGAACATGCGGAAGAACCTCGACCGGCTCGGCGGCCTCGTGCACTCGCAGCGCATCCTGCTCGCGCTCACCCAGAAGGGCGCGACGCGCGAGTCCTCCTACGCCATGGTTCAGCGCAACGCCATGCGGGTCTGGCGCGGCGAAGGCGACTTCCTCGCCTTCCTCAAGGCCGATCCCGACGTGAAGAAGCTGCTGAGCGATGCGGAGCTTGAGGCGCAGTTCGACCTGGCGCATCATCTGCGCCACGTGGACACGATCTTCGCGCGGGTGTTCGGCACGAGCTGACCCGCGCTGCAAGCGTCCACCGGGAGCCGCATGTCGCACGACCCGGCCGCTGCCCAGACGACCAACAATGCGACTGCGGGCGTCATCGCGCGGCCGCCACTTATCTTCCTTGCCGGTCTCCTGCTCGGCCTCGCGCTGGACTACCTGCTGCCGCTGCGGTTCGACCTGCTCCCGACGGGCCTCGCCCGGTGGATCATCGCCGCCGTTCTCATCATTGCCGGCCTTGCGCCCTTCGCGGCCGGGATCCGCAACTTCCTGCGCGCCGGCACCCCCGTGCCCACCAACGAGCCGACCCGCGCGCTGGTGACCACCGGCATTCACGCCTGGACCCGCAACCCGATCTATGTCGGCTTCTTCCTGATCTATCTCGGCATCGCGGTCGCGGCGCGCAGCCCCTGGATCCTGATCCTCATCATCCCTGTCGCGCTGGTCATGCGCTACGGCGTGGTCGCGCGCGAAGAGGCCTATCTGGAGCGGCTCTTCGGCGAGCCCTATCGCGCCTACAAGGCCCGCGTCCGCCGCTGGCTGTAGCGGCCGCGAAGCGGCGCCCGCCGCTCAACTTCCGTTAACCCGTCCGCGCCACAATTCAGCCCGGACGGGGAGCCAGAAAATGGACATCGGCAGGATCGAGAGCCTGCGCGTCGTGCGCGCGCCTTCGCTTGTGCCCACAGTCTCACCGGCTTGCGATTTTCAGCGTTTCCTTCTCGGTCCCGCCGTGACCCCGCGCACCCTGCTCTCCCCCACGATCCTCGTGTTCGACTCCGGCCTCGGCGGCCTCACGGTCCTGCGCGAGATCACGCGCGCCCGCCCCGACGCCAGCGTCGTCTATGCGGCGGACGATGCCGTGTTCCCCTACGGCGCCATCCCCGAGGAGCGGTTGATCGCCCGCGTCTGCGACGTGATGGAGCACCTGATCGCGGCCCACGCGCCGGACCTCGTCGTGATCGCCTGCAACACCGCCTCCGTGCAGGCGCTTCCAGCTTTGCGCGCGCGTTTCGCGGTGCCCTTCGTCGGCACCGTGCCGGCGATCAAGCCGGCCTGCGCGGCGTCGGTCAGCAAACGCGTCTCCGTGCTCGGCACCATGGCGACCGTCGCGCGCGAATACACCAAGGCGCTGATCCGCGAATTCGCCAAGGACTGCGACGTGAACCTCGTCGGCTCGGCGCGGCGCGCCGGCTTCGCCGAGGCGGAACTCACCGGCGCAGCGGCGAGCGACGCCGAGATTGCGGCCGAGCTCGCGCCCTGCTTCGTCGACCGGGACGGACGGCGTGCCGACACCGTGGTGCTCGCCTGCACCCACTTCCCGCTGCTGCTCACCCGGTTCCGCGCGCTGGCGCCCTGGCCCGTGACCTGGATCGACCCGTCCCCTGCTATCGCCCGCCGGGTGGTCGACCTGATCGGCCCCTCGGCCGGAACCACGCCTCACGCGGCGTCCCGGACCGTCCTGACCTCCGGAAAAGCCGCCGCTCCGGCCCTTGCCAAGGCCCTGGAAGGCTTCGGCCTGACCGCCCCTGAGGCTGCGCCAGCCATCTGAAGCTGGCTCCGCGGCGGCGCTGACCGGTTCCAGCTGACAGTGAACGACCGGTTTGACAGTCCGGCCCTTTCGCCCTAGAAACCCCCGGCTTGCGGGCCTCGGCAATGTCGGGGCCCGCTAGCGTTTCGCGACCCGCGGTTCGCCCCGTCGCTTCGGCGCGGACCTGTCGGTTCCGGTGTCCCCGGAACAGAGGAGGGCGCGATCCTCACAACTCCGAACCACAATTGAGGACGCGATGACCAAGCGCCTGGAAGCCAAGTACAAGATCGACCGCCGTATGGGCGAGAATATCTGGGGCCGCCCGAAGAGCCCCGTGAACCGCCGCGAATACGGCCCCGGCCAGCACGGCCAGCGCCGCAAGGGCAAGCTCTCGGACTACGGCGTGCAGCTGCGCGCCAAGCAGAAGCTCAAGGGCTACTACGCGAACATCTCCGAGAAGCAGTTCCGCGCCATCTACCAGGAAGCCATTCGGCAGAAGGGTGACTCGGGCGAGAACCTGATCGGCCTGCTCGAGCGCCGCCTCGACGCCGTCGTGTTCCGTTCCAAGTTTGTCGCCACCCCGTTTGCCGCGCGCCAGTTCGTCAACCACGGCCACGTGAAGGTGAACGGCCGCCGCGTCACCATCCCGAGCATGCGCCTGAAGGTCGGCGACGTCATCGAAGTGCGCGACAAGTCCAAGCAGCTCGCCGTGGTGCTCGAGGCCACTTCTCTCGCCGAGCGCGACGTGCCCGACTACATCGAGGTCGATCATAACAAGATGACCGCGAAGCTCAGCCGCATCCCGCGCCTTTCCGAGGTGCCCTATGCGGGCATGATGGAGCCGCACTTGGTCGTCGAGTATTACTCGCGCTGATCAGCGTCGGAGCGGACCCGTTATGAGAGCGCGCCCCCTGGGCGCGCTCTTTTTTTATTTCGGCAAGCTCGCGCGATTACCGGACTGATCACGCCTCTACGCAGAAAGCGGCTGGCTTGGTATCGCCCTACTATTTTCGACTCTTGCGAGTGCTTTAGTAAAAACGAGGCAATTACAACCCTTTGGAAGGTATTCACGAAATCGAATTTTAATGACTCTGCGTCCATTCTCGCCCGGTCATTCCCAGGACTTGCGAGAGGAAACCCGTCTCCATGCGCATTACTCGTTCGCACGGCGCCCTTGCGGCTGCATCGTTCGCCCTCACCCTTTCGGTCGCTCTGCCGGCCCAGGCGGAAGTCAAGGTGCACGGCGCGACCACCGTCACCTTCGGCCTGATGAAGCCGCAGCAGGCGAAGATCGAGGAAATCGCCGGCACCAAGGTGGTGATTCTGCCTTCGAGCACCTCGCGCGGACTCACGGACCTCGCCACGGGCAAGGCCGACGTCGCGATGCTCGCCGAGCCAGTGGAGACCGCCGCCGAGAGCCTGAACAAGAAGCAGCCCGACAGCATCAAGGTGCAGGAGCTGGTCGGCAAGCACGTCGGCAACGCCTATGTGCAGTTCATCGTGCACCCGTCGAACCCGGTGAAGAGCCTCAGCAAGCAGCAGCTCGCCGACCTGTTCAGCGGCAAGGTGAAGAACTGGTCCGAGGTCGGCGGCGCCAATCAGCCCGTGCTGCTCGTCGGCGAGCCCACCTCCTCGCCGCACAAGATGATCTCCGACACGCTCGCGGTCAGCTATGCGCCCGAGCTGCGCGTCGTGCAGAACACCAACCAGACCGCGATGATCGTGATGCAGGCGCCCGGCGCGCTCAGCTACATCACCACCGCCCATGACCTGCCCGAGCGCGACAAGCTCAAGGTGATGGAGAGCGATGTGAAGCTGCCGCTCGCGCTCTACCTGGCGATCCGCAAGGACGCCTCGGACGAAGTAAAGAAGGTCGTCGAGGCGGCGGCTTCGGTCGCAACGAAGTAGTCCCTGCTCAAAGACTCCGACGCCGGAGATGGTGATGAAAAGTCTCGCTGCAAAGATCCTGATGGCGCTGGCCGCCGTCGCCATCCCGGCGCTCGCCGTCGCGGGCATCCTCGGCATGACCCTCATCGACACGGTGAGCGAGGTCGAGACCGACGTGGAGGCCGCGCTCTCCACCGCCCGTCGGATCTCCCAGATCCGTGTGATGCTGGAGAAGGAGCACGGCCTCGTTGCGCGCATGCCGGCAGAGCTCGATCTCGCCAAGGTCGATCAATATGCCGGTCAGGTCGCCACCCTCGCCAAGGGCATCGAGGACTCGATCGGCCGCGTCGCGGCGAACCAACGCCTTGTCACGCCCGAGATGGCGAAGCAGATGCGCGACGTGCGCAGCGAGATTGCCAAGGCGACGACCGGCATCGTCAATGCGACTAAGAGCTTCTCGCAGACGACCGCGCTCGAACTGGTCAACGGTCCGTTCGAGACCAATATCGCGGCCTCGACCAAGCTGCTCGACGCCATCAGCGCCAAGGTCGATGCGCTCGCCGACAAGGCGCGATCGAACCTGAAGGAAAGCTCGGACTTCGCTTCCAAGCTCGCGCCGATTGGCCTGATCGCCGTGATGATCGCGGTCGGCTTCGCGCTCTGGCTGATCCGCCGCACCGTGATCAAGCCGCTCGGCGGCATCGTCAAGGCCATGGGCACCCTCGCGGCCGGCCAGTTCGACGTCGTGCTGCCCGGTCTCGGCCGCAAGGACGAGATCGGCGCCATGGCGGGCGCCGTGGAAGCCTTCAAGCTCAAGGCGATCGAGAAAGCCAATCAGGAAGCCGCCGAGAAGGAAGCCGAGGCGGCGGCCGCCGCGGCTGCACGGCGCAGCGAGATGCAGAAGCTCGCCGATGGCTTCGAGGCGGCGGTGGGCGGCATCGTCGGCGCGGTCTCTTCGGCCTCGACCGAGCTGGAAGCCGCGGCGTCGACGCTGAAGGGCAGCGCCGAAGCGACCCAGGAGCGCACCGGCACGGTCGCCTCCGCGTCGAACCAAGCTTCCGCCAATGTGCAATCCGTCGCTGCCGCGACCGAGGAGCTCGCCTCCTCGGTGAGCGAGGTCGGCCGTCAGGTGCACGAGTCGAGCAAGATCGCGGCCGAGGCCGTGAAGCAGGCTGAGCGTACCGACGCGCGCATCGCCCAGCTTTCGCAGGCTGCGGGGCGCATCGGCGACGTCGTCAAGCTGATCACTGCCATCGCGGAGCAGACCAATCTGCTGGCGCTCAACGCCACCATCGAGGCGGCGCGCGCCGGCGAAGCCGGCAAGGGCTTCGCGGTCGTCGCCTCCGAGGTGAAGACGCTGGCGACCCAGACCGCCAAGGCGACCGAGGAGATCGGCGCGCAGATCGCCAGCATGCAGTCGGCGACCAGCGAGTCCGTGCAGGCCATCAAGGAGATCGGCGCGACCATCACGCGCGTCTCCGAGATCGCGGCCTCGATCTCGGCTGCCGTCGAGGAGCAGGGCGCGACCACCAGCGAGATCGCCCGCAATCTGCACCACGCCGCCCAGGGCGCGACGCATGTCGCCAGCAACATCGCTGAAGTGAATGACGCCGCCGCCGACACCGGCTCGGCCTCGAGCCAGGTGCTCGCCTC
Source organism: Pseudomonadota bacterium (assembly GCA_023404705.1). Lineage (GTDB taxonomy): Bacteria > Pseudomonadota > Alphaproteobacteria > Rhizobiales > Xanthobacteraceae > FEB-22. The sequence goes on from JAEYAU010000142.1 coordinate 26,668, forward strand.
GGCCCAGTCGCTCGCCCGCGAGAGCACGCAGCTCAAGGGCGAGGTCGACCGCTTCCTCGCGACGGTGCGCGCGGCGTGACGCTGCGTCGTAGGGCGGGTTAGCCGCAAAGCGGCGTAACCCGCCATGTGCCCTTCCGCAGACACATGCGCGTGCGGCAAGTCAGCCGGCGGGTTACGCGCTTCGCGCTAACCCGCCCTACAATTCAGAACCTCTCGCTCTTCTCCGCGGCCGCCACATAGCGTGCCGCATCGGCCGGCAGCAGCAGGCGCTGCTGCACCAGCGCATCGGCGGCCGCCCCCACCTTCGCGACATAGTCCGCACGCCCGTTGTAGCGCTCTTCGAGCGAGGGCCGCAGATCGCCGACGGCCTCGCGCTCCGCGCGCGTTTTGGTGAAGCCGATGAACGAGCCGTCGCGGTCGCACAGCTCGGTCGGCTGCGCGCGGTAGACGTTCCAGCCCGTATAGGTGCCGACCGGCACCGCGATGTCCGGCAGGCGAATGCCCGCGCGCTCGTTGCCGTCGGCATCCACGTCGGAGACGCGCGTGCCGTAATAGGCCGGCGCGCTCGCCAGCGTCACGCCGCTGCCGGGCGGATCGGTCCAGTCCACGGGCGGCCCGATCGCGTGGTCGCCGGGGGCGTGCACGAAGCTCTTCGCGGCGGGGAAGCGCAGCGCCTTGCCCTCGGCGGCGGTCGCCTCCTTGTGGTTCGGCACGCGGCTGGCGGGCGGCTCGGTGCCCTTGGTCACCCATTCCTCCAGCGCGACCAGCAGTGCGCGCAGCGCGGGCGCCGGATTGTGCGGATTGCGCGGATTGGCGCAGGGCCCGGGCGCGGGCGTGAGCCCGGCGCGTCCGCCATGCTGCGTGCCCGCGATCAGGTAGACGCGCGTGTTGGCGGGCAGCGCGAGATCTTCCTTGCCGCTCGGATCGATGTGCAGGAGCGAGGCGCCCTTCTGCCAATACTCGGTCGAGGTGTTGGTCTCGATCAGCAGCGGATCGCTCGCGTCGCCCTTGAGCAGGCGCGCCTGCTTGCCCGTGAACGGATCGGTGGTCACCGCCGCGCTGAACGGGAACCAGTTCTCGGGATAGTAGCGGTCCTCGTGCTGGGTCGCGGTCCGGCCGGGCTCCGCGAAGGTGTGGTTCGCGAAGACCTTGCCGGCACCCGAAATGTGCGCGAGCACGCCGTCGAACACGCGGCCGCCGTCCTCGTCGCGGTTCATGCCGAGCTCGATGTGATGACGCAGATAACGTCCGCTCTGCGAGATCCCCAGCGCGATCGTGTGGCGCACCGCCGGCGCCGCGCCTTCCGCGGTCGAGTTGACCGGATTGGGATTGCCCGCGCTGTCGGCACGCGCATGGCGCAGGAACGAGACCAGGTCGCGCGTTGCCGCATAGCCGATGCCGACGATCTTCGGCTGCGTCGCCTCGTACCAGAGCTCGTAGATCTTGATCGGCGCGAACTTGCCGTTGGCGAGACGGATCGTGCTCGCATCGACGAACTCCCAGCCGTCCGCCGCGATCTCGGTGCGCGGATCCTCCTCGCGGTCGCGCACGACGAGGCGCGCCTTCGCCTTGTCGGTCGAAGCCGCCGGATAGCTCAGCTTGATGTTCGCGCCGTCACCCGGGCCACGGGTGGCGACCTGGAATTCCTCGCGGATGCGGCGCGTGATCGGCGCGCCGTTCTCCTGCGCGACCGGCACGCGCGTCGCGAGGCCGTGATTGGCCTTCGGCGCATCCGGATCCCAGCCCGACCAGACGATGGTGTGGCCGCGCGGCAGCGTGAAGCCGATCCCGGCATCCGCTTTCGTCTTCGGATCATTGTTCGCGCCGGGCGACGTCGCGGGCGCTTCGTCGATCCAGTGCAGCAGAAACTTGCGGCCGCGATTGTTCACCTCGTAGAGCAGCACGCCGCTGCCGCGCGCCGGGTCGGCCGGCCGCAGGATGAAGAAATCCGTCTCGTATTCGACCATGCCGCGTGCATCGCGCGGCGCCTTGTCGAGATCCGCGATCACGGCGTTCTGCGGCGACGCCGGATCGAGCTCGCCCTTGGCGATGCCGCGGATGCGCACATACGGCCCGGCCTCGCCGAAGGCGCTGTTCTCCGCAAAGGGCTCCGTGGCCTCAACGCGGATCTCCGTGATGCGCGCTTGCGCGGTGCAAGCGAACGACGCGAGCGCAACCAGCACGGTTGTGGTTCTCAGCATGGCGTCCTCCCCGGTGCGCCGGTCGTGGCCGGCGCTTTGCCCGATCATAGATCAGGCCCGTCTCGCTCCGCTTCACAAATGCTCTATGATCCGGGCCAGGAGGACCGCATGACCGCAATCGACCGCCGCGCCCTGCTGGCCGGCACGGCCGCCGCCCTGGCCGCCACCACCCTGCCGGCCCGCGCCGCACCGCACAGCTTCAAGCACGGCGCTTTCGAGATCACTGTGGTGAGCGACGGCCACATTCTGCTGCCCACGAGCTTGCTCGCGTCGCAGGCGCCGGACGCTGAGCGCGCGGCCGTGCTGGCCGAGGCCGGGCAGACCGCCGAGCAGTATCAGTCGCCCACCAACGTCACGCTGATCCGTGCGGGCTCCGAGGTGATCCTGGTGGATGCGGGCGGCGGCCCGCGCTTCGTCCCGACCACCGGCAAGCTCATCGACAATCTCGAAGCCGCTGGCGTCGATCGCGAAGCCGTCACCATGGTGATCTTCACCCACGGCCATCCGGACCACCTCTGGGGCGTCACCGACGATCTCGACGAAATCACCTTCCCGAAGGCGCGTTATCTGATCAGCGCGACCGAGCACGATTTCTGGCACCGGGCTGACGCCGCGAAGTCACTGCCCGAGGAGCGCGCCGGCTTCGTCACCGGCGCCCGCCGCAATCTGGCGCGCATCGAGGACAAGCTCACGCGCTTCAAGGCGGGCGACGAGATCGTCAGCGGCATCCGCGCGATCGACACCGCTGGCCACACCCAGGGGCACGTCTCACTGGAACTCGCGGGCGGCCTCATGGTGCTGGGCGATGCCCTCACCCATCCGATCATCTCGTTCCGCCACCCCGACTGGCGCCCCGCCGCCGACCACGAACCAGAGCGCGCCATCGCGACACGCAGGACGCTGCTCGACCGGCTCGCGGCCGAGAAGCTGCGCGTGATCGGGTATCACTTGCCCTATCCGGGCACGGGATTCGTCGAGCGGAAGGACAATGCCTGGCGCTTCGTGGCCGAGTGACCGGATCAGCAAGCTCTGCGCACGAGGACGAAGACGCGCGCAACGCGGTCCTCTCCCCCGCTTGCGGGGGAGAGACAGAGAGGGGGCTCTTGCCGCAAGGACGGAGCAAGCCGCGCCCCCTCCCCACCCCTCCCCCGCAAGCGGGGGAGGGAGCGTGCGGAGCGCGCTGCAGCTCATGAGTTCATCAAAACAAAACGGCCGCCGCTTGCGCGACGGCCGTCTAAACTCTGAGGCCCGCTTCAGGGCTCAGGCCGTCGCCTGGTCCTTCACGGCGATGCCCTTGTCCTTGAACATCGACTGCAGCTCGCCGGCCTGGAACATCTCGCGGACGATGTCGCAGCCGCCCACGAACTCGCCCTTCACGTAGAGCTGCGGGATGGTCGGCCAGTTGGAGTAGGTCTTGATGCCGTTGCGCAGGTCGTCCGACTCCAGGACGTTGAGCCCTTTATAGGGCACGCCCAGATAGTCGAGGATCTGCACGACCTGTCCCGAGAAACCGCACATCGGGAACTGCGGCGTGCCTTTCATGAAGAGCACCACGTCGTTGCCCTTCACCTCATTGTCGATGAACTGATCAATTGCCATGGCAAACCTCGTTGCGGCGCGCCCGGCGCCCCGTGGAACCGTGACCCTATATGTAGCGCGCCGGAGGGCCGTTCCCAAGCCCCTCTGGGCGCATGATCCCGAAAAGTGGAAACCGGTTTTCGGACAAGATCATGCGCCAAAAGACGTACGCAGTTTTTCTATTTCTTGGCAGGGGCATAGAACGTCCCCTCCACCTCGAAAATATCGTCCTGATTGAGCCGGTCGACCTCGATGATGGTGCGCGGCGGGTACGGGCCCTTGCCCCAGAGCTCCTCCTGAACCTTGTTCGTCAGCGGGCGGAATCGGAACATGTCGGTCACGTAGACCACGATCCGCACCGCATCGCGCAGGGTCGCGCCCTCCGATTCGGCGATCAGCTTCATGTTGAGGAAGGCCTGGCGGATGCGCGCCTCGTCGCCCTGCACCAGCTGATTGGTGGCCGGATCGATGCCGCGCATGCCGGCGACGAAGATGAAGTCGCCCGCGCGCGTACCGAGATTCCAGGTGCCGGTCGGCTTGATGGCGCCGGGCGGTGACAAGGTCTTCACGCCGTTCGGCGAGAGATCCTGAGCGAAGCCCGCGCCGGCGCCGAACGCGAGCGCCAGCAGCACCGAAAGAATGAGACGCATGAACCCCTCCTGCGGCTGAACCGCGGGGAGCCTATCAGGCCTCCGGCACGCCCGTCTGCAGGGCGAGCGCATGCAGCACACCCCCCATGCGGCCGCGCAGGGCGTCGTAGACCATCTGGTGCTGCTGCACCCGGGACTTGCCGCGGAAGGAGGCCGCGACCACGGTCGCGGCATAGTGGTCGCCGTCGCCCGCGAGGTCGCGGATCGTCACCTCCGCGTCGGGGATGCCCGCCTTGATCAGGCGCTCGATCTCCCCCGCATCCATCGGCATCTGCGCATTTCCTTCTACCAGAGCATTTTCGGCCGAAGTGGACACCGGTTCGGCGTAGAAAATGCGACCAATCAAGAATCGTAGAGCGCTGCGCGCTCTACGAGGCCGTGCTCGCCATATAGGTGGGCAGCCAGCTCTCGAACCGCATCGCGAGTGTCTTGAGCAGGATCGTGCGCTCGCCCGGCAGGGTCAAGGCGTCGCCATGGGTGAGCCCGATACGCCGCACCGGCACGCCCGCCGCCTTCGCGCGGGCCGCGAGATCATCGGCATCGCTCGCCTTCACGGTCACGACGTAGCGCGCCTGGTCCTCGCCGAACCAGAAGCCGTGCTCGGTGAGGAAGGCCGGCGCACCATAGAGCCGCGCGCCGATGCCGCCCGCGAGCGCCATCTCGGCGATCGCGATCAGAAGCCCGCCGTCGGACACGTCGTGCACCGCTGTCACGCGGTTGTCTCGGATCAGCGCGCGCACGAAGTCGCCATTGCGCCGCTCCATCGCGAGGTCGACCGGCGGCGGCGCGCCCTCCTCCCGGCCGCAGATCTCGCGCAGCCAGAGCGACTGGCCGAGCCAGTCGCGGCTGTCGCCGAGCAGCAGGATCATCTCGTCGGCCGCCTTGAACGCGATGCTGGCCTGCTGCGCGATGTCGTCGATGAGGCCGACGCCGCCGATGGTGGGGGTCGGCAGGATCGCGCGGCCATTGGTCTCGTTGTAGAGCGAGACGTTGCCGGACACGACCGGGAAGTCGAGCGCCTTGCAGGCTTCAGCGATGCCCTGAATGCAGCCGACGAACTGGCCCATGATCTCGGGCCGCTCGGGGTTGCCGAAATTGAGGTTGTCGGTCACGGCGAGCGGCGTCGCGCCCACGGCCGTGATGTTGCGCCAGGCTTCCGCGACCGCCTGCTTGCCGCCCTCGAAGGGATCCGCTTCGCAGTAGCGCGGCGTCACGTCGGTCGTGAGCGCAAGGCCCTTCGGCCCGTCCTGCACGCGCACCACCGCGGCATCGCCGCCCGGCCGCTGCATCGTATTGCCGAGGATCACGTGATCGTACTGCTCCCAGACCCAGCGCTTGGAGCAGAGGTCCGGTGAGCCGATCAGCGCCTCCAGCGCATCCGCCGTGCTCATCGGCGGCGTGATCTCTTTGGCCTTGATCTCGGGCAGGCCCGCGGGCCGTTGATACGGCCGATTGTAGACCGGCGCCTCGTCGCCGAGCTCCTTGATCGGCAGATCGGCCATCTGCTCGCCGCGGTGGCGCACGATGAAGCGCTTGGTCGGCGTGGTCTCGCCGACGATCGCGAAGTCGAGGCCCCATTTGCGGAAGATCGCCTCGGCCTCCGGCTCCTTCTCGGGCTTGAGCACCATGAGCATGCGCTCCTGGCTCTCCGAGAGCATCATCTCGTAGGCCGTCATGCCGCTCTCGCGGCACGGCACCTTGTCGAGATCGAGCGTGACGCCGAGATCGCCCTTCGCGCCCATCTCGACGGCCGAGCACGTGAGTCCGGCCGCGCCCATGTCCTGGATCGCGATCACGCAGCCTTTGGCCATGATCTCGAGGCACGCTTCGAGCAGCAGCTTCTCGGCGAAGGGATCGCCGACCTGCACGGTCGGCCGCTTCTCCTCGGCATCGGCGCCGCCGAATTCCGCGGACGCCATGGTGGCACCGTGTATGCCGTCGCGGCCGGTCTTCGAGCCGAGATAGACGATCGGCATGCCGACGCCGGTCGCCGCCGCGTAGAAGATCTTGTCGGCTTCCGCGATGCCGACCGCCATGGCGTTGACCAGGCAGTTGCCGTCGTAGCGCGGATGAAAGCCGACTGCGCCGCCCACCGTCGGCACGCCGAACGAGTTGCCGTAGCCGCCGATGCCGGCGACCACGCCCGACACGAGGTGCCGCGTGCGCGGATGCTTGGGATCGCCGAAGCGCAGCGCGTTGAGACACGCGATCGGCCGCGCGCCCATGGTGAACACGTCGCGCAGGATGCCGCCGACGCCCGTTGCCGCGCCCTGATAGGGCTCGATGTAGCTCGGGTGGTTGTGGCTCTCCATCTTGAACACGACCGCGAGGCCGTCGCCGATGGAGATGACGCCCGCATTCTCACCCGGGCCCTGGATCACGTGCGGCCCCGTCGTGGGCAGCGTCCGCAAATGCACCTTCGAGGACTTGTACGAGCAGTGCTCGTTCCACATGGCCGAGAAGATGCCGAGCTCCGTGATCGAGGGCTCGCGCCCGATCAGCTCGATGATGCGCTGGTATTCGTCGGGCTTGAGGCCGTGCTCGGCAACCAGCTCGGGCGTGATCTGAGGCGTGTTCGGGATCATCGGCTCGGAAGCATTGGAGTCGCGGGTCTCCTTGGGTTTAGAGAACGCGGCGCCCCGTCACAAGCATGTGCGGCCCGCAAATCGGCCACAACCCCCAGCCGCGGAACCCCCACCCCACCGGTGGATTGTCCCCGAAGCCCCTGCATGTGGAGATATTCCGATGAAGGCGCTCGTGTGGCACGGCAAGAGCGATGTCCGCTACGAAACCATGCCGGATCCGACGATCCAGGAGCCCGGCGACATCATCGTCCGGGTCACGGCCACCGCCATCTGCGGCTCCGACCTGCATCTCTACGACGGTTTCGTCCCCTTCATGGAGAGCGGCGACATCCTCGGCCACGAGTTCATGGGCGAGGTTGTGGAGGTTGGCGCCGCGGTGACGCGCCTGCGGGTGGGCGACCGCGTGGTGGTGCCCTTCGTGATCGCCTGCGGCCACTGCTTCTTCTGCGAGAAGGAGCTCTGGTCGCTCTGCGACAACACCAATCCGGACGCCGAGAAGCTGCAGAAGCTGCACGGCCATTCGGGCGCCGGCCTGTTCGGCTATTCCCACCTCTATGGTGGCTATCCGGGCGGCCAGGCCGAGCTGGTGCGCGTGCCCCATGCCGAGCATGGCCCCGTGAAGGTCCCGGGCGGCCTGCGCGACGACCAGGTGCTGTTCCTCTCGGACATCTTTCCCACCGGCTGGATGGCGGCCGAGAATGCCGAGATCGGTCCCGGCGATGTGGTCGCAGTCTGGGGTTGCGGCCCCGTAGGCCAGATGACGATCCGCAGCGCCTGGATGCAGGGTGCCGCGCGCGTGATCGGCATCGACCGCGTGCCCGAGCGCCTCTACATGGCGGGCTCCGACAACCGCACCGAATGCATCAATTTCGACCAGGAGGACGTCTACGCGCGCCTGCAGGACATGACGGGCGGCCGCGGGCCCGACGCCTGCATCGACGCGGTCGGCGCCGAGGCGCACGGCTGGGGCTCCTTCGATGCGGTCGTCGACAAGGTGAAGTCCTCCGTCTTCCTCGCCACCGACCGCCTGCACGTGCTGCGCCAGGTGATCAGCTGCTGCCGCAAAGGCGGCCGCGTCTCGATTCCCGGCGTCTATCTCGGCTTCCTCGACAAGGTCCCGTTCGGCGCCGCCTTCGGCAAGGGCCTCACGCTGCGCATGGGCCAGACCCACGCGCAGCGCTATCTGCGCCCGCTGATGGAGCGCATCGAGCGCGGCGAGATCGACCCGAGCTTCGTGATCACGCACCGCGCCCCGCTCGCGCGCGGGCCCGAGCTCTACCGCACCTTTCGCGACAAGGAAGACGGCTGCATCAAGGTGTTCATGACGCCGTAGCATGGCCGTAAGCTCGTCCTCTCGTCCGTCACCCTGAGGCGGGCGGCGGGGCGCGGGCCCGCCCCGGGCGGGGCCCCAAATAGCCGAG
>JAEYAU010000143.1 GCA_023404705.1 Pseudomonadota bacterium
GGGTCCAGCCGCGGCCGACGATCACGGGCCCGCTCGCCTCGTGACGCACCACCACGGCGCCGACCGCCGGGTTCGGCCAGCAATTGCCGAGCCCGCGCCGCCCGAGCGCGAAGGCGAGCGCCATGAACCGCGCGTCCTCCACGGCTTCGACATGGCTCTGGGCTTCGTTCAAGGGCGCGCGCTCCCGCTCGGCGCGGGACATGTCCCGCTCGCCGCCCACACACATAGATGCGGCGGTGTTCTTGTAAAGGGCGCAGCCCTATTTCCGCGTCAGCGCCGGTTTCGGCTCGTCCTCGGCGGAGAGCTCGGCGAGCGCGGCCTCGAAGTCTTTCGCTTCGCGGAAATTACGGTAGACCGAGGCGAACCGCACATAGGCGACGTCGTCGAGCTCACGCAGATGCGCCATCACGGTCTCGCCGATCGTCTCCGAGGTCACCTCGTTCTCGCCGAGGCTCTCGAGCTCGCGCACGATCTTCGAGATCGTGCGCTCGACCCGGTCCGGATCGACGTTGCGCTTGCGCAGCGAGATCTCGATCGAGCGCGCGAGCTTGTCACGGTCGAACGGCACGCGGCGGCCGTTGCGCTTGATGATGGTGAGCTCGCGCAGCTGCACGCGCTCGAAGGTCGTGAAGCGAAAATTGCACGCGAGGCACACGCGGCGGCGGCGAATGGCGGCGGAATCCTCGGTCGGACGCGAGTCCTTCACTTGTGTATCGAGGCTTCCGCAGCTCGGGCAGCGCATGATCAGTCCTGATAGATCGGGAAGCGGGCGAGCAGGCCCTTCACCTTCTCACGCACCTTCGCCTCGACGAGCGAATCCTCCTCGACCCCCTTCTGCGAGAGCACGTCGAGCACCTCCACGATCATGTCGCCCACCTGGCGGAATTCGGCGACGCCGAAGCCGCGCGAGGTGCCGGCCGGCGTGCCGAGGCGCACGCCCGACGTGATGGTCGGCTTCTCGGGATCGAACGGAATGCCGTTCTTGTTGCAGGTGATATGGGCGCGGCCAAGCGCGCTCTCCGCCACTTTGCCGGTGAGCCGCTTCGGCCGCAGGTCCACCAGCATCAGATGTGTGTCGGTGCCGCCCGAGACGATGTCGAGGCCCTTGGACTTGAGCACGTCCGCGAGCGCCTTGGCGTTCTCGGCGACATTGCGCGCATAGACCTTGAACGAGGGCCGCAGCGCTTCACCGAACGCCACCGCTTTGGCGGCGATCACGTGCATCAGCGGGCCGCCTTGGATGCCCGGAAACACGGCCGAATTGATCTTCTTCGCCAGCTCCTCGTCATTGGTGAGGATGAAACCGCCGCGCGGGCCGCGCAGCGTCTTGTGCGTGGTCGAGGTCACGACATGCGCGTGATCCACCGGGTTCGGATGCACGCCGCCGGCCACCAGGCCGGCGAAATGAGCCATGTCGACCATCAGCTTGGCGCCGACCTCGTCCGCGATGGCGCGGAAGCCGCGGAAGTCGATCACGCGCGGATAGGCCGAGCCCCCCGCCACGATCACCTTCGGCTTGTGCTCGCGCGCAAGCTTTGCGACTTCCTCCATGTCGATGCGATGGTCCTCGCGCCGCACATTGTAGGCGACTGCGTTGAACCACTTGCCCGACATGTTGATCTTCATGCCGTGCGTGAGATGTCCGCCGGCCGCGAGATTGAGGCCGAGGAAAGTGTCGCCCGGATTCATCAGCGCCATGAAGGCCGCGGCGTTCGCCTGCGCGCCCGAGTGCGGCTGCACATTGGCAAAGGTCGAGCCGAACAGCTTGTTGAGCCGGTCGATCGCGAGGGTCTCGGCCACGTCCACGTACTGACAGCCGCCGTAGTAGCGCCGGCCCGGATAGCCCTCGGCGTATTTGTTCGTGAGCACCGAGCCCTGCGCCTCGAGCACGGCGCGGCTGACGATGTTCTCCGAGGCGATCAGCTCGATCTCGTCGCGCTGACGACCGAGCTCGTTCCGGACCACATCGAAGATGTCCGGATCGCTCTCCCGGAGCGACGCCGTGAAGAAGGATTCGGCCTTCGCAGTGCGCGCGGCGTCCGATGCTGACATGTGGGAATCCCTGAAAGGCGTTCGAATCCTGCCGTCGCCAGCTCTTCCCGGACGCGGCAGGGCCGCGATATCACATCGCTCCCGGCCGGCCAAGCATTGGGATCAAATCCCGTGTGAAACACTAGATCTTGGGCTGCCCCGGGCAGCCCCGCTGCGGTTACGGAGCCCCGCCGAGGTTACGCAGCCCGGCTGCCGTTAGGCAGCCCGCACGGTGGCCAGGAAGCGGTCCACCTCGGTCTTGAGGCGGCTGCCCTCGCCGGCGAGCGCCTTGGCGGAGGAGAGCACCTGGCTCGACGCCGCGCCGGTCTCGTTCGCGCCACGGTTCACGTCCGCGATGGTCTCCGCCACATGGGTGGTGCCGCTCGCGGCGCCCTGTGCATTGCGCGAGATCTCCGAGGTGGCGGCGCCCTGCTCTTCGACCGCGGCCGCGATCATGCCCGCGATCTCGGAGATGCGGCCAATCGTGCTGCCGATCTCCTTGATCGCGGTGACGGACTCGCTCGTCGCCCGCTGCATGCCGGCGATCTGCGTGCCGATCTCGTCGGTCGCCTTGGCGGTCTGCGTGGCGAGCTGCTTCACCTCGGACGCGACCACCGCGAAGCCCTTGCCGGCCTCGCCCGCGCGCGCCGCCTCGATGGTGGCGTTGAGCGCCAGCAAATTGGTCTGCTCGGCGATCGCCGTGATCAGCTTCACAACGTCGCCGATGCGGCTCGCCGCCTGCGAGAGCTCCCCGATCCGCTGATCGGTGCTCGCCGCCTGCTGCACGGCCTCGCCCGCGATCTTGCTCGACTCGTGCACCTGCCGGCTGATCTCGGCGACCGAAGCCGAGAGCTGGTCGGAAGCCGCCGCCACCGACTGCACATTGTTCGACGCCTGGCCGGACGCCGACGCGACGTCGGCGGAAAGCTCCTGCGTCTTCTCGGCCGTGCGCGTGAGCGTGGTGGCGGCCGCTTCGAGCCCGCTCGCCGACATCGTCACCGACTCGACGATATTGCCGACGGCCTGCTCGAAGGAGCGGGCGAGCTGCTCCATCTCGGCCTTGCGCTGCGCCGCGGCGCGCGCCTCGGCCTCCTTCTGCTCAGCCTCCAAACCCTGCACGCGCTCCAGGCTGGAGCGGAAATTCTCCGCCGCCCGCGCCATCACGCCGATCTCGTCGCTGCGCTCGAGGCTCGGCACCGTGATGTCGAACCGGCGGTTGGAGAGCGCCTCCATGGTGCCGGCGAGGCCGCGCAACAGGTCGCGCAGCGAGCGGATGATGACGCGGCTCGACAGCAACACGAGCACGAGCACCACGAGGCTCATCGCGAGATAGGTCATGGTGCTCCGCCACGCCTCGGCGACCATCCGCTCGGATTCGGCGGAGGCGAGATCGGCTGTGGCGACCACGCCCTTGTTCAGCACCGGCGTCATCTCGGCCGCGATTGCATTCCACTTCTTGATCTCGTCCTCGGCTTGTGCCTTGCCCGGATTGGCGAGGGCGAGATCGCGCAGCCGCTGGAGCTCCGCGCCGTGACGGGCGTCGAAGGCCTGATACTGCTCGACCACGCTCGCAGGCGCGTAGTCGTTGAAAAGCTTGCGGAAGGTCGCGTTGAGCGTGACCGCGCGATTGAAGTGCAGGAAGCCCGCATGCGGCGCCTTCCCGGTCAGCACCGCGAGGCCCGTGCCGCGCTGCACCAGCGCGTTCTCGGTGAACTGGAGCATCGCATAGAGACCGAAGATCTGGCGCGCGAGCACCGGATCGGACGCGGCCGAAGAGGCGACGCCGACGAAGTCGATGGCGACGCCCGCGGTCGGCGCCAGCACGGCCGTGCTGCCGCCGGGCCCGAGCTCGGCCTTGGAATCCACCTTGCTGCGCATCTCGGTGATCGCGCGCATGCGCGCTTCGAGCGCCTGCAGCTGCGCCTCGACCTTGGCGTTCTTCACCTGATTGCCAGCCGCCGCCGCGCGCACCGCGGCATAGAGCTCGTCGGTGACCTTGCGCTGCGTCTCCATGCGGGGGCGCTCGCCGGTGCCGGCGAGAAACTCGCGGGTGGCCGCGCCTTCGCCCGAGATCGCGATGCCGCCGAAGCGTCCGACCGCCACCGCGAGCCGCAGGAGCGACGACGCGCGGCTCATCTCCGTGTAGCGCGACCAGCTCTCGTAGCTGAGCATCCCGGCGAACACCGCCATGCCGATCAGCGGGATGCCGACGACGATGGAGAGAAGCCTGGAGAAGGCGATCTTGCGCATGGAGGAGTCTCGCTCTCGTGACGGCCGCAAGCGAATGCGCGAGGCCCGCCAGTCAGGTGGAAGTTTCCCCATTAGGCCGCGCCGCGGGTTAAATCCCACTGAATGAAAGGAAGCTCTCGGGCTACGGGAAATTACGTGCCGACCGTTTGACGACGATCAAGACGTCTCTCGCGCGAGCCGCGCCTTCAGCTTACGCAGCGCCAGCCGCTCCAGATCGGAGCGCGCGGCGGTCACCGGCCCCATGACCGTGACCTCGATGCCGGTCGCGGCATCGATCGCGGCGACGCGCACGACCGCGCCCACGGGCGTGAACTCGAACAGCACCTCGCTCGGAGATTCGCGGTCGGCCATGGGCCGAGACTACACGAAGGACGCAGCTCAGGAGGGCCGTCCGCCGCCAAGCAGGCAATCGCGGATCATGTCGATCAGGTCGCGCGGGTGAAACGGCTTGTGCAGCACATTGGTCGCGCCGAAAGCCCGCGCCATGGAGAGGAAGTCCGGCGCCGGATGGGTCTTGTCCTTGAAGATGAAGCCCGACATCGCGATGATCGGCAGCCCCGGATGGATCCGGCGCAGCTCGCGGATGGTCTCGATCCCGTCCATCTCGGGCATGAAAATGTCGATCACCACCGTGTCGAAGCTGCTCGACGAGAGCGCCGCGAGACCGGCGCGGCCGGTGCTCGCCAGCTCGACTGAGTAGCCTTCGAGCTCGAGGATGGTGCGAACAGAATTGCCGACGAACTCGTCGTCGTCGATCACGAGCACGTTTGTCATGGCTGCCCCCGTATCGAGCCTCGACGCACGCGGATGACTGGAGACTGCACCATAACACGCGGGGCGTGCAATTGTTCCTTGGACCTATCGGGGGAAGAAGATACCGGACCCAATGTCGGAAAGCTGACCTTCGGCGAGATCTGTGCAGAGCGGCGCTAACCGCGCGAGAGCGTGCTCGGCGCAAGGCCATCGCGATTGTAGATGTCCTCGCGGAATTGCACGACGCCGTCCGCCGTCGCCCAGGCCGAAACGTAGACCCAGTGCAGCGGCACCGGCCCTTTCAGCCGCGCATCCTTGCGCTCGCCGCTGCGGATCACGTCCTCGATCTCGGGCCGCGACCAGCCCGGCGTCTCGGTGAGCAGCCAGTTCACCAGCTCGCGCACGTTCTGCACGCGCACGCAGCCCGAGGAGTGGAAGCGGAAATCCTCGCCGAACAGGTTCTTGAACGGCGTGTCGTGCATGTAGACGCCGTGCGGGCTCGGGAAGTTGATGCGGATCGACCCCATCGAGTTGAAGTCGCCCGGATCCTGCTTGAACTTGTAGTTCACGGCTTCTTCCGAATACCAGTTGATCTGCGACGGCGGCAGTTCGTTGTTGCGCGCGTCGAGAATGCGGATCCGGTTCTTCTCCAGATAGTCCGGCTCGGCCTGCATCTTCGGGATCAGGTCGCGGCGCACGATCGAGACCGGCACGGTCCAGTACGGATTGAAGTTCACCTCGACGATGCGGCTGTTGATGTCGGGCGAAGCGCGATCCGGCTTGCCGACCACCGCGGTATGGCGTGACTGCACCACGTCGTGCTCGATCGCCTCGATCTGCGCGGCCGGGATGTTGCAGACCACGTAACGGTTCTTCAGGTGGCGGCTGAGATCGCGCAGCCGCGTGAGGTTGAGCCGGAGCTGCTCGAGCCGCTGCTGCGCCGGGATGTTGAGCGCCTTCATCTCCTGCTCGCGCACGATGCCGTCGACCGCGAGCCCGTGCCGCGCCTGGAAGCGCCGCACGGCCGCCTCCACGTAGGAATCGTAGACATCGCTCGCGCCCGATGCCGCGACGCTCTCGAGGTCGCCCGCGATCGCAAGCCGCTGGCGCAGCGCCGTCACGCTCGGATGCTTGATGCCGAGCCGCAGCCGCGCGGCCCGCGGCACCGCCGGCCAGCCGCCGCGTCCGACGATCTCCTCATAGCGGCCGATGGCGGCTTCCGTGGTCTGCGTCGTCGCGGGCGAGAGCGTCGGCAGCTTGGCCTGCGGCATCTTGATGGTGCGCGAGGCGGAGTCGAAGCCCTGCTCGAACTCCTCGCGCTGGTTCTGCTGGATCAGCTGCTGCAACGGATCGACGGCCTGCGCGAACGTGCGCGTCGCCGCGAGGCTCGCGGCGCCGGCGGTGAGATGTCCGAGGAACTTGCGGCGGTCGTAGCGCATGCGGCTCGCTTAGCACAGATCGCGCGCGGCTGGGAGCCGGACGCAGCGGCAGCTACCGGATCCCGGCCCGCATGAAGCTCTGCACGAACTGACGCTGGAACAGCAGGAACGCGACCAGCAGCGGGCCCGACGTCATCAGCGTGGCGGCACAGATCACCGACCAGTCGATGCCCTGGTCCGTGGAGGCGAAGACCTGCAGGCCGACCGTGAGCGGCCGCGCCTCAACCGAATTGGTGACGATCAGCGGCCAGAGGAAGTTGTTCCAGTGATAGCTGACCGAGACGAGGCCGTAGGCGATATAGACGGGCCGCGCGAGCGGCACGTAGACCCGCCAGAGCACGGCCAGCGGCCCCGCCCCTTCGATGCGCGCCGCATCGTCGAGCTCGCGCGGCACGGTCTTGAAGGTCTGCCGCAGCAGGAAGATGCCGAAGGCCGAGGCGACGTAAGGCAGCGCGATCGCGGGAATCGAGTCGAGGATGCCGAGCCGGCCCATGGTGCGGTAGTTCTCGACGATCAGCACGTCCGGCATGATCATCAGCTGCAGCAGCACCAGCGCGAAGGCGACCTCGCGGCCCGTGAAGGTGTAGCGCGCGAACGCATAGGCCGCGAGCGTGCAGAGCACGAGCTGGCAGGCGAGCACCAGCGTGACCAGCACGAAGGTGTTGAGGAAGTAGCGCGCGAAGGGCGCGGCCTCCCAGGCCGTGACGAAATTCTCCAGCGTCAGCGGCGCCGTCAGCGTGAACCGTGCCGAGAACTCGCTCGGGTGGAAGGCCGTCCACACCGCATAGACGAGCGGCAGCAGCCAGAGCACCGCGAGCAGCCAGGCGCCGGCGCTCTCCAGCAGCCAGGCGGCGCCGCGCGGCGCGAAAGGTTCGCTCGCCCTCATCGGTAGTGGATCCGCCGTTCGAGGAAGAGATACTGCGCGAGCGCGATTGTCGCGAGCAGCGTCAGCAGCACCACCGTGAGCGCCGCCGCATAGCCGGTGTCCCAGAACTTGAAGCCTATCTCGTAGATATGCAGCAGCAGCAGCGAGGTCGCGTTGTCCGGCCCGCCGCGCGTCATGACGATGATATGGTCGACCGTGCGGAACGCGTTGATCACCGCGTTGACCAGCACGAACAGCGTCGTGGGCATCAGCAGCGGAAACTGCACGCGGCGGAAATAGGTCCAGCGCGAGGCGCCTTCGAGCGCGGCGGCTTCGGCGAGCTGCGGCGAGATCTGCTGCAGCGCCGCCAGATAGAAGATCATGAAGAAGCCCGCCTCCTTCCAGATCGCGACCACGATCACGCAGGCGAGCGCCGTGTCGGGCGTGCCGAGCCAGTTGTGCGACGGCAGCCCGAACAGGCCGCGCAGCTGCTCGAGCAGCCCGTAGCCCGGCGTGTAGAAGAACAGCCAGATGTTCGCGACCGCGATCATCGGCAGCACGGTCGGCGTGAAATAGGCCATGCGCAGCGCCGCGCGCCCCGCGATGCGGTCGTTGACGAACAGCGCCATCAGGAGCGCGAGCGCGATCGAGACCGGGATGGTGCCGAGCGCGAACCACAGATTGTTGGTGAGCGCCTGCCAGAACACCGGATCCTCGACCATCTGCCGATAGTTGTCGGCCCCGATGAAGCGCGCGGGAATCCGCCCGCGCGGCGTCGAGTAGAAGCTGTCGATGAACGTCCCGACCGCCGGCCAGTGCGTGAACAGCGCGAGGAACGCCATCGCGGGCAGCAACAGCAGCCAAGCATGGATGGCGTTGAGGTGGCGATGGAAAGCGCGAGAACTCACGGCTTACTCGGCATGTCCTCTCCCCCGCTTGCGGGGGAGAGCTAGAGAGGGGGTCCTGGCAACAAACGCGGAGCAAGCGGGGGGGGGGGGGGGGGGGGGGGGGGGGGGGGGGGGGGGGGGGGGGGGGGGGGGGGGGGGGGGGGGGGGGGGGGGGGGGGGGGGGGGGGGGGGGGGGGGGGGGGGGGGGGGGGGGGGGGGGGGG
>JAEYAU010000175.1 GCA_023404705.1 Pseudomonadota bacterium
TGCCCCGGGTCGCGGCGCGAAGCCTGGCAGGGGATCGGGCGCCGCCATCAGCGCGAGCCGGTCGTCCGCATCGATGCCGACCATGCGCGCGTGCCAGCCGTGCGTGTCCTTCACGGCCTGGTCGATCGGCAGCGCATCGAAGAACTCGTTGGCGATCACGATGGCGGCGCCTTCCGGGACGTCGTCGATCGTCGCATGCCATGTCGCCGGCACATCGCCGAGCATGTGCGCTTGGCGTGTGCGCAGCGCGGGGCTCGTCTCGACGAGATGCACCGCGGCGGCGGCGCGGAAGGCAGGCACCACGGCGGCGGCACGCAGGAGATCGGCCATCAACGTGCCGCGGCCGGGGCCGAGCTCGATCAGGTTGACATGCGCGGGCCCGCCCATCTGTTGCCAGAGCGCGGCGGACCAGAGGCCGATCAGCTCGCCGAACATCTGGCTGATCTCGGGCGCGGTGATGAAGTCGCCTGCGACTCCGAAGGGATCGCGCGTGACGTAGTAGCCGTGCTGCGGATGGCCGAGGCAGAGCGCCATATAGCGCGAGACCGGGATCGGTCCGTCGATCGCAATGATGCGGCGCAGCTCGACCTCGAGCGGCGTCATTACGGCTTCGCAGCAGGCTGCGGCGCGGCGTGCGCCAGTGACGCCGCATGCAGCGGCGGCCGGCTCAAGGCGATCCACACCAACACCAGGCCAAACAGCAGCATCGGCACCGAGAGCAGCATGCCCATGGTGAGGGGCCCCCAGAGATAGCCGAGCTGCGCGTCGGGCTCGCGGAAGAACTCCGCGAAGCTGCGCGCCAGCGCGTAGCCGATCGCGAAGACGCCGATGATGAGCCCGGGCCGGCGCAGCGCGCCGCTGCGCATCATGAGCGCGAGCACGACGAACAGCAGCACGCCTTCGAGCGCGGCCTCGTAGAGCTGGCTCGGATGACGCGGCAGCGGGCCGCCGGTCGGGAAGATGAAGGCCCAGGGCACGTCAGTGACGCGGCCCCAGAGCTCGCCATTGATGAAGTTCGCGAGGCGTCCGAGGAACAGGCCGATCGGCCCGACCGCGCAGGTGATGTCGCCGAGCGAGAGCACCGAGATGTTGCGCTTGAGTCCGAACAGCACGACCGCCGCGATGCAGCCGATGAAGCCGCCGTGGAAGGACATGCCGCCCTTCCACAGCTGGAAGATCTCGCCCGGATGCTCGAGGAAGTAGCCCGGGTTGTAGAACAGCACGTAGCCGGTGCGGCCGCCCAGGATGATGCCGAGCGTCACCCACACCACGAAATCGTCAAAGTCGACGACCGTCATCGGAGCCGGACCGCCCCACGGCGCCTCTGCGCGGATGATCGCGCGTGCGTAAAGCCACCCGAGCAGAATGCCCAGGATGTAGGCGAGCGCGTACCAACGTATGGCGAAGGGTCCGATCGAGACCAGGATCGGATCGAAATTCGGGAACGGAATCGCGAGGAACATGCGGCTGGCCCGACAAGGTCGGGCGGACTTGGCGTGCTGCGTCGGCCGAAGTCAAGCCGGCGCCTCCATCCTGCGGAACTTCGCGGATGGCGCGATGCGACCCTGAAGCACCCGCCGCCAGGAACCGAAAGCTTGCTTGGTCCGTTTCACCTCGAACCGCAAATGGGAGCCACCCATGGACGACTTGGAAGAACGGATTCGCAAGCGCGCCTATCAGCTGTGGGAGCAGGAGGGGTGTCCGGAAGGCCGCGCCGACGCCCACTGGGACAAGGCCGCGGAACTAGTCGCGATCGAGGACAATCAGAAGCACACGACAAAGCCCGTTCAGAAGACCATCCCGGATACGCCGACCGGCGAGCCACGCGAGCCCCTCGAGGCTCTCCAGAACGCCGGCGAGTTCCCGACCCTGACAGATCAGGGCGAGCAGGAGATGCCCAAGCGCCGGGCTCCCGCGAAGCGCACGCCGCGCGCGGCGCCTCCGACGCCTCCGAAGAACGGGGCCGCGACGAAGAAGTCGCCGTCGCGTACAGCCAAGTTCTAGCCGAAGCGGATGAGCTTGCCGCGGCCGCGTGCTCTTGCGCGCGGCCGTCGTGCGGCCCATGTTCCGTGGGTCAAGTTGTTCGTCCGTCCGGAGCGCTCCCATGACCCAGACCAGCAATCGGTTCTTCGACGAAGTCGCGCGGCTGATGAACGACGCGGCCGGCGTAGCGCAGGGCGTTCGGCGCGAGTTCGAGACCATGGTGCGCAGCCAGGCCGAGCGCATCCTGCGCGACCTCGACGTCGTGAAGCGCGAGGAATTCGAGGCCGTGAAGGAAATGGCGGCGCTGGCGCGGGAGGAGAACGAGGCGCTGCGCGCCCGCATTGCGGCGCTCGAGGGCGCGCAAAGCCGCCCCGCCGCGGCCGGGGCGAGCCCGATGCCGTCGGCGAACCCGCCGATCCCGGGCGACGTGCCGGCGCCCTGAAGGCCTGGCGCCGCGCGGAGCCGTAAAATCCCCGATTTCCTTGTCTTTCGGCGGCGCTGCCGCTATAAGCGCCCGCGTCTGCGGCCCCGACACCCCTGGAGGCTGGCCGCGTCATGCAAGTGGCTGAAATTTCAGCCTTTTCCTCTGAAAACCTGAAGACAAGGATATCATCATGGCGACCGTCAATGAGCTGAAGGCGACGGCGCGTCCGACAGTCGGCAAGGGGGCCGCTCGGGCTGTGCGTCGCGAGGGCCGTGTGCCCGGAGTGATCTACGGCGACAACAAGGACCCCCTGCCGATCGCGCTCGACCACAAGGAGCTGCGGCAGAAGATCTTCGCCGGCCATTTCCTCACCACGGTGTGCAACATCGAGCTCGATGGCGCCACGCATCGCGTGATCCCGCGCGACTTCCAGCTCGATCCCGTGAAGGATCTGCCGCTGCACGTCGACTTCCTGCGCCTCGGCGTGGGCGCGACCGTGCGCGTGCGCATTCCGATCCACGTGCGCAATGCCGACCAGTCGCCCGGCGTGAAGCGCGGCGGCACCGTCAACATCGTGACCCACGCGATCGAAGTGCAGTGCTCGGCGGATGACATTCCGCAGGCCTTCGAGGTCGACGTGGCGGGTCTCGAGATCAACCACTCGCGTCATCTGAGCGACATCACGGTGCCTGAAGGCGTGCGTGTGCTCGAGCAGGGCGACGTGACGCTGGTCACCATCGTGCCGCCTTCGGGCTTCGCCGAAGAGCAGAAGGCTGCGGCGGAAGCGGCAGCGGCTGCTGCGGCAGCGCCTGCGGCTGCGGCGGCTCCGGCGGCGGGTGCTGCCCCGGCGGCTC
>JAEYAU010000180.1 GCA_023404705.1 Pseudomonadota bacterium
CCCCCGCGCGGCCCGGCCCCACGGCGCGATCAAGGCTCTCGTGTTGCATCGAAGTTTCGGGGCGCGCCTTAGCGCACCCTACGCCATCCCGCCCTACGCCTGCCGCTCCGGCGTGCGCACCGTCAGGCCGTCGAGCTCGTCGCTCACCTTGATCTGGCAGGAGAGGCGCGAGTTCGGCCGCACGTCGTAGCCGAAGTCGAGCATGTCCTCTTCCATCGGCGAGGGCTCCCCGGTCTTCTCGCGCCAGGCCTCGTCCACATAGACGTGGCAGGTCGCGCAGGCACAGGCGCCGCCGCACTCGGCCTCGATGCCGGGAACGCCGTTCTTGATCGCGGTTTCCATCACGGTCGCGCCGACTTCGGCATCGACCGTGCGCGTGGTTCCGTCGGAATCGATATAGGTGATCTTGGGCATCGGCTGGAGCGGTTCGGAAGTGAGGCCGTCCGGACGGACGGCGGCTTCCTATACCGGCTCGCGCCGGTGGGGGCAAATGCCCCCTTCCATCCGCGTCAGTTCGCCTTGAGCAGGTCCGCGATGACGCCGCGGGCTTCCGTGGTGGCAGCCGCCAGCCGGTCGAGCGCCATGGCAACATTCGCCTCGCCGGCACCCACCGCGATCTCCAGCGCTTCCGCAGCGCGCGCGACGCGCCAGGCGCCGATGCCGGTCGCCGAGCCCTTGAGCGTGTGCGCGAGCGGCGCGATCGCGCCCGGTGATGCCGTGCGCATGCGCGCGATCAGCACCCCGGCCTGACGATCGAAGAGATGAAGGACTTCCCGCTCGAGACTGCGATCGCCGAGCGTCGTGCGCGCGAGATGCACGAGATCGATCGGGTGCTCGTTCGCGCTCGCGGTCGAGGCCTCGTGCACGGAAGGAAGGAGATCGCTGAGCATGTGCCACCAGTGTGTGATCGGCTGACGATGACCATGATAGATGCCCGCAGACTCGCCAAGATCGGGCAAATACAGGTGCGCGCCACTCTCTCTGATCGCGAATTCATCACGCGCATCGTTAACGATGCGTTAGTCGAATCACTCACGCGCGCGATTTGATCGCGATGCGAACGAGTTCCATTCGATTCGTACCGCGGTGTGTCTGCGCGCCAACACACGTCGGGCCGCTCGAGGCCTCGCGGGCGAGCCGCGTCGGCTTGCACGGCAGCCACTCTGGCCGTATCGGACTTTTGCGCAGCTCCCGTCCGGCCTCCTCGGGGGCCCGCTCCCGATACCGGCGGCACGCCTTGCTGAGCTGGGACCAGGTCCTGGCAAGCCCGGGCCGACGCAACGCCCGGCCGGCCTCAGCCCGCGCCAGCCGCATGGTTCCCGACCATGTTTGCGCCGTTAACGATGATTAAGGATAGGTTACCGGTCCCGTTTCAAACGGGCTGCGAGGTCAGGTAGGATAGCTGAGAAGCGGTCCCATGTCCTTGCGCAAGCCCAGAAGGGCGGGACTCCGGTCGGGAGGGGATCACCGATATCTTTGACGCACGCTTCAGGTGCGGCCCGAGGGTCTGACCCGTCCGGGCAGCGATCCTTGTGAAGAGTACGGACGCGGACGGACGAACATGGCGAATACCCCGAAGAAGATGCAGGATCCGACGGAAGCGGCGCTGTCGGCGATCCAAGAGGCCCTCAATTTGCGGGACAGCGAACCGGCTCCGGCGCGCGCGAGCGCACCGGCTGCGAGCGCCAAGCCCGCCGAAGCCGCCCCGTCTACTGCTCCCGCGGCCGAGCGTCCGGCGCGCGAAGGTCGCCGCCGGCAGAGCCGGCCCGTCCCGACCATCGACGAGGAGCTGTTCTTCGAAGAGACCATGGGCCGCGCCGGCGATCCGGATGCCGACGAGCCCGCGCGCCCGCAGCGCGCCGCCAATGACGACCGCCAGACTGTCGGTCAGATCCTGCACGCGCTGCAGAAGAAGCCCTCGCGCACGCCCTATTGGGCCGCGGTGCTGCTCTCCGCGATCTGGGCCGCCGCCGGCCTCGCGGTCGGCTTCACGTATTTCGGCACGGACCTGCGCGCCATCGCGAGCCAGGGCATGACTCCCGGCATGTTCGCGCTCGCGGCCGGCATCATCCTGCCGATCGTCTTCTTCTTCGTGCTCGCCGTGATGGTGCGCCGTGCGCAGGAGCTGCGCCTGATCGCGCGCTCCATGATGGAAGCCGCCATGCGCCTGGCAGAGCCCGAGACCATCGCGCGTGAATCGATCGTGTCGGTCGGCCAGGCGATCCGCCGCGAGGTCGCCGCCATGGGCGACGGCGTCGAGCGCGCGCTCGCGCGTGCCGCCGAGCTCGAGGCGCTGGTGCACAACGAGGTCGCCGCGCTCGAGCGCGCGTACAACGACAACGAGCTGCGTATTCGCGGCCTGATCGAGGATCTCGCCAACCAGCGCGATTCGCTTTCCACGCAGGCCGAGCAGGTGCGCAGCACCATCTCGGGCGTGCATCTCGGCCTCACCCAGGACATCGCCTCGGTGAGCGAGATGGTCGCGACCAGCGTCAACGACGCGGCGCAGCGCATCACCCGCACCCTCGCCGAGAAGGGCGAGCACATCACACTCGCGCTCGGCCGCGCCGGCGATTCCATGATCGACGCGATCGGCGAGCGCGGCGGCGACCTGCTCGACCAGCTCAACCGGACCAGCGACGATGTTTCGCGCACCCTCGAGGTCGCGAGCGAGAAGATGATCTCGAGCCTCGACGTGCGCTCGGACAATCTGAGCCAGGAGATGGCCGACCTCACGGTCCGTCTCGCCGAGATGCTCTCGAGCCGCCTCGATGCCGTCACCGACGATGTGTCGCAGCGGACCAACGCGCTCGCCGAGATGCTGGCGCAGCGTACCGAGGAGATCAGCGGCGGGCTGACGCAGTCGGCCGAGACCGTGACCGAAGTTCTGATGCAGCGTTCGGACGAGGTTCGCACCAGCCTCGCCCGCCTCACCGACGACGTCACGCAGAACCTCACGACCTCAACCGAGTCGATCACCGACGGCATGGTCCATCGCTCGCGCGAGATGACCGAGGCGCTGATCGACACCGGCGGCCGCCTCGCCGAAGCCATCGCGGCACGCGCCGACGAGGTGAACAACACGCTGAAGTCGACGGGCGAGTCCCTCGTCCTCGATCTCACGCTGCGTGGCGGCGACGTCGTCTCCAAGCTCGAGGAGACCGGCTCGCGCATCACCGAGACCATCGTCACTCGCGGCGACCGCGTTACCGAGGTGTTCCGCGAGACCGCCGACAATCTGGCGTCCACGGTCAATGCCAAGGGCGACCAGGTGCGAGAGATGCTCGCCGGCCGCCTGCAGTCCTTCGAGGAGATGTTCACCCACTCGGGCGCCGAGCTCGCCGAGAAGATCTCGCGTGACTCCACGCAACTCGGCGGCCTCATCACCCAGCACCTCGCCGAGTTCGACCGCACCGTGAAGGTCTATGGCGGCGAGCTGGTGGAGCGCCTCGGTCAGCGCACCGAGGAGGTCACCGACGCGATGCGCTCGCATGTCGAGAACTTCGACAACCGCGTCAGCGCCAAGACCACCGAAGCCGCCGGTGCCCTCGATCAGCGCATCAATCGCCTCGGCGAAGCCCTCGACGGCCGCGTGCAGGCGCTCAATGACGCACTCGGCGCCCGCGTGATGGAGATCGCACGCTCCCTCGCCGAAGGCGGCAAGGAAGTCGTCGGCGCGATCGACAAGCGCATCACCGAGGTCACCGACGCCCTCACCGATCGCTCGACCCGCCTCGCCGACACCCTGCAGGGCAAGGCGGCAGAGATCGACCGTACCCTCGGCAGCCGCGCGAGCGAGATCGCCGGCACCCTCGATACGCGCATCGAGCGCTTCGAGGAGCTGCTGGTCGGCCGCGTCGAGACCGCAACCGCACAGATCGAGATCCGCAGCCAGGCCGCGAGCAATGCGATCTCCAACCGCATCGAGCAGCTCGGCCAGACCATCAAGGCCGCGACCGGCGATGCCGAGCGCGCCCTCGGCCAGCTCACCACCTCGACCACCGAGGCGGTGCGCACCAGCGCCCAGGATGCCGAGCGGATGCTCACCACGGTCTCGGGCACCGTCAGCAGTCTGTTGAAGAACGACGCGGCCGAGATCGAGCGTTCGCTCTCCACCGTCTCGGGCCACGTCAGCAATCTGTTGAAGAACGACGCCGCCGAGATCGAGCGCGCCCTCTCCCACACCTCGTCATCGATTTCCGAGACGATCTCGCAGCTTTCCGTCGCCACATCGGAGGCGATCCGCACCAGCGCGCATGAAGCCGAGCGCCTGCTGGTCGGTGCCGCACAGAGCTCCGAGCAGGCCCTCACGGCCGCGGCGCACGGTGCCGAGCGCACCCTCACCACCGCGCGGCAGGAGGCCGAGCGCGTCGTCTCCGGCGTCACCGAGGATGCGGAGCGCTCGCTCGCGGCCATCTCGGCCGGTGTCGCCACCGCGCTCAAGCAGAGCGCCGGCGAGATCGAGACCGCACTCAGTCACGTCGCGACCACCACCTCCGAGACGATCCGCGTGAGCGCTGACGAAGCGCAGCGCGCGCTCGCCGGCGCTTCGGTCGAGACCACCAGCGCGATCCGGCGCGAGACCAGCGAGATCGAGCGGATCCTCGCCCAGGCCTCGACGTCGTCCACGGAGACGATCCGCGGCAGCGCCGACGAGGCGCAGCGCATGCTCACCGGCCTCTCGGCCGAGATCGCCACCTCGCTCAAGCGCGATTCCGGCGATGTCGAGCGCGCCCTGGCACAGGCGGCCGCCGCCTCCTCCGAGACGGTGCGCGCCAGCACCGAGGAAGCCGCCCGCATGCTGACCAGCACCTCGGGCGACGTCGCGGGCGCGCTCAAGCGCGATGCCGGCGAGGTCGAGCGGGCGCTCACCACCATGGCGAGCGGCATCTCGACGGTACTCAAACAGAACACCGGCGACATCGAGCGGCAGATGCTCGGCGTCAGCGCCGAGGTCGCGCGCGCCTTCACGGCCAAGGCCGAGGAGATGACCAACGCGGTCAAGGCCAAGGGCACCGAGATCACCCGCCTGTTCGACGAGAAGAGCGGCAGCTTCCTCGCGGCCTTCGGCACGCAGGGGCAGAAGTTCTCCCTCGACGTCGAGCGCATTACGTCCCAGGCCGTGCAGTCGATCGAGGCCAAGGGCCTCACCTTCACGCGCGCAATGCTGCAGAACAGCGAGGAGATCGCCTCGCTGATCAACGAGGCTGGCACCAAGGCGTCGAGCGCCGTGTCGCGCACCCTCTCCGACCTGGAGAAGAGCGCCAACGCCGCGATCGAGCGATCGCAGCAGACCGCCACGTCGTCCGTGTCGGAGATGCTGGAAACCCACAGCATGCTCCGCAACGACACGACCGCCCTGTTCGAGCGGCTGCGCGAAGCGAACCTGCTGCTGCAGGAAGTGCTCAGCGGCGCCACCGAGAACCTCGGCAATATCGAGATCACCCTCTCGAAGCGCGTCGCCGAGTTCGTCGCCACCATGAACGACGTGGGCGAGCGCAGCGGCGCGGCGAGCGACAAGTTCGAGGAGCACATGCGCTCCTTCCACTCCGTCTCGAGCAATGTGCTGCGCGACATCACCCTGATGTCGCAGAAGTTCGAGGATCAGGGCCGCTCCCTCGCCTCCGCGGCCGAGCTGATCGACTCCTCGAACCGCCGCACCGAAGAGGTCCTCAGCACCCGCAAGGTGAGCCTCGATACGGTGGTCGGCGAGCTCGACGAGAAGACCGAGGACCTCGACCAGCGGCTCAAGCGCTTCACGGCACTGCTGCAGGAGTCCTTCGACGCGACCGAAGCTCGCGCCCGCGAGATCGCGCGTCTCATCGCCGAGTCCTCGAGCGAAGGTGCCCGCGCGATCAGCAATCAGTACGATATGGTTCGCTCGACTGCCGAAGAGGAGCGCAAGCGCACCGTCGAGGCGCTGCGTACCATCTACGAGGAGGCCTCCGGCAACACGGTCGGCCTGTTCCGCCAGGCGAGCGAGCGGTTCAACGAGATCGTGGCCGGCATGAAGGAGATGACCGGCGAGGTGCAGCGCGAGCTCGAATCGACTCGCGCCGAGCTGCGCCGCGGCATCCTCGAGCTGCCGCAGGAGACAGCGGAGAGCGCCGCGCAGATGCGCCGCGTCATCGTCGAGCAGATGGACGCCCTCGCCGAGCTCAATCGCGTCGTCGCCCGCCATGCGCGCGACACCGCCGAGCCGGCGCGCCGTGCCGAGCCGATGGTGGCGAATGCATCGGGCCAGGCTCCGCGTCAGGCTCCTGCTCCCCGCTTCGAGGCGATCGGCGGCGGCCGCGCAGCTCCGCCTCCGGCGGCTC
>JAEYAU010000022.1 GCA_023404705.1 Pseudomonadota bacterium
GCCTATAGCCGTCCGCTTCCGCTCGATCCGCTAGTCAACCCGCAGCGCTGAGGGCTGCGTGCGAACCTGAGTGTTCTCGCGAGGCTCAGACTTGCCGTTGCCGTGGGCTGCCTGTGACCGATAGTGGTCGAGCACGAACAGCCGAATGGCCGACGACAGGTTGCCCTGGCGACGATCCGTATCGATCGATGCGACGAGATCGGACAAGGTCATGTTGCGGGATGCCGCGATATCCTTCAGTCCACTCCAGAAGGCATCCTCGAGACTGACGCTCGTCTTGTGCCCGGCGATCACGATCGAGCGCTTGACGACCGGCGATTTCATCGACCGTCTCCCGTTTCGATCTGGTGGGCATCGAGTTCGCGTTGCGCCTTGTCGGAGCGCGCCGCTTCGAGGCCCCGTTGCGCCTTAGTGCGTCCATGGACGATGCGGTTGATATTGGCCTGTTCGGCCTCCTGCTTCCGCTTCGCCTTCTTGCGGACAATTCTAAAGTTGATGATTTCGCCCATCTTCGATCCGTTGGTAACGACATCTGGTCGGGCTTCAGTGTCCTACTTACGCTGGTACCGTGGCGTCGGATCACGTCGGGACTCAGATTTATCCGAAAAAGTGACGGTACGATAGAACGTTTGCAAGACACGGTTAGGTGATTACGCGCGGAGCCTTACGAGGTTCCCACGAAACTTATAATACATGCTGCTAGATATTTAACATGTTATTCGAAGTTATTGGCTAGTATAGGCGATCGCTCCAAGCAATATTAAGTCATGTTTCCGACATTACATAGTTGTTTTCTACAGTGAAACAGCGAATACTTTGTCCCGTAATCCCGGACTCTTTCTGTAGAATGACTCTAAGCTGAGTGCGGCAACATAATCCAGCAAAATCTCAAATAGATCCGCAACATTTGGGCGCGTTGGCACAGTGCTATTGCCAATTTCCCTAAGTCCGATGCGCACCCGGATTGGACTGCAGCGCTTCATCTTGTCTTACGGGTCAAGAATTCGCGCGCTTACAAGTTGTATTGTGCTGCGTCAGCCAGGCCGCGTCATCCGCTCAGGACGGACCAGACGATCGAATTCGGCGCCCGTGACGAAGCCAAGACGCAACGCTTCCTCGCGCAGGGTGGTGCCGTTCTTATGCGCGGCCTTGGCGACCTGCGCGGCCTTGTCGTAGCCGATGCGCGGCGCGAGTGCCGTCACCAGCATCAGCGAGCGCTCCATCAGCTCGCGGATGCGTTTCTCGTCGGGGCGAATGCCCTCGACGCAACGGTCCGTGAAGGAGCGCGTCGCATCAGCGAGCAGGCGGATCGACTGCAGCATCGCGGCGGCGAGGACCGGCTTGTAGACGTTGAGCTCGAAATGACCCTGGCTCGCCGCCACCGTGATGGTGGTGTGATTGCCGAACACCCGGCAGCACACCATGGTGAGCGCCTCGCACTGGGTCGGGTTGACCTTGCCGGGCATGATCGAAGATCCGGGCTCGTTCTCGGGGAGGACCAGTTCGCCGAGGCCGGAGCGCGGCCCGGAGCCGAGCAGGCGAATGTCGTTGGCGATCTTGAACAGACCGGCCGCCACCGAGTCGAGCGCGCCGTGGGCGTAGACATAGGCGTCGTGCGCGGCGAGCGCCTCGAACTTGTTCGGCGCGGTGGTGAAGGGCAGGCGCGTGATCGCGGCGACGCGCTTGGCGAACAGGCGCGCGAATTGCGGCTTGGCGTTGAGGCCGGTGCCGACTGCGGTGCCGCCCTGGGCGAGCGGGTAGAGCTGCTTGAGCCCCGAGCGCACGCGCGCGATGCCGAACTTCACTTGCGCGGCATAGCCCGAGAACTCCTGGCCCAGCGTGAGCGGCGTCGCATCCTGGGTGTGCGTGCGGCCGATCTTGACGATGCGCTCGAAGCTCTTCGCCTTGCGCTGCAGAGCATCCTGCAGATGCGCCAGCGCCGGGTTGAGCAGGCGCGCGATCTCCTCCGCTGCCGCGATGTGCATCGCGGTCGGGAAGCTGTCATTCGACGACTGGCTCATATTGACATGATCGTTGGGATGCACCGGTTCCTTGGCGCCGTGCTTGCCGGTGAGCAGCTCGTTGGCGCGGCTCGCGATCACCTCGTTGAGGTTCATGTTGGTCTGCGTGCCGGAGCCGGTCTGCCAGACCACGAGCGGAAATTCGTCGTTGAGCTTGCCGTCGATCACTTCCTGCGCGGCGCGGACGATGGCGCGCGCGCGGCGCTGGTCGAGAATGCCGAGCTCGAGGTTGGTCTCGGCGGCGGCGCGCTTGACGATCGCCATGGCGCGGATGAGCGCGATCGGCATGCGCTCCTCGCCGATCGGGAAGTTCTCGAGCGAGCGCTGGGTCTGCGCGCCCCAATAGCGGTCGGCCGGAACCTCGATCGGTCCGAAGGTGTCGGTTTCGATGCGTGTCTGCGCCATGGAGCTCCTCATGCGTCGCTGGAGTAGGGGAGCCGTCGCGCACCCCATCGTCCTGTGTATGATCGCGAACCGGCGTCCGGGATCCTGCACTCCCGATAAGCCGTATCTATATCAAAGAGGTCCAACGAGGTCCGGGCCGTGGATGC
Organism: Pseudomonadota bacterium; assembly: GCA_023404705.1. GTDB lineage: Bacteria > Pseudomonadota > Alphaproteobacteria > Rhizobiales > Xanthobacteraceae > FEB-22. Next base: position 2,573 of record JAEYAU010000022.1, read on the forward strand.
ACCCTTGAGCCATATGGATCGGCGGCGCCCACCGGCGCCGCAGCCGCAGGAGCAGAAGCTCGGGCCGATCGGGCTCTATCGGGCGCTGCGCGCGAACGCGATCACGGTGTGGCGGCGCGAGGCCTTCGAGGAACCGTTCATCGTCGACCGCGGGCTGCTCGGCGAGTACGTCATCGTCAACGAGCCGGATGCGATCCGCCGCGTCTTCATCGACAACGCCGCCAATTATCGCAAGGACCGGCTGTCGCTCGAGAAGCTCGGGCCGGCGATCGGCGAGGGCCTGCTCACCAGCGAGGCCGAGCACTGGCGGCTGCAGCGGCGCACGGTGGCGCCGCTATTCCAGCCGCAGGCCGTGCAGGCCTATCTGGCCGCCATGGCGGGCGCCACCGAGGCCATGCTCGCGCGCTGGGAGCGCGAGGCGGGGGGCGGTGCGGTGCTCGATGTCGCGCGCGAGATGACGGCGCTCACCTACGACATCATCGCGCGCACCGTGTTCTCGAGCGAGATCGAAACGCCGGCCGACGTGATGGGCGCGGCGATCACCGAATATTTCGACGCGCTGGGTCGCATCGATCTGTGGGATGTGCTGCCGCTGCCACGCTGGCTGCCGCGGCCCGCAATGATCGGCGCGCGCAGCGCCGTCACGGTGTTCCGCGAGGAGGTGCGACGGCTGCTGGCGCGGCGGCGCGCGAAGCAAGCGAGCGGTGCGGCGCTGCCGGACGATCTTGTCACGCGGCTGATGACGGCGCGCGATCCGGAAACGGACGCGCCGCTCAGCGATGCCGTGATCCACGACAATCTCGTCACCTTCATCGGCGCCGGGCACGAGACCACCGCAAATGCGCTGGGCTGGACCTTCTTCCTGCTGTCGGAATTTCCCGAAACCGATGCGCAGGTCGCGGCGGAAGTGCGCGCGGAATTTCGCTCGCCGAGCGCCGATGATCTCGCGCGGCTGAACCACACGCGCATGGTGCTCGAAGAGGCGATGCGGCTCTATCCGCCGGTGCCGCTGCTCAGCCGCCAGGCGGTGGCGGCGGACAGGTTCGGCGACGTCGAGGTGAAGCGCGGCGCGCGCGTGATCGTGTCGCCGTGGGTGCTGCATCGGCATCGACGTCTCTGGGAGGATCCGGAGCTGTTCGTGCCGGAGCGTTTTTCGCCCGAGCGTCGGGCAACGATCCCGCGCTTCGCGTATCTGCCGTTCGGCGCGGGGCCGCGCATCTGCGTCGGCAACACCTTCGCGCTGCAGGAGGCGACGCTGGTGCTCGCGCAAGTCACACAGCGCTTCCGGCTGCGGCTGGTGGAGGACACCGAAGTCATGCCGGTCGCGCGCATGACCTTGCGCCCCGGCAACGGATTGCCGATGCGAGTCCTGCGGCGCTAGCTACTTTTTCCGGAAACGATCGAGACGCACGACTTCGGCCCCGCCCGCGGGCTTGTCGGGATCAGGCGTCGCATCATCGGTCGGCGGCGATGGCTCGGGCGCCTTGGCGGCCGGCTCGGCGGCGGGCTTCTTCGCGGCGCGCGCGGGCTTGGTCTCGTCGGCTGCGGCGGCTTCAGGCTCGCTCACCACGGCTTGCTCGGGCGCGGTCTCGAACTGCAGGCCGAACTGCACCGACGGATCGAAAAATCCTTTCACGGCGTCGAACGGCACCACCAGGCGCTCCGGGACGCCGTTGAACGAAAGACCGACCTCGAAGCCCTGCTCGGTGACGATGAGATCCCAGAACTGGTGCTGGAGGACGATGGTCATGTCCTCGGGATACTGGCTGCGCAGCCGCGACGAGACCTTCACGCCGGGCGCGCGGGTGTCGAACGAAATGTAGAAGTGATGCTCGCCCGGAAGCCCGTGCTTGGCGGCGTCGTTGAGAACGGTGCGAACCACCGAGCGCAGGGCCTGCTGGGTCAGGAGGTCGTAACGGATGTGGTCCACGGGCATGGGGCGCGGCGAGACTCGGGGGTTCGGATTCGGCTGCGATGCTATCGTGATACTGGCACTAGTGTCCCGATTCCGAAGTTCGCCATCGTCTGCGGGACCTCTGAGCGAACTTCGGAATCATCAGGGACATTAGCAAGATATTGATGCTCGTGCCCCTTTTTGGCCCCGAAGTTCGCGGTCGAGCATACGGCAAGCTGCGCGCGAAGTGCGGGTCCGGGCCACGAGTGTCGCGTGTCGCCTGCGCATAAGTCCGGGTTCCGGCCCGGCCCGAAAAATTGAGTGGAGGCTTCTGTTGCCAGGTGCCTCCGGACCCCGCCTGACGGAGCTTAACCCGTCAGGGCTTTAGATCGGTCTTTCAAACCGCGTTACGCGGCCTGAGCAACCGGAGCATAGTTGTCGTTGGCAACTATGAGTGTGGCCCGATATCGGCGGAACCATGCCGAGCGAAAGCACGCCCTTTACGCCCTCGTCGATCCTATTTCGCCCCCGCCGATGTGGCTCGCCGCTCGCTGAACGGGTTGTTGCCCGCGAAGCGAGCCACATTGGTGGAGGCGCCGGGTACTGCCCCCGGGTCCGATAGGTTTATTACGACGCCCGTTTATCGCCATAGCCGGCTTGCGCCGGCCCCCTGAATATAGGCGATGAAGGTTGACGAAAAAAGAGCCCGGCTGGAACTCGGCGGGCGCTCCGCCGGCCCGGCCAGCGGGGCCAGCGATGCCGCGCCCGCATGGAAGGGCACGCCGCGGCAGGCTGGTGCGCCTGCGCGCACGGCGGTAATCCTTCCCGCATGCCCTCCGAGTCGTCTGCGGGCGCTCCCGCCGCGCCGCCTCTCTCCGAACTGTTCCTCGCCTTCGTCTGGATGTCGGTGCACGGCTTCGGCGGTGTGCTGCCCTGGGCGCGCCGCGTGCTGATCGAGGAAAAGCGCTGGATGACGGCGGAGGAATTCAACGAGGCCTTCGCGCTCTGCCAGTTCCTCCCCGGGCCCAACATCGTCAACTTCTCGATCGTCTACGGCTCACGGTTGCACGGGCCGGCCGGCGCCGTGGTGGCGTTCCTCGGTCTGGTCGGACCACCGGTCGCGATCGTGATCGGGCTCGGCGCGCTCTATGCGCGCTATGGCGAAGTCGAGACGCTGCGCCGCATCCTCGCGGGGCTCGCGGCCGCCGCGGCCGGGCTGATCATCGGCACGGTCGCCAAGATGGCCGAGCCGCTGGTGCGCGGAAAGTTCGGGCCCGCGCCCTTCATCGTGGCGCTCGTGTTCGTCGCCGTCGTCGTGATGAAGTGGCCGCTGCTCTGGGTGCTGCTCGGGCTCGCGCCTGCGAGCATCGCCATCGCGTGGTGGTGGATGCGGCGATGAAGGAGCTCGACGTCCTCATCAAGCTGTTCGTGCAGTTCGCGATGCTCTCGCTGCTCGCGATCGGCGGCGCCAATGCGGTCATTCCGGAAATGCATCGCCAGGCCGTCGAGATCGAGCATTGGATGAGCGCGCGCGAGTTCGCGGATCTGTTCGCGATTTCGCAGGTCGCACCGGGGCCTAACGTCATCATCGTGACTTTGGTCGGATATCACGTGGCCGGTCTCGCGGGCGCGCTCGCCGCGACGTTCGCGATGTGCGGACCGACCTGCGTGTTCACCTATTATGTCGGCCGCGTCTGGGATCGCTTCAAGGACGCGCCCTGGCGCATCGCCACGCAAGCCGGCCTCGTGCCGATCTCGGTCGGCCTGATCGCGGCCAGCGCCTTCGTCCTCGCGCGTGCAGCGGATACCACCTGGACCGCAGTCGTGATCACGGCCGCTACGGCAGGGATCGCTTATTTCACGCGGCTGAACCCCCTCTGGGCCTTTGCAGCGGCGGCTGCTCTCGGCTATGCCGGGCTTGTGTGACGGGGCGGCGACGCTTTCTGTGGCCTCCCCGGTGACCTCTGTGCTAGCAATCGCCAACAAGACGCACAGAGAAGGCGGACGGGGACAGAGCGTTCAGAGGAGTAGGGGATGTCCGAGGGTGCCAAGCCGGCAGAGACCTCCGGCGGTGGGTGGATTCGTAATCCGCGAGACTTCTGGGGCGGCCTTGCGCTGGTGGCACTTGCAGTGTTCGCGCTCTGGGCGAGCAGCGATCTGCCGGGCCAGCGTGGTTTCGCCTTCGGCCCCGGAACCGCTCCGCGTTTGTTCGGCATCGGACTCGTGCTCCTCGGCGCGGCGGTCGCGGTCATCGGACTGATCACCGACGGACCTCGGCTCGAACGTTATGCGGTGCGCGGACCGCTGTTCGTCGCGGCCGCCATCCTGGCCTTCGCGGGCATGATCCGTCCGTTCGGACTCGTGATCTCGGCGTTCGCCACGTTCGTGATTTCGGGCATGGCTTCCGAAGAAACCAAGTGGGTCGAGAACATCATCGCGGCTGCGGTGCTGACGGGCTTCTGCGTGCTGCTGTTCGTCAAGCTCCTGCAGCTGCCGTTCCAGATCTGGCCACCCGGCCTGCAATTCTGATCCGAGCCGATCCATGTTCGAAATCATCACCAATCTCGCGCACGGCTTCTCGGTCGCGTTCTCGTGGACCAATCTGGGGCTGTGCCTCATCGGCTGCCTGGTCGGCACGCTGATCGGCGTGCTGCCCGGCGTCGGCTCCACGGCGACCATCGCGATGCTGCTGCCGATCACCTTCGGGCTGCATCCTGTCGGTGCGCTGATCATGCTGGCCGGCATCTATTACGGCGCGCAGTATGGCGGCTCGACCACGTCGATCCTGGTGAACATTCCGGGCGAAGCCGGATCGGTGGTGACGACACTCGACGGTCATCAGATGGCGCTGCAGGGCCGCGCCGGCGCGGCGCTCGCAATCGCGGCGATCGGGTCGTTCTTCGCAGGCTGCGTCTCGACGGTGCTGATCGCCGCGCTCGGCGGGCCGCTCACCGGGCTCGCGCTGCAGTTCGGCCCGGCCGAATACTTCTCGCTGATGGTGCTCGGCCTGATCTTCGCGGTGGTTCTCGCCAAGGGCTCTATCCTCAAGGCGCTCGCCATGATCGTCATGGGGCTGCTGATGTCGATGATCGGCTCCGATCTCGAGACCGGCGCGAGCCGCATGGCGTTCAACCTGCCGGAGCTCGCCGACGGCATCGGCTTCGCGGTGCTCGCGATGGGCGTGTTCGGTTTCTCGGAGATCATCCGCAACCTCGAGACCACGCATAACCGCGACATCGTGAAGGGCAAGGTCACGGGCCTGATGCCGACCGTCAAGGATCTGAAGGAGTCGACTCCCGCGATCCTGCGCGGCACCGTGATCGGCTCGCTGCTCGGCATCCTGCCGGGCGGCGGCGCCGTGATCGCGTCGTTCGCGGCCTATACGCTGGAGAAGCGCGTCGCCAAGGATCCGCGCCGCTTCGGCAAAGGCGCGATCGAAGGCGTCGCGGCGCCCGAGAGCGCCAACAATGCGGCCTCGCAGACCTCGTTCATTCCGCTGCTCACGCTCGGCATTCCGCCGAATGCCGTGATGGCGCTGATGGTCGGCGCCATGACGATCCACGGCATCGTGCCGGGCCCGCAGGTGATGTCGAAGCAGCCCGACCTGTTCTGGGGCATGATCGCCTCGATGTGGATCGGCAACGCGATGCTGCTGATCATCAACCTGCCGCTCGTCGGTCTCTGGGTGCGCCTGCTGCGCGTGCCGTACCGGCTGCTCTATCCGTCGATCCTGGTGTTCTGCGCGATCGGCGTCTACTCGATCAACAACGCGCCCGCCGACGTCATCATGGCGGCCGTGTTCGGCCTGCTCGGATACTGGCTCATCAAGCACGATTTCGAGCCGGCGCCGATGCTGCTCGGCTTCGTGCTCGGCCCGCTGATGGAGGAGAACCTGCGGCGCGCCATGCTGATCGCGCGCGGCGATCCGACGACCTTCCTGACGCGGCCGATCTCGGCGGGTCTGCTGGCCGTCGCAGCCGTGTTGCTCATTATCGCGGTGCTGCCGACCGTGCGCGGCAAGCGGGAAGAGGTTTTCGTCGAGGAAAGTTGAGTTTGGAAAAAACTTGACGCAGGGGCAGGGAACCCCCGCGTCTTTCTGCCGCTTGACCCCGCGGGGTCTGCGAAGCGAAAGCAAGAAACTGTTCCGAAGGGAGAACGCCATGCGTTTGACAGGTCTCGTCGCGGCTGCGGCCGCACTCGCCGCGCTGAGCGGCCCGGTGTCGGCCCAGGATTACCCGACGCGCCCCATCACCATGATCGTTCCGTTCGCGGCGGGCGGCCCGACCGACACGATCGCGCGCATCGCGGCGGAGAGCATGTCGCGCACGCTCGGCCAGCAGATCGTGATCGAGAACGTCGTCGGCGCCGGCGGCACCACCGGTTCGACCCGGGCGATGCGCGCGACCAATGACGGCTACACGCTGATCATGGGCCACATGGGCACGCACGCGGCCTCGGTCGCGCTCTATCCGCGGCTCGCCTACAATCCCGAGACGGACTTCGCGCCGGTCGGCCTCGTCGCCGGCACGCCGATCCTGATCCTCGCGAAGAAGGACTTCCCGGCGAAGGATCTGAAGGAGTTCATCACTTACGTGAAGGGCAACGAAGCCAAGCTCAACGCCGCGCATGCGGGCGTCGGCTCGGTGTCGTTCACGACCTGCCTCTACCTCAACTCGATCATGGGCGTGAAGCCGACCTCGATCCCGTATCAGGGCACGGGACCGTCGATGAACGCGCTGGTCGCGGGTCAGGTCGACTACATGTGCGACCAGATCGTCAACGCGGTGCCGCAGGTCCAGGGCGGCACGATCAAGGCCTATGCGATCGCCACGGCCGAGCGCAATCCGGCGCTGCCGGATGTGCCGACCACCAAGGAGGCCGGGCTTCCCGAGTTCCAGGCCTCGGCATGGAACGCCATCTTCGCGCCGAAGGGCACGCCGAAGCCCGTTCTCGACAAGCTCTCGGCCGCGCTCGACAAGGCGCTCGACGAGGAGGCGGTGCGCAAGCGGCTGCTCGATCTCGGCAGCGACATTCCGGGCAAGGACCGTCGCGGCCAGGAGGCGCTCGGCAAGCTCGTGAAGAGCGAGATCGCCAAGTGGTCGCCGGTGATCAAGGCGGCGGGCGCCACCGCCAACTGACGGCGGTGAGTCGCTCGGTTCGCGCAGCGAACCCCACGCCCTTGAAGGCCTTATTCGGACAGGTGCCGTATCCCACGGCACCTGTTCGTGTTTTGGGGCAACCCGTCGAGAGTCGAGGAACCCGTTGACACTCACGCGGCGAGGTCGCGGCGGCGGGTTCGGACCGCTATATTGAGGCGACTCGCACAGCAGGTCCGGACAGCGCCATGCGCCAATATCTCGAGCTGATGGAGCGCATCCTCGCGCAGGGCGTGGAGAAGCACGACCGCACGGGGACCGGCACGCTGTCGGTGTTCGGCCATCAGATGCGCTTCGACCTGGCGGACGGCTTTCCGCTCGTCACGACCAAGCAGCTGCACGTGAAGTCGATCATCCACGAGCTGCTCTGGTTCCTGGCCGGCGACACCAACATCAAATATCTCAAGGACCACGGCGTCTCGATCTGGGACGAATGGGCGGACGAGAAGGGCGACCTCGGCCCGGTCTACGGACATCAGTGGCGCTCCTGGCCGGCGCGCGACGGCGGCACGATCGATCAGATCGCCAACCTGGTGCAGATGATCCGCCGCAACCCGGACTCGCGGCGCCTCATCGTCACGGCCTGGAATCCGGCCGATGTGGACCGCATGGCGCTGCCGCCCTGCCACTGCCTGTTCCAGTTCTACGTCGCGCGCGGCCGGCTCTCCTGCCAGCTCTATCAGCGCTCGGCCGACGTCTTCCTCGGCGTGCCGTTCAATATCGCGTCCTATGCGCTGCTCACTCTGATGGTCGCGCAAGTGACCGGGCTCAAGCCCGGCGAGTTCGTGCACACGCTCGGCGATGCGCATCTCTATTCCAACCATTTCGAGCAGGCGCATCTGCAGCTCTCGCGCAGCCCGAAGCCGCTGCCGACCATGCGGCTCAATCCGGCCGTGAGCGATCTGTTCGCGTTCCGCTACGAGGACTTCGTCCTCGAAGGCTACGCGCCGCATCCGAGCATCAAAGCGCCGGTGGCTGTCTAGCGCATGATCCCGAAAAGTGGACACCGGTTTTCGGGCAAGATCATGCGCGAGCAAAACTGACATGTCACTCACGATCCGCTCCGCGCGTCCGGGCGAAGCCGGATTGGTGCTCGGCTTCGTGCGCGAGCTCGCCGAATACGAGCGCCTGCTGCACGAATGCGAGGCAAGCGAAGCCGATATCGACGCGGCGCTGTTCGGCCCGACGCCGAGCGTCTATTGCGACATCGCGGAATGGGGCGGCGAGCCGGTCGGCTTCGCACTCTGGTTCACGAACTTCTCGACCTTCTCGGGACGGCACGGGATCTATCTCGAGGACCTGTTCGTGCGGCCCTCGCATCGCGGCAAGGGAATCGGCAAGGCGTTGATGGTGCGGCTGGCGCAGCATTGCGTCGAACGCGGCTGGTCGCGCTTCCAGTGGTCGGTGCTCGACTGGAACGAGCCCTCGATCGCGTTCTACCGCTCGATCGGCGCGGTGCTGATGGACGAGTGGACCGTGTGCCGCGTGAGCGGCGACGCACTCGCGGCGCTGGCGCGCGAACCGCTCGCGCGCGTCGGGAGGTCGTGATGGAGCTCGTGCTGGTCGCCGCGATCGGCGAGAACCGCGTGATCGGGCGCGACAACGGCCTGCCGTGGCGGTTGAGCTCCGACCTGAAGCATTTTCGCGCCGTCACGGTGGGCCACCCGATCCTGATGGGCCGCAAGACCTATCTCTCGGTCGGCCGGCCGCTGCCCGGCCGCACCAATATCGTGATCAGCCGCGATCCCGCCTTCACGGCCCCCGGGGTCGTGGTGGCGCCCAGTCTTTCAGCGGCGCTCGAGACCGCGCGCGGCGACGCCCTGCGGCGCGGCGTCCACGCGATCATGATCACGGGGGGCGCGGCACTCTTCGCAGAAACCATGGCGATGGCCGATCGGCTGGAAATTACGCGCGTACGGTTAAGCCCGGCGGGGGACACCCTGTTTCCCGTCATCGATCCCGAAATGTGGCATGAAGCCGCGCGCGTGGCGCATCCGGCGGGCCCCCGAGACGACGCGGATTTTGAGATCATTAGCTATGTCCGGGCGGCGCGACGGTAAGTCGCGGCACCGGCTTGCGTTGAACGCGCAAAGGTCGTCGCATATAAGCGCGCAAGAAGCGGCCGCGGCGAAACCAGCCCGCGGCCGGCGAGGAGAGACACATCCATGCCGTGGAGCAATCAAGGCGGCGGTCCCTGGGGCTCGGGCCCGAAGGGACCGTGGGGTTCGGGGCCGCAGTCGTCCGGGCCAACGCCGCCGGATCTCGAGGACCTGCTGCGCCGCAGCCAGGACAAGCTGAAGACCGTGCTGCCGGGCGGCAATCTCGGCGGCAAGGGCTTCATGCTGATCCTGCTCGCCGCCGTCGTGATCTGGGGCTTCTCGGGCTTCTTCCGGGTCGAGCCCGACGAGCTCGGTGTGGTGATGCGCTTCGGCAAGTATGTGCGCGACGCGACGCCGGGCCTGAACTATCACCTGCCGTATCCGATCGAGTCCGTGCTCACCCCGAAGGTCACGCGCGTGCACCGCGTCGATCTCGGCATGCGCCTGATCGAGGACACGCGGCGCGGCGGCACCTCGATGCGCGACATCCCCGAGGAGAGCCTGATGCTCACGGGCGACGAGAACATCGTCGACGTCGACTTCTCGGTGTTCTGGCTCGTCAAGCCGAAGGGCGCGGCCGACTATCTGTTCAACATCCAGTTTCCCGAGGGCACCGTGAAGGCGGTGGCCGAGAGCGTGATGCGCGAGGTGATCGGACAGCAGAAGATCCAGCCGATCCTCACCGGCGCGCGGCAGAACATCGAGACCGGCGTGCACGAGGGCATGCAGCGGACGCTCGACAGCTACGGGGCCGGCATCCAGATCACGCAGGTGCAGCTGCAGAAGGTCGACCCGCCGCAGCAGGTGATCGACGCCTTCCGCGATGTGCAGGCGGCGCGCGCCGATTTCGAGCGCGTACAGAACGAGGCGCGGACCTACGCCAATCGCGTGGTCCCGGAAGCCCGCGGCCGCGCCCAGCAGATCCTGCAGAACGCGGACGGCTACAAGCAGCAGGCGGTCGCCGAGGCCCGCGGCCAGACCGCCCGCTTCCTCAAGGTGCTCGACGAGTACACGAAGGCGCCGGACGTGACTCGGCAACGCCTCTATCTCGAGACCATGGAGCGCGTGCTCGGCGGCACCGACAAGGTCATTCTGGAGTCCGGCCCCGGACAGAGCGGGGCGGTGCCACTGCTGCCGCTCAACGATCTGCTGCGCCGCGCGCCGCAGACTCAGGCCCCGACGACGGGAGGAGCCCGATGAGACTCAATATGATCGGCGGCGTCGTCGCTGTGGTGGCGGTCATCCTGGTGATCATCGCCTGGGGCTCGATCTTCACGGTGCACCAGACGCGGCAGGCGCTGGTGGTTCGCCTCGGCGAGCCGGTGCGGATCGTCACGGAGCCGGGTCTGAACTTCAAGATTCCGCTCATCGACTCGGTGATCCCGATCGACAAGCGGATTCTCGACCTCGACAATCCGGCGCAGGAAATCATCGCCTCCGACCAGAAGCGGCTCGTGGTCGATGCCTTCGCGCGCTACAAGATCACCAAGCCGCTGGTGTTCTACCAGGCGGTGGGCTCCATCGAGGGCGCCAACTCGCGGCTTGCGACCTTGCTGAACTCGGCGCTGCGTCGCGTCGTCGGCGAATCCTCGTTCGAGGCGCTGGTGCGCGACAAGCGCGCCGACATGATGACGGAGATCCGCAAGCAGCTCGATCGCGAGGCGGATGCCTTCGGCATTAACGTGGTGGACGTCCGCATCCGGCGTGTCGACCTGCCGGAGCAGAACAGCCAGGCGATCTACCAGCGCATGCAGACGGAGCGGCAGCGCGAGGCGGCCGAGTTCCGCGCCACCGGCAACGAGCGGGGGCAGGGTATCCGCGCCGAAGCCGACCGCGATGTCACGGTGCTGATCGCCGAGGCGCAGCAGAAAGCCGAGCAGACGCGCGGCGAGGGCGATGCGGAGCGCAACCGCATCTTCGCCGAAGCCTTCAGCAAGGATCCGGACTTCTTTACCTTCTACCGGGCTATGCAGGCCTATGAGGCGGGCCTGAAGGCGAACGACACGCGCATGGTGCTCTCGCCCGAGTCGGAGTTCTTCCGTTACTTCGGAGATCCGAAGGGTAAGCCGCGCGAGCCGGGTGCGAACGGGCCGCGGCCGCAGAGCCAGGTCAGGTGACTTTGGAGCACGTTTCGTTCCGAAGGATCGAAACGTGCTCTAGATTCCTTCATTGGCGCATGTTCTTGTCGTCGAACCGGTGTCCACTTCGCCGGAACATGCGCTAGACCCTCACCTGACACGGCGTGCATGTCGGACTTCCTCGTCGCCCTCGGCCTCGTCTTCGTCATCGAAGGGCTCGTCTTCGCGGCGAGCCCGGCGGCGGCCAAGCGCGCCATGATGCACGTGCTGGAGGCCCCGGAGGGGCCGCTGCGCCTGATCGGGATCGGCTCGGCCCTGGTCGGGCTGATCATCGTCTGGCTGGTACGGGGTTGACCGGACCCGTCACGTGCTCGTGACGCTCGCGGCTGACTAGTCGCTATTCCGCCCCAATCCGAGGCGTTAACTCCCATAACGACGCAAGGCGCGGCGACGCATGCTCTTGCGCCCTTGTCGCGACGGAGGCACTGTCGCGTCGAATCCTCCCCTGGAGACCCCACGCCCATGGCCGGCACTTTCGCTCTTCTTGGCCGCTCCGTCCGCCGTCCCGCGCTCGCGGCCGCCGCGGCTGCGCTGCTCGTCACTGCCACGCCCGCGCTCGCGCGCGGTCCCGAAAAGATCGCCGATACCGCCGAGGCGGTGATCGACGCCGTCGTCAACATCTCGACCTCGCAGAAGGTCGCGGGACGCCAGAGCGGCCCGACGCCGCAGCTGCCGCCGGGCTCGCCCTTCGAGGAGTTCTTCGAAGAGTTCTTCAAGAACCGTCGCGGCCAGGGCGAGAACAAGAACGGCGACCGGCCGGAGCGCAATCCGCGCCGCGTCAACTCGCTCGGCTCCGGCTTCGTCATCGACGCCTCCGGCCTCGTGGTGACGAACAACCACGTGATCGCCGATGCCGACGAGATCAAGGTGGTGTTCAACGACGGCTCTTCGCTCGTCGCCGAAGTGCTCGGCAAGGATCAGAAGACCGATCTGGCGCTGCTCAAGGTGAAGTCGGACAAGCCGCTCAAGGCGGTGACCTTCGGCGACTCCGATAAGCTGCGCCTCGGCGAATGGGTGATCGCCATCGGCAATCCGTTCAGCCTCGGCGGCTCGGTGAGCGCCGGCATCGTCTCGGCGCGCAACCGCGACATCAATTCGGGTCCCTACGACAACTACATCCAGACCGATGCCGCCATCAATCGCGGCAATTCGGGCGGTCCGCTGTTCAACCTCGACGGCGAGGTGATCGGCGTGAACACCGCGATCATCTCGCCCTCCGGCGGCTCGATCGGCATCGGCTTCGCGGTGCCTTCGAAGACCGCGGTGGCGGTGATCCAGCAGCTGCGCGAGTTCGGCGAGATCCGCCGCGGCTGGCTCGGCGTGCGCATCCAGCAGGTCACCGACGAGATCGCGGAGAGCCTCGGCATGAAGCCGGCGCGCGGCGCGCTTGTCGCGGGCGTCGACGACAAGGGGCCGGCGAAGCCGGCCGGGATCGAGCCGGGCGACGTGATCGTCAAGTTCGACGGCAAGGACGTGAAAGAGATGCGCGACCTGCCGAAGATCGTCGCCGAGACGTCGGTCGGCAAGGACGTCGCGGTCACCATCATCCGCAAGGGCAAGGAAGAGCAGAAGACCGTGAAGCTCGGCCGGCTCGAGGACACCCCGCAACCGGCCGCGGTCAAGACCGATCAGCCGCCCGCCGACAAGTCGGTGGTGCAGAAGGCCCTCGGGCTCGAGCTCGCCAACATCAGCAAAGAGCTGCGCGACAAGTACAAGATCAAGGAGTCGATCAAGGGCGTCGTCATCACCAGCGTCGAGTCCGGCTCCGCGGCCGCCGACAAGCGGCTGACCCCGGGCGACGTCATCGTCGAGATCGCGCAGGAGCAGGTCGAGAACGCGGCCGATGTGCAAAAGCGCATCGATGCGCTCAAGAAGGCCGGACGCAAGTCGGCGCTGCTGCTGGTCTCGAACGGCACCGGCGAGGTGCGCTTCGTGGCGCTGTCGCTGCAGTAGCCGATCGATCTCCATTCTGAGACGAAAGGGACGGCCCGTGGGCCGTCCCTTTTTTTGTTGGCTCCCGGCTGTGAACCTGGACCGCTTTCCGCGACACTCAGTCGTGTAGAGCCAGGGAGGTGTCGGATGCTCGATCGGCGTGCCGCATGGATCGTCCTCGCATTGTCGTTCTCGGCGCCCGCATGGGGCCAGCAGGTGCAGCTGGCGCAGCTCTGCGATCCCGGTTTCGACCGCAATGCGTTGCTCTCGCGGCTGCCGGCGGACAAGCGGGCTGAGGTCGAGGCCGAGCTCGCGCAGCTCTGCGAGCAGATCAAGCTTTCGGACAAGCCCGTGCACGACATGGCGGATGCGGATCCGGACGCGACCCACAAGCACTGGACCTATCAGGCGCGCTTCAGCCCGGACGGCAGGTTCATCGCGAGCGCGAGCTTCGACGAGACCGTGAAGCTCTGGGACGCCGCGACCGGCAAGCTGATCCGCAACGTCGCGACCGTTCAGCCGTTCCGTCGCGACGGCAAGCCGAACCAGGGTCGCTATCGCGATCTCGTCTTCCTGCCCGACGGCAAGCGGCTCGCCGCCGCTGCGGACGGGCATCCGGTGCAGATCGTCGCGCTCGACACCGGCGAAGTGCTGAAGACCATCGGCACGCGCAGCATGAAGGACTACCCCTTTGCGCAGCGCCTCGCGGTCTCGAAATCCGGCCTGCTGTTCGTGTCGAGCGACGACGGCACCGCCGTGGAGGCGATGGACGCCGCGACATTTGAGCCGAAGTACCGCATGGCGCTGCCGTTCCGGAAGATGCGCTCGGTCGCGGTGTCGGATCCGGCGGGCGTGGTCGCGACCGGCATTGACCGCGCGACCATCGGTGGCCGCGAGATGGAAGGCCGCGTCGTGCTCTGGCGTCTCGAGACCGGCGAGAAGATCGCCGAGCTGGGCACCGGCAACGAGCGCGCCGATGCGCTCGCCTTCTCGGCCGACGGCAAGCTCCTGGCCGCGGCCGCGGGCGGCACCGCGATCGTCTGGTCAGTCGCGGACCGCAAGCTCGTGCAGAAGATCCAGGTGCACCCGATGTTCTCGATCTTCGGCCTCGCCCTCAATCGCGACGGCAGCCAGCTCGTCACGTGCCGCTCGCATCCACAGCTCTGGGACGTCGCCACCGGCAAATTCATCCGGCACTACGGGCCGTTCACGGATCTCTGCCACTCGGTCTCGTTCGATCCGCAGGAGAAGTTCGCGGTGACGACCTCGATGGGCTCCGACGTGCGCATCTGGGAGGTCGCGACCGGCACGTTCCACCGCCGGCTCGGCCGCGACGTGAAGCCGCCGCGATGAGGGACGCCGCGGGGAAAGAATTATTTTTCTGTTTTCCAGAATATCCTCTTGCGTTTTTCCGAAAGGCGTGCATACTCGGCGCGTTCCTGCTCACCAGGGGCGTCACCGGTGCCGCCGTCGACGAGAGCAGGGACGTGGTCCTCCGGCCAGGCTGGCAGCCGGCCCGGGGCGGTTCGAAGAACAGCCACTCCGACACCACGGTCGGAGCGCAGTGACCTGCTAGGCGTGACGCGATCCTCTCAGGGGATCCTCACAGAAGCGCGGCTTCGACACCGTGACGGTCATGGGTCCCCTAACGGGGGCACAGGGACCGGGAACCGCAGTGGAGCGCCGAGAGGCGCGCGGGCTCCGATCGCAAGGAACCCGCGGCAACGCCTCGCAAGCGTTGCCTCGGTCGGGCTGACGCCCGATCTCTGGTCCGCCTCGCAAGCGGGCCGCGCCGTCTCGGCGCTCCGCTCCCTCTGGGGGCCTCGCGAGTGACACTCCGGGCGCAGAGCGCCGCGGAGATAAAGGCGCTTTCTTCGTAGGGTGTGCTCGCGCGGCCGATGCGTTGGCGATGTGCTCATGCGCGATCCGCACGAGCGCACGCGTGCTGACTCGCCGCACGCGTGCGCTCGGCGCGATCCGACTCACCGTTCATGATCGGATGGCGGGGCGCGCCGAGCACACCCTACGAAACGAACTCTTCCCGCCGATAACCCTGCATGTAGAGCAGCGCGGTGAGGTCACCATGCTCGACGCGCGCATGCGCGGCCGCGGCGACGACGGGCTTCGCATGATAGGCAACGCCGAGGCCGGCTTCGCCGAGCATCGCAAGATCGTTGGCGCCGTCGCCGACCGCGAGCGTGTCCTCCTTGCGCAGCTTCAGCTGGTCACGCAGCTCGATCAGCGTGGCGAGCTTGGCCTCGCGGCCGAGGATCGGCTCGGTGACCTCGCCCGCGAGATGGCCGTCGGGGCGCACGACGAGCCTGTTGGCGCGATTCTCGTGGAAGCCGATCATCTCGGCGACGCGGTTGGTGAACAGCGTGAAGCCGCCCGACACGAGACAGGTGTGCGCGCCATTCGCTCGCATGGTCTCGACCAGCGCGCGTGCGCCGGACACCAGCTTGATGCGGGTCTTGATCACCTCGTCGATCACGCTGCCGGGCAAGCCCGCGAGCAAGGCCACGCGCTCGCGCAACGCCGGCTCGAAGGCGATCTCGCCGCGCATAGCGCGCTCGGTGATCGCCGAGACATGCGCCTTGAGGCCTGCAAAGTCCGCGAGCTCGTCGATGCATTCCTGGCCGATCATGGTGGAATCCATGTCGGCGACGAACAGGTGCTTGCGCCGACCGGCCGCGGGTTGCACGACGACATCGACGTGGGGCACGGCCTCGCGCAGCCGGCTCGCGAGGTTGTCATCGGCGGCCGAGCCGCTAAAGGGAATGTCGGCCGCGATTCCGCGATCGAGCCAGCGCGGGCTCTCGGCGCGCGGCAGCAGGGCGGCGGCGCGCGCGAGCGCGGCGTCGTCGAGCGCGGGCCGGGCCGGGTTGGAGATCAGGGTCGCGACATGAGTCATGGGGGAGAGCCTAAGCGGGCGGTGCTTATCGCAGGCCCGACCGCGAGCGGCAAGTCGGCGCTGGGGCTCGCGCTGGCGCGCGAGCTCGGCGGCACCGTGATCAATGCCGACGCCATGCAGGTCTATCGCGACCTGCGCATCATCACGGCGCGGCCGACGCCCGACGAGGAGACGCAGGCGCCGCATCGTCTCTATGGGCACGTCGATGCGGCCGTGAACTATTCGGTCGGCCGCTGGCTCACGGATGTGCAGCCGGTGCTTGCCGAGGTGTGGCGCGCCGGCGGCGTGCCGATCGTGGTCGGCGGCACCGGGCTCTACTTCAAGGCGCTGACGCGCGGGCTCGCGGCCGTGCCGCCGGTCCCGCCCGAGATCCGTGAGCGCGTGCGCGCGCGGATGGAGAGCGAGGGGCCGGCCGTGCTGCATGCGGAGCTCGCGCAGCGCGATCCGGAAGCGGGCGCGCGGCTCAAGCCGGCGGATCGCACGCGCATCGCCCGTGCGCTGGAAGTCGTCGAGGCGACGGGCCGGCCGCTCGCGGACTGGCACCGCGAGGGCCTGCCGGCGACGCTCGATCCCGCACAGGCCGTACAGGTGTTCCTCGAACTCGATCGCGCGGCGCTCTATGCGCGCATCGATGCGCGCTTCGAAGCCATGCTGACGGCGGGCGCAATGGAGGAGGTGAGGGCGCTCGCGGCACGCGGTCTCGATCCGCTGCTGCCCGCCATGAAGGCGCATGGCGTGCCGTGGCTGATCCGCCACCTCAAGGGCGAGATCTCACTCGCGGAGGCCGTCGAGGGCGGGCAGAAGGACACGCGCCACTACGCCAAGCGCCAGTTCACCTGGTTCCGCCATCAGATGCCAGGGTGGACCTGGGCCACGCCCGAGACCGCGCGCGAGGCCGCGCTCACGACCTGGCGCGAAAGAACAGCTCGTAGAACGCCATGACGACCTCGACCACGATCAGCAGCACGATGGTGGCTTCGAGGCGCACGCTGCGCTGGGTGTCGATCAGGTCGGTGAGCGCGCGCGCGGTCTCGTCGATGACGCGCAGCTTGCGCGAGACGCCGGAGGCGCGCTCCTTGAGCTCGTACTCGTCGGCGAGGCGCGCGAACAGCCGCTCGAGATGCGGGTTGTCCCACAGCACGTCGGGCTTCTCTTCCACTTCGACGCGGCCCGACATGCGATGATGCACGAGCAGGGCCTGGCCGATGGTGCGCAGCATGGCGCGGCGGTTCGAGGGCGAGCGGCCGGAGCGCGCGAGCTCGGCCGCAAAAGGCTCGATCACCTCGAACACGCGGCTCACCTCGCGCTCGTCGCGGATCAGCGCGACGTTCTTGGCGAGCACGTCGGCGATCACGAGGAGACGCGGTGGCGTCAGGTCCTTCACGCCGATCGGGCCGCCGGGCAGGATCTGGTCCTCCTGGTTGGGCGCGACCTCGATGGTGGCGACCTCGGCCTCGACCGTGTCGAAAGGCATGTGCACGCGCGGACGGAGCGCGCGCAGCACCTCGTCCTCGGCGAGCGGCGTGAGGCCGATCAGCACGGCGACGCCGTAGCGGAACAGCACCGCGTAGCCGCCTTCGCCGACCCGGAAGGCCAGCGGCATGGTCGAGATCACGTCGCTGCGCTCGAGGCCGGCCGTGTCGAGCCGCTCGCCGAGCAGCAGGACGCGCGCCGTGAGCCGCAGGGCGGTTGCGGGCGGTGTTTGCGGGAGAGGAGCGTCCATGGCTGACCTTAGGACCCTTCCGTGTCTGTGACACGGCTGAATCGATTTTCCGGTCATTCCGCTTGACCGCGGCCCCGTTTGCCCCCTATAAGTCCCGCAACTTTCGGACCAGAGGCAGCGCAAATGCGCAATTTTATTGTCGTACTTAGGGAGCGCACCGCCGCGGGTGGCTAGGCCATCCGGGACGTTTGGCGGTGCGCATGCAAAGGGCCCCCACGGGCCCTTTTTGATTCTGGCCCGAGCGAGACACAGGAGCTGACGATGACGAAGGAGATGAGCGGCGCCGAGATGGTGATCCAAGCGCTCGTGGACCAGGGGGTCGATACGATCTTCGGTTACCCGGGCGGCGCGGTGCTGCCGATCTACGACGCCATCTTCCAGCAGGAGAAGGTCAAGCACGTGCTGGTGCGGCACGAGCAGGGCGCGGTGCACGCCGCGGAGGGCTATGCGCGCTCGACCGGCAAGGTCGGCTGCGTGCTGGTCACCTCGGGGCCGGGCGCCACCAATGCGGTGACGGGCCTCACCGATGCGCTGATGGACTCGATCCCGATCGTCTGCATCACGGGCCAGGTCGCAACGCATCTGATCGGCAACGATGCGTTCCAGGAATGCGACACGGTCGGCATCACACGGCCCTGCACCAAGCACAACTATCTGGTGAAGAACATCGCCGACCTCTCGCGCGTGCTGCACGAGGCGTTCTACGTGGCGGCGAACGGCCGCCCGGGGCCGGTCGTCGTCGACATCCCGAAGGACATCCAGTTCGCGACCGGCGCCTATGCGGGGCCGAAGAACGTGCAGCACAAGACCTATCGCCCGAAGCTCAAGGGCGACATGGACAAGATCAAGGCCGCGGTCGAGATGCTCGCGAACGCCAAGCGGCCCGTGATCTATTCGGGCGGCGGCGTGGTCAATTCGGGCCGCGAGGCCGCGCACCTGCTGCGCGAGCTGGTCGCGCTCACAGGTTACCCGATCACCTCGACGCTGATGGGCCTCGGTGCCTTCCCGGCCGCGAACCCGCAGTGGCTCGGTATGCTCGGCATGCACGGCACCTACGAGGCCAACATGACGATGCACGACTGCGACGTCATGCTGTGCGTCGGCGCGCGGTTCGACGACCGCATCACGGGCCGGCTCGATGCCTTCTCGCCGGGCTCGAAGCGCATCCACATCGACATCGACCCGTCGTCGATCAACAAGAACGTCAAGGTCGATCTCGGCATCGTCGGCGACTGCGGGCACGTGCTCGAGGACATGATCCGGCTGTGGCGCTCCTCGGGCGCGCAGGCGGACAAGAAGGCGCTTTCGAGCTGGTGGGGTCAGATCGAGAAGTGGCGCGCGCGCAACTCGCTCGCCTACCGGCCCTCGAACGACGTGATCAAGCCGCAATACGCGATCCAGCGCCTCTACGAGGCGACCAAGGACAAGGATTGCTACATCACGACGGAGGTCGGCCAGCACCAGATGTGGGCCGCGCAGCTCTATCGCTTCGAGGAGCCGAACCGCTGGATGACCTCGGGCGGCCTCGGCACCATGGGCTACGGCCTGCCGGCGGCGGTCGGCGTGCAGATCGCGCATCCGAACTCGCTGGTCATCGATATCGCGGGCGAGGCCTCGGTGCTGATGACCATGCAGGAGATGTCGACGGCCGTGCAGTATCGCCTGCCGATCAAGATCTTCATCCTCAACAATCAGTACATGGGCATGGTGCGCCAGTGGCAGGAGCTGCTGCATGGCGGACGCTACTCGGAGAGCTACAGCCACGCGCTGCCGGACTTCGTGAAGCTCGCCGAGGCCTATCAGGCGGTCGGCATCCGCTGCGAGAAGCCGGGCGATCTCGATGCCGCGATCAAGGAGATGATCAACGTCGACAAGCCGGTGCTGTTCGACTGCGTGGTCGATCCGAAGGAGAACTGCTTCCCGATGATCCCGGGCGGGCGCGCGCACAACGAGATGATCCTTGGCGACAGCGTCACGCCGGAGGACATGCAGGTCTCCGATGAAGGGAAGATCATGGTGTGACCGCGTCCGCGGTCGCACGTAACGGGGCATCCGGTTTTTGAGTCTGTCATGCTGATGAAGAACGAACCTGCCGAACGTCACACGCTCGCGGTCCTGGTCGACAACGAACCCGGCGTGCTCGCGCGCGTGATTGGGCTGTTCTCGGGCCGCGGGTACAATATCGACTCGCTCACCGTGTCCGAGACCGAGCACGAGAAACATCTTTCGCGCATCACGATCGTCACCACGGGCACGCCCATGGTGATCGAGCAGATCCGCAACCAGCTCGAGCGGCTCGTGCCGGTGCACCGCGTCGTCGATCTCACGATCGACGGCCCGACCATCGAGCGCGAGCTTGCCATGGTGAAAGTGCGCGGCAAGGGCGATGCCCGCGTCGAGGCGCTGCGGCTCGCCGATGCGTTCCGGGCGCGCGTGATCGACGCGACCACGGAGAGCTTCGTGTTCGAGATCACGGGGCGGACCGACAAGATCGACCAGTTCGTCGGGCTGATGCTGCCCCTCGGCCTGGTCGAGGTGTCGCGCACCGGCGTGGTCGCGATCGGCCGCGGGCCCGACGGCATGCAGGCGCGGGAAGGGGGCGCGGCCTAGGGTCGTCGGCCGTTCCACGCGGCCATTCCGAAAACCGGTTTCCGTTTTGCCGGATCATGCGCTAGAAGCACGCCCGGCAATTCTTCACCTCCCCGGCAAAAGCAGGGGACTCTCGACAAAGTTGGGGATGCGACGAAACACGTCGCCCGAGCGAGGACTAAGACATGCGCGTTTATTACGACCGCGACGCCGACCTGAACCTGATCAAGGGCAAGAAGGTGGCGATCATCGGCTATGGCAGCCAGGGCCATGCCCATGCACTCAACCTGCGCGACTCCGGCGTGAAGGAGGTTGCGGTCGGCCTGCGCAAGGGATCGGGCTCCGCCAAGAAGGCGGAAGGCGAGAAGCTTCCCGTGATGGAGGTCGCCGAGGCCGCGAAGTGGGCCGACGTGATGATGATGCTGACGCCGGACGAGCTGCAGGCCGACATCTATCGCGACCATCTGCATGAGAACATGAAGAAGGGCGCGGCGCTGATGTTCGCGCACGGCCTCAACGTCCACTTCAACCTGATCGAGCCGCGCGCCGATCTCGACGTGCTGATGATCGCGCCGAAGGGCCCGGGCCACACGGTGCGCTCGGAGTATCAGCGCGGCGGCGGCGTGCCGTGCCTGCTCGCGATCCACAAGGACGCCTCGGGCAACGCGCACGACCTCGGCCTCTCCTACGGCTCGGCGATCGGCGGCGGACGGGCCGGCATCATCGAGACGAGCTTCCGCGAGGAGTGCGAGACCGACCTGTTCGGCGAGCAGGTCGTGCTGTGCGGCGGCCTCGTCGAGCTGATCAAGGCCGGCTACGAGACCCTGTGCGAAGCCGGCTACGCGCCCGAGATGGCCTATTTCGAATGCCTGCACGAGGTGAAGCTGATCGTCGACCTGATCTACGAGGGCGGCATCGCCAACATGAACTACTCGATCTCCAACACCGCGGAATACGGCGAGTACAAGTCGGGTCCGCGCGTGATCACGGACGAGACCAAGGCCGAGATGAAGCGCATCCTGGCCGATATTCAGGAAGGCCGCTTCGCGCGCGACTGGATGCTCGAGAACCGCGTCAACCAGACCTCGTTCAAGGCGATGCGCGCCAAGATGGCCTCGCATCCGATCGAGGAGGTGGGCGAGAAGCTGCGCGGCATGATGCCCTGGATCAAGGCCAAGGCGCTGGTCGACAAGTCGCGGAATTGATCCGCGCTTGGTAGGATGTGCACCCAGATCGGGCTTGCCCGATCTGGGCATGATAGATGCGCAAGTCGGCAACAGCCGACTTGCGTGACGGCCGAGGCGCGACGATCGCCCCTCGGCCGTCTTTCCGTCTTTGCGCACGCGTGCTGCGCCGGCGTCGGCCGCGGGCGCATGCCGGCATGACCTCAGCAGGTGACAACGAGCGCAGCGGCCGGCATGCACACCCTACGAAACTTGCGCTAAGCTTCCCCGCATGCGCAGCGTCGTCGTCACCGGAGCCTCGACCGGGATCGGCTGGAGCACCGCCAAGGTGCTCCTCGCGGGCGGCTTCCATGTCTTCGGCAGCGTGCGCCGCGCCGAGGATGCAGCGCGGCTGACGGCGGAGCTCGGCGCCGGCTTCACGCCGCTCACGTTCGACGTCACTGACGAGCCTGCCGTCGCGGCTGCCGCGCAGACCGTGCGCGCGGCGCTGCAGGGGACCCGGCTCGCCGGCCTGGTGAACAATGCCGGGGTCGCCGTGCCGGGGCCGCTGCTGGAATTGCCCGTCGCGGACTTCCGGCGCCAGATCGAAATCAACCTCACGGGCCAGCTGATCGTCACTCAGGCCTTCGCGCCGCTGCTCGGGACGGAGGCGAGCCTCTCGGGCCCGCCGGGCCGGATCGTCATGATGAGCTCGGTTTCGGGCCGGCGCGGCATGCCGTTCCTGGCGCCCTATTCGGCCTCCAAGCACGCGCTGGAGGGCCTCTCGGAGAGCCTGCGGCGCGAGCTGATGCTGTTCGGCATCGATGTGATCCTGGTGGCGCCCGGCGCCATCGCGACGCCGATCTGGGGCAAGGCCGAGGCGATCGACATCGAGCCTTACCGGGGATCGCCCTGGTATGCGGCCGCCCAGAAGGCCCAGGAGATGATGGTGGGCCTCGGCAAGGGCGGGCTGCCGCCCGAGCGGGTGGGCGAGGTCGTGCTGCAGGCGCTCACGGCTGCGCGCCCGAAGGTCCGCTACGAGATCCGGCCGGACCGGTTGACCGGGCTCGTTTTTGGGCTGCTGCCCCGGCGCATGCTCGACCGGGCGATCGGCAAGCGGCTCGGCCTCTCGGATCCCAAGAACCTAAACAAGGGCTGAAGAGGCGCGGGCCGACAGGGTCCGGCGTCGCCCGCCCTTGCCATGACACATTTGTTACAGTTTGATGACATCGACCCGTAGCCCAAGCGTTTCCTCAGGGCGCGGCCGCCGCGTCCGTTCATGCCTCCCGCCCTCGCGTTCATTGATCGCCGGCTTCTCCCTCGTGATGCGCTGGCGCGCCACGGCAGGGCGCGCATCGCGCTGATCGTGACCATCCATCTCGTGGCCGCAGTCGTGATGTGGCTCACCGAGGACACGCTCGTCGACATGGTGGCCTTCGCGCTGAGCTGGGGCGTGCTCAATTTCATATTTCTCATGCTGCTGCGCCGGCCCGTGCTCGCCGGCGCGCTTTCGCTCTCCCTCGTCGTTCTGCTGATCCTGCTGTCGCAGCTCAAGCACAGTGTGTTGTTCCTGACGGTCAACTTCGTCGACCTGCTGATCATCGATTCCGATACGTTCGGCTTCCTGCTGACCGTGGTTCCAGGCTTGCACCTGAAGGTGCTGATCGGCGTCGTGCTGGGATCGATCGCTCTCGCCGCGATCTGGTGGCTCGACTCGTTCCGCGTGCGGATCCGCAGCGCCATGCTCGGGTGCGGCGTGTGTCTCCTCGGTCTCGGCGGCCTATCCTTCTCGGTCGACAGCGATCCTTACAATGACTGGTATGCGGGCCAATATTTCTCGAAGTTCGCCCGCTCGGGCGTAGTGGCGCTCACCGACTACGTGACGCGCGGCATTCTCGAGGCCGATGCAAATGTGACCGAGCAGCTCAAAGGCACGCCAGCGCTCGGTGACGCGGGCTGCACCACGGCGCACAAGCGGCCGAACATCGTCATGGTGTTCGATGAGTCCAGCTTCGACATTACGTCGCTGCCGAACATGCGCGTTCCGGCCGGCTACAAGGATCATTTCCTCTCGGCCGACGGCAAGGCGCGCTCGCTGATCGTCGAGGGCGTGGGAGGCCCGAGCTGGTTCACCGAGTACAACGTGCTCACGGGACTGTCGGTGCGCTCCTATGGTCGGTTCGCGGATTTCGTCACCCGCATCGCGGCCGGGCGCGTCGAGCGCGGGCTGCCGCAGACGCTGCGGCGCTGCGGCTACAAGACCTACAGCCTCTACTCCTACATGGGTGCATTTCTGAGCGCGCGCCGCTTCCACACCACGACCGGCATCGAGCACTTCCTCGACTCGAAAGATCTCGGCGCCAAGGGCGTCGAGCCTGACAGCTTCTACTACGATGCGGCGGCCGGAATTCTTGCGCGCGAGCGGGGCAGCCAGCCGCTGTTCCTGATGGTCTATACGCTCGCCAACCACTTCCCGTGGGACTACCGCTTCCGCCCGGATCTGACGCCGAGCTGGCGCGACCTCGGCAATGTCAGCGAGGCCGACGAGTACATTCGCCGCCAGATGCTGAGCAAGCAGAACTATGCGGAGTTCGTCGCGCAGCTGAAGCGCGAGTTTCCGGACGAGCCCTTCCTGATCGTACGCTTCGGCGATCATCAGCCGGCCTTCGCGCGCAAGCTGATCAACCCGAAATACGACGAATCCTTCCTGATGCGGCAGATCGCGGCCAACGATCAGCGCTTCCTCACGACCTATTATGCGGTCGACGCCGTCAACTTCACGCCGCGCGACCTCAGCCTCGCGACCGACACGCTCGATGCGCCTTATCTGCCGCTGGTGGTGCTGGAGGCGGCCGGGCTGCCGCTCGACGCAACCTTCACGGAGCAGAAGCGCATCCTGCAGGAGTGCCGCGGCCTGTTCTATCGCTGCCATGGCGGCGCCGAGGCGCGGCGGTTCAACCGGCTGTTGATCAATGCCGGCCTGATCAAAGGCCTGTAGCGGCGCCGCAAGGTCGCACGCATGAAAGCTTGAATCTCCTCGCGGGGCCGCTAGTTTGCGCGGCGGGCGGGCAATGAGACCTGCCGAAGAGGGGACCGATGAACGAGGGCGCGGCCAGCGCGAGGACGACTGCTGCGCCCGAGCGCGGGCCCGCGGTCGCGCTGTCGGACGTGACGATCTCGTTCCGCCTCGCCACCGACACGAGCTACACGGCAGTCAAGGACGCTTCGCTCTCGGTCGCCGACGGCGAGTTCGTCTCCATCGTGGGCCCGACCGGGTGCGGCAAATCCACGCTGCTCAATGTGGCGGCCGGGCTGCTGGCGCCCAGCGCCGGCAAGGCCGCGATCTTCGGCACGCCGCTCAGCGGCCTCAACCGGCAAGCGGGCTATCTCTTCCAGGCCGAGGCGCTGTTTCCCTGGAAGACCGCGCGCGACAACGTGGCGATCGGCCTCGAGATCGCCGGAACGGCCAAAGCGGAGGCGCACAAGCGCGCCGACCAGTGGCTCGCGCGCGTGGGCTTAAGCGGCTTCGGCGGCCGTTATCCGCACATGCTCTCGGGCGGGCAGCGCAAGCGTGTCGGTCTCGCCCAGGTGCTGATCCGTGATCCCAAGATCCTGCTGATGGACGAGCCGTTCGGCCCGCTCGACGCGCAGACGCGGCAGATCATGGGCAATCTGCTGCTCGATCTCTGGACCGCGGACCGCAAGGCCGTGCTGTTCGTCACCCACGATCTCGAGGAGGCGATCGCGCTGTCGGATCGCGTCGTGATCATGTCGGCAGGCCCGGCTGCGCGCATCATCGGCGACTGGAAGGTCGAGCTGCCGCGCCCGCGCGACATCGGCGAGGTGAAGCTCGATCCCGCCTTCCACCGGCTGCACCGCGAGATCTGGGACACGCTGAAGGAAGAGGTGCTCAAAGGCTACATGCAGACGGGGGGCGGCTGATGTCGCGGACGACGCTCATCGCGCTCCAGGTTCTGGCCGCCGTCGTGTTCATCGGCATCTGGCACGTATTCACGACGGTGCCGATCTTCGGCGTGACGCTGCTGCCGCCGTTCTTCTTCTCGACCCCGGTGGACGTGGCAGCCCAGGTCTGGAAGTGGTTCGTCACCGGGACGATCTGGAAGCATCTCTGGGTGACGTTGCTGGAAGCGATGCTGGCCTTCGCGATCGGCTCGATCGGCGGCGTGCTGATCGGCTTCTGGTTCGCGCGCCAGCCGCTGATCGCGGCGGTGTTCGACCCTTACGTCAAGATGGCGAATGCGCTGCCGCGCGTGGTGCTGGCGCCGATCTTCACGCTGTGGCTCGGGCTCGGCATCTGGTCGAAGGTGGCGCTCGGCGTCACGCTGGTGTTCTTCATCGTCTTCTTCAACGTCTATCAGGGCGTGAAAGAAGTGAGCCCGACCGTGCTCGCGAATGCGCGCATGCTCGGCATGAACGAGCGCCAGCTGATGCGCCACGTCTATTGGCCCTCGGCGCTGTCCTGGATGTTCTCATCGCTGCACACCTCGGTGGGCTTCGCCGTGGTGGGCGCGGTGGTGGGCGAGTATCTCGGCTCGGCGGCCGGGCTCGGCTATATCATCCAGCAGGCCGAAGGCGTGTTCGACGTCGCCGGCGTGTTTGCCGGCATGTTCGTGCTGGCGGTCTTCGTCATCGTGATCGACATGATCGTCACCATGATCGAGAAGCGGCTGCTGGTCTGGCGTCCCGCGGCCGCGGATACGCGGACCTGACGCAGGTTCCATCAGCGCTGCGGTCTTTGCGAAATCGGGTGCGAAACCCTATAAGAAATCCCACGAACGCGAATTAAGCCCACGATCAGGGCAATCGGGAGGACGACGATGAAACATTGGAAAGCAACTTCCGGCGCGCTTGCGCTGGCGCTCACTCTGGCCTTGGGGCAGGGCGATGCCGTGGCGCAGTCGAAACCGAAGGTGACGGTCGCGATCGGCGGCGCCGCGTGCCTGTGCTACCTGCCGACGGTCCTCGCCAAGCAACTCGGCGAATACGAGAAGGCCGGCGTCGAAGTCGAGATGGTGGACTTCAAGGGCGGTTCGCAGGCGCTGACCGCGGTGCTCGGCGGCAGCGCCGACGTCGTCTCGGGATATTTCGACCACACGGTCAACCTCGCGGCGAAGAACCAGATCATGCAGTCGATCGTGGTCTACGACCGCTACCCGGGCTTCGCCCTCGTGGTGTCGCCGAAGCAGACCGGCACGATCAAGTCCGTGAAGGATCTCGCCGGCAAGGCCGTCGGCGTCAGCGCGCCGGGCTCCTCGACCGACTTCTTCCTCAAATATATCGCCAAGAAGAACGGCATGGATCCGACCTCCATCTCGGTCGTCGGCGTCGGCCTCGGCGCCACCGCGGTGGCCGCCATGGAGCAGGGCAAGGTCGATGCCGCCATCATGCTCGATCCGGCGCTCACGCTGCTGCAGGGCAAATTCAAGGATCTGGTGATCCTGGCCGACACGCGCACGCAGAAGGACACACTCTCGGTGTTCGGCGGCGAGTATCCGGGCGGTGCGCTCTACACGCGCGCGGACTGGATCGACTCGCATCCGAAGGAGGCGCAGGCGCTCACGAACGCGATCGTCGCCACGCTCAAGTGGATCCACTCGCACAAGGCCGAAGAGATCATGGCGAAGATGCCGGAGGAGCTGGTCGGCAAGGACAAGGAGCTCTATCTGGCCGCGCTCAAGAACACGATCCCGATGTATTCCGAGACCGGCCTGATGGATCCCAAGGGCGCGCAGGCCGTGCTCGCGGTGTTCAGCGAGTCCTCGCCGGCCGTCGCGCAGGCGAAGATCGACCTCTCCAAGACGTACACGAACAAGTTCGTCGAGCAGGCGAGCAAGCCCTCGAACTGACGGCGGTCTCTCCCGACAAATGCCGGCACGGCCCCGCTCTGCGGGGCCGTTGTCGTTTGAACGCCCTGCCGGGCCGGAGCGACGAAGGCTCATGGATGACCGCGTCGACATCGATGCCGTGATCGACAAGGCCTATGAGGTGTTCGGCCGCTACCGGCTGGGCGGACGGATCATCGTATGCAGGTGTCCGTCCTGCGTCGCGCCGCAGGTCGAGCAGGCCCTGATCAAGACTCCCTTGCACGAGCTGACCGCGACCACACTCGCCGAATACACGGGCTCCGCCCACGAGTGGGACGGCAAGGTGGAGGACGACCTCAAATATTTTCTGCCGCGCTACTTCGAATTGATTGCGCTCGGCGAGGTGCCGAGCACGACCGGAGTCGAGACGTGCCTGCGGCGCCTCTCCCACGCAAATTACCGGGCGACCTGGCCCGATGCCGAGGCGAAGGCAGTCGACGATGCGTTCGTCGCGCTGCTGCGGCTGGCGCTCGAAGTGCCGCCTCGCGACGATCACGATGAGCTGCCGACCTACGATTCGGACGCGGCCGAGGACCTGATCTGCATGGTGGCCTTCGCGCAGGGCGACGTCGGCATGATGCTGGCGGCGTGGGAGAAGGAGCGCACCCGCAATGCCGATCTGCATCTCGCCAACATCATCGGAAATGCCCGCTGGCCCCGCCTGCGCAACACCGCCTGGTACGAGCTGCGCGAGCCGCGCGTGACGGCGGAAGCCGAACGGGTCGTGAACTGGCTGCTGCACGAGGACCAGGCGGCTCGCCTGGAGCAGGCATGCCTTGCGGAGCAGGATCCGAAGATGGCCGAGCTCTTGTCCTTCGCGGAAGGCATGGTGTGGACGGAGATGGCCCGGCACGGACGCAGCGATCATCCGGGTCGATCCAACCAGTAAGTTGAATTCATTTGTCGGTCGCGATTGCGCGGGGTACGCGTAAGGCTCCACGAACCCGCGCGTGCACTTCCGTGAACCTGCTCTCCATCCAGTCCCATGTCGCCTACGGCCATGTCGGCAATGCCGCGGCGGTGTTCCCGCTGCAGCGGCTCGGTGTCGAGGTGTGGCCGATCCATACCGTGCAGTTCTCCAATCACACGGGCTACGGCGCGTGGAAGGGGCGCGTGTTCGACGCGGGCATGATCGGCGAGGTCGTCGAAGGCATCGCGGAGCGTGGCGTGCTCGGCACCTGCGACGGCGTGATCTCGGGCTATATGGGCGCGGCCGAGATCGGCGAGGCGATCCTGGCCGCGGTCGCGCGCGTGCGCGCCGCCAATCGCAACGCGCGCTACTGCTGCGATCCGGTGATCGGCGATGTGGGCCGCGGCATCTTCGTGCGGCCGGGAATTCCGGAGTTCATGCGCGATCGCGCCGTGCCGACGGCCGACGTGATCACGCCGAACCAGTTCGAGCTCGACTTCCTGTCCGGGCGCACCACGGCGACGCGCCAGGACGCGCTCTCCGCTATTGCGGCGGTGCACGAGCTCGGGCCGCGCGCGATCCTGGTGACGTCATTGCACACCGACGAGACACCCGCTGACGCGATCGACCTCATCGCCTCGGACGAGGATGGCCGCTATCGCGTCCGCACGCCCAAGCTGCCGATCTCGGTGAATGGCGCCGGCGATGCGATAGCGGCGCTGTTCTTCGCGCACTATCTGGCGAGCGGCTCCGCCGCCGAAGCGCTCGCGCGGGCGGCGTCGTCCGTCTTCGGCCTGCTCAAGCGCACATCGGATGCCGGCTCGCGCGAGATCCTGCTGGTCGAGGCGCAGGACGAGTTCATCTCGCCGAGCCGCGAATTCCGTCCCGAGCCGATCTGAGGAGCAATCCATGAAACGCCGCTTCGTCACGCTCGATGTGTTCACGAACAAGCGCTTCGTCGGCAACCCGCTTGCCGTGGTGCTCGATGCCGAAGGTCTCGACACGACCACGATGCAGACCATCGCGCGCGAGTTCAATCATCCCGAGACCGTATTCGTGTTGCCGCCGGCGGACGGGAAGCACCTCGCGAAGCTACGCATCTTCACGCCGGCCGCCGAGCTGCCTTTCGCGGGACATCCGACGGTCGGCACAGCGGTGCTGCTCGGTCGGCTCGACGGCGGCAAGACGGGGTCCTTCATCGTCGAGGAGGGCGTCGGTCCCGTGACGTGTGTCGTCGAAGAGATGACCGCGGATGGCGGGCGCGCGCGCTTCGACCTGCCCAAGCTTCCGGCACCCACGGAGGGCGCACCCGATGCCGCCGCGGCCGCTGCGGGTCTCGGGCTCGCACCTGCCGAGATCGGCTTCGATGGCATCGCGCCGTCCGCGTGGTCGGCGGGACTTGCCTTCAACTTCGTTCCGGTCGCGGGCCTCGAACCGATCGGCCGCTGCCGCCCACAGCCCGGGCGCTTCGACGATGCCTTCGGCAAGGCGGGTCCCGCCAAGGCCTATGTGTTCTGCCGCGAGACCGCCGAGAAGGGTCACGACTTCCATGCGCGCATGTTCGCGCCCGCCATGGGCATCACGGAGGACCCGGCCACCGGATCGGCGGCCGCGGCCTTCGGAGGGCTCATCGTCGCGCAGGGGAAATCTGGCGACGGCGAGCATCGCATCCGCATCGAGCAGGGCTACGAGATGGGCCGGCCGAGCCTGATCGAGCTGACGCTCGACGTGCGCGGCGGCAAGCTGGCGGCAGCCGCGATCGGCGGCGGCGCCGTGGTCGCGACCGAAGGCACGATCGAGGCTTGACCGGCGTGTAGCTGTTGCGCCACTTGGCCGGATGACCGAGCTCTCCATCATCCGCCTCGCACGTCTGTCGCTCACCTTTGTGCCCAAAGCCTGGGCCTTCGCGCATGAGCGACGGTCCGAGATCGACGCCTACTTCGCGGGGCTGCAGGAGAAGAAGCCGAAGCTCTACAACGGCCGCGTGCTGCTCTTGCGCGACGCGACGCTCTCCGACGACGTGCTGCGCGGCGCATGCTTCGAGACCGACTATGCGAGCTTCCTGGCCTGGCGCGACTGGGGCTTTCCGGACCCGATGGTCCGCAACTGCTTCGCCATGGGCGCGCTCCGCACCGCGGACGGCGCCTTCCTGCTCGGCGTGATGGGACCACACACGGCCAATGCGGGCCGCACCTACTTTCCGGCCGGCACGCCGGACCCCAACGACGTGCGTGCCGACGGCACGGTGGATCTGGAGGGCAGCGTCGTCCGCGAGCTCGGCGAAGAGACCGGTCTTTCGCCGCGTGACTACAGCATGGAGCCTGGCTGGACTCTGGTGCCGGCCGGGCCGCGTTACGCGCTGTTCAAGGTGCTGCAAGCTCAGGAGTCCGCCGAGGTGCTGCAGCGCCGGGTGCTCGATTATCTCGCCGCAGAGGACGAGCCGGAGCTCGCGGACGTGCATCTCGTGCGCAGCCCCGCGGATCTCAATTCCGAGATCCCGCCCTTCGCTGAAGCCTTCATCCGGCACATGTGGCGATGAGGCTTGCCAAGTGGCGCGCCGCAGCGTGAACTGTCGCGATGAAACTTTCCGACGAGCTCTACCGCTTCCGCGTCACCGACGGCCGTGACTTCCGGCTCGCCGACCATGACTGCGCCGAGACTCTCGGCCTCGACAAGGACACGGCCAAGGACCGGCTGAAGGAGGGCGTCGAGCGGCTCTCCGAGCTGCAGGAGCTGCTCTACGCCCAGGACCGCTGGTCTGTGCTGGCAATCTTTCAGGCGATGGATGCGGCCGGCAAGGACAGCGCGATCGAGCACGTGATGTCGGGCGTCAATCCGCAGGGCTGCCAAGTCTATTCCTTCAAGGCGCCGAGCGCCCAGGAGCTCGACCACGACTTCATGTGGCGTACCAGCCAGTGCCTGCCGGAGCGCGGCCGCATCGGCATCTTCAATCGCTCCTATTACGAGGAAGTGCTCGTGGTGCGCGTTCGTCCCGAGTATCTGAAGAAGCAGCGGCTGCCGCAGGAGCTGGTCAGCGACAGGATCTGGGATGAGCGCTTCGAGGACATCCGCAACTTCGAGCGCTATCTCGCGCGCAACGGCACGATCGTTCTGAAGTTCTTCCTGCACGTCTCGAAGGAGGAGCAGCGCCAGCGCTTCCTGGCGCGGCTGGAGGAGCCGGGCAAGCGCTGGAAGTTCTCGCTGCAGGACGTCGAGGAGCGCAAGCTCTGGGACCGCTACATGGCGGCCTACCAGGACATGATCGCGAAGACCGCGGCGCCGCACGCGCCCTGGTGGGTGATCCCGGCCGACAAGAAGTGGTTCGCGCGCCTCGTGGTCGCGGGGGCGCTGGTCGACGCGATGCAGCAGCGGGATCTGCATTTCCCGAAGGTGCAGGGCGCCGCGCTCAAGGAGCTCGAGAAGGCGCGCAAGGCACTCGAGGCCGAGGCGCCGAAGAAGCGGAAGCGCACGTAGGGTGTGCTCGGCGTGCCGGCGAGTTCGCGGTGTGCTCATGCGTCGATCAGCGGAGCGCACGCGTGCTGCGCCGCCGCCCGCGTGCGCTCGCCGCGATCAGACTCGGTGCTTGCATCTCGGCGCTTCGGC
Source organism: Pseudomonadota bacterium (assembly GCA_023404705.1). Taxonomy (GTDB): domain Bacteria; phylum Pseudomonadota; class Alphaproteobacteria; order Rhizobiales; family Xanthobacteraceae; genus FEB-22. The sequence goes on from JAEYAU010000022.1 coordinate 34,576, forward strand.
GCGTCGAGCACACCCTACAGCGCGTAAGCATTAGTTGCGTTCAGCGATACCCGTGTCGCGCCTTGAGGGCGGCGAGCTGGCGCGTCGCGTCGGCCTCGCGGCCGGCCGCGCAGGCGGCCTTCACGGGCTCGAGCTCGGCCGTGATCCGGGCATGGACGCTCTTGTTGAGATTGCCCGAGCCGACGTCGTTCTCGATCACGCCCTGGAAGTCGCCGATCGGGCCGGCGCAGCGGCTCGGGCCCGGAATGTGGAAGTTCACGCCGCCCGCGATCACGCCCACGCTCGTGTTGCCGTCGGGCGACTGGGTCGACGTCATCGTGCAGCCCGCGAGCAGGGCCATGAGCATTGCGAAGGCGAGCGAGGGGTTCGGCATGGGCGTTCCCCGTCAAACGGCTTGCGGGCCTCCCGGCACTTCCGGTACAAGGGTCGGGTTCCGGGGTCGCCGCGGTTTACCCGCTGTTTACCATTCTCCGCGACCTTGGGAACCGATGACGAGGGTCAGCATGTCGTTTGGCGGTGATATCCGCACGACCGTCCGGGGAGCCGCCCAGGCTCGGCCCGGTGCTGCCCTCATTCTTGGCGGTCTCCTTCTCCTTATCAGCCCCTGAGGGCCGGCTGGGCGTTTGCGCCTGGGCACTCAGGGGGACCGAGACACCAGGACCCCAAGAGCGCCCTTACGTGGCGCACGACGAGCGCCCCTGAGGCGCATATCGAGAAGGATCATTTCCCATGAGCACGCAGGGTTCCGAGAAGGACCGCGTCGTCATCTTCGACACCACCTTGCGCGACGGCGAGCAGTCGCCCGGCGCCACCATGACCCATGAGGAGAAGCTCGAGGTCGCCGAGCTGCTCGACGACATGGGCGTGGACATCATCGAGGCCGGCTTCCCGATCGCGTCGGAAGGCGACTTCCAGGCCGTGCACGAGATCGCCAAGCGCACCAAGAAGGCGGTGATCTGCGGCCTCTCGCGCGCGGGGCAGAAGGACATCGACCGCTGCGCCGAGGCGATCAAGCCGGCCAAGCGCGGGCGCATTCACACCTTCATCTCGACCTCGCCGGTCCACATCAAGTGGAAGCTGCAGATGGAGCCCGAGCAGGTCTACGAGATGGTCGTCGCCTCGGTGACGCGTGCGCGCAACTACACGGACGACGTCGAGTGGTCGTGCGAGGACGGAACGCGCACGGAGCACGACTTCCTCTGCCGCTGCGTCGAGGCCGCGATCAAGGCGGGCGCCACGACGATCAACATCCCGGACACGGTCGGCTACACGGTGCCGGAGGAATATGCGGCGCTGTTCCGCATGGTGCGCGATCGCGTGCCGAATTCCGACAAGGCGCGCTTCTCGGTGCATTGCCACGACGATCTCGGCATGGCGGTCGCCAATTCGCTCGCCGGCGTGATGGGCGGTGCGCGGCAGATCGAATGCACCATCAACGGCATCGGCGAGCGCGCGGGCAATGCCTCGCTCGAGGAGGTCGTGATGGCGATGCGCGTGCGCAACGACGTGCTGCCCTACTGGACCGGCGTCGACGCGACGATGCTGACGCGCGCCTCGAAGCTGGTGTCGGCCTGTACGTCGTTCCCGGTGCAGTACAACAAGGCGATCGTCGGCCGGAACGCGTTCGCGCACGAGTCCGGCATCCACCAGGACGGCATGCTCAAGCACACCCAGACCTACGAGATCATGACGCCCGAGAGCGTGGGCGTGAAGCAGACCTCGCTGGTGATGGGCAAGCACTCGGGCCGCCACGCCTTCGTGCACAAGCTGGAGGAGCTCGGCTACAAGCTCGCCGGCAACCAGCTGGAAGACGCCTTCGTGCGCTTCAAGGCGCTCGCCGACCGCAAGAAGCACGTCTACGACGAGGACATCGAGGCATTGGTCGACGAGGAGATCGCGACCGCGCAGGACCGCATGAAGCTGGTCTCCCTCACCGTGATCGCCGGCACCATGGGCCCGCAGTCGGCGACGCTCACCCTCGACATCGAGGGCAAGCACCAGACCGTGCAGGCGACCGGCAACGGCCCGGTAGACGCGACCTTCAACGCCATCAAGGCGCTGGTGCCGAACGAGACCACGCTCGAGCTCTATCAGGTGCACGCCGTGACCGAGGGCACGGACGCGCAGGCCGAGGTCTCGGTGCGCCTCGCCGAGGCCGGCAAGTCCGTCACCGCCAAGGGCGCCGATCCGGACACGCTCGTTGCTTCCGCCAAGGCCTATCTGGGCGCGCTCAACAAGCTCATGGTGAAGCGCCTGAAGGGCAAGCCCGAGGCCATGGTGCCGCCCGAGAAGCCCGCGCTGCGCGGGATCTGATAGGATCGGCCGGGGCCTTCGGGTCCCGGCCGTTTCACTTCTGGGGGGTCTCGTGATGCGCTCGGCTCTGATCGCGCTTGCCCTGCTGGTCGTGCCGCTGTCGACGCCTGCCGCCGCCGGCCCTTTGACCAGCACCGAATGGTCCGCCCGCAAATGCAGCATGGAATGGGACCCGGTTTGCGCCCGCATGCGCGATGGGCGGCTGCAAACCGTGACCAACAGCTGCCAGGCCAAAGGGCACAAGGCGCGCATCCTTTACAGCGGTCGCTGTCGCGGCGGGCGCTAGCGGTCATGCCGTAGCCCGGATTGGGTGCGACCATCCTCCGATGGACCCGCGCACTGCGTCCCACGCGGGTCACAAGCCGAGGGAGGATATGATGCTCCGCTCGCTTCTCGTCGCGCTGGCCCTGTCATCGCCGCTCCTGATCTCGGCTCCCGCCGCGGCGGCGCCGTCGTCCGACGGCGAATGGTCCGCGCAGGCCTGCACCCGCGAGTATGCGCCGGTGTGCGCGGCCCGCCGAGGCAGCCGGCCTCGGACCTTTTCGAATGCCTGCCTGGCGCGCAATGCGGGCGCCAGGATCATTCACCGCGGCGCGTGCCGCGGAGGGCAGGCGCAAAGTTCGCCCGGTGTCTGCACCATGGAGCATCGGCCGGTCTGCGCGCGCACGCGTCACGGGCGCCCTCAGACCTTCTCCAATGCCTGCCTGGCACGCCATGCGGGCGCGCGAGTGGTGCATCGCGGGCCATGCGGCCGGCGCTGAGCCCATTGGCGGGCAAGCTACGCGGCGCCGTGGCCCGTGCCCAGCCGCGGCCCACGGTTCTAAAGTTGGGCGTGCAGCGTTGGGTCAACATTACTGTCTTTTCACAATCACGCCGCGAACTGCGCCCTACAATGATACGTCGCGGGGACGTCATGTGAGGGACGGGCAGGGCGCGTCTCCGGCGATCAAGCAATCGTACGGGAGGATCGTCCATGGCACGCGTGCAGCTACATCGGTTCATCGACACCGCCGCCAAGCCCGACTTGGCTCACCGCCACGCCGCGCTCGACCGGCGCGGATTCCTGAAGGCCGCGACCGCGCTCGCGGGGGTCACCGCGATGGCGCCGCAAGCCTTCGCGCGCAACTTCGGTCCGGATGCCGAGCCGCAGCGCTATCCGGATCCCGACATCGTCGTGATCGACAAGAAGTTCAAATACAAGCTCGGCAACACGCCGATCCAGCGCCTCTACACGGGCTGCCTGTGGGGCGAAGGCCCGGCCTGGAATGCGGTCGGGCGCTACTTCATCTGGAGCGACATTCCCAACGACGAGCAGCTGCGCTATCTCGAAGAGGACAATCACGTCTCGCGCCGTTTCCGCTATCCGTCCGGCAACAGCAACGGCAACACCTTCGATTACGAGGGCCGGCAGATCTCCTGCCAGCACGGTCATCGCCGCGTTGTTCGCTACGAGCACAACGGCAAGGTGACGGTGCTGGCTGACAAGGCCGACGGGCAGGAGCTCAACGCACCCAACGATGTGATCGTGCATCCGAACGACGGCTCGATCTGGTTCACGGATCCGGGCTACGGCGGGCTGATGGAGTATGAAGGCAATCGCCTGCCGAGCAGCGCCAACTCCCCGCGGCCGATCCAGAAGGAGGCCGTGTATCGCATCGACAAGAGCGGCAAGATCACGCGCGTGGCCGACGAGCCGTTCAAGCCGAACGGTCTCTGCTTCAGTCCAGACTTGAGCAAGCTCTACATCGCGGACACCGGCATCTCGCACTATCCGGAAGCGAAGAGTCAGATCTGGGTCTACGACCTGGATGGCGACAAGCTGAAGAATCCGAAGACCTTCGTGAACATGGAATGGAACGGCAAGACCGGTTTCTCGGACGGGATCCGCGCCGACGAGGATGGAAACATCTGGTCGAGCGCCGGCTGGGTCGGCGACGGCTATGACGGCGTGCACATCTTCGATCCGGGCGGCACGCGCATTGGCCAGATCCGGCTGCCCGAGATCTGCTCCAACGTCTGCTTCGGTGGAACCAAGCGGAACCGGCTGTTCATGACCGGCAGCCAGTCGCTCTATGCCTGCTACGTCGAGACGCGCGGAGCGCATATCACGTAAGCCGTAGCCGCAACGCGGGTTTGGAACGGCGGCGAGCGGGCTCATCATACCGCTTGCCGCCGTTCCGGAACTTTCCGCCAAGTCTTTGACGCTACGGGCAAACCCCTATTTGCCACATATCGCTTTCTGGTCGCATTTCGTCCTTGTTGGCGAACGATTTCGTCACTATCTCGCGATCATCCAAAGACACAGCGGGTGGAGACAATTCACATGCGGAAAGTGATGCGCGCGGGCGTTTTCGCGCTCGCGACGATGGTTTCGGCTGTCGCGATTGATGCAGCTCAGCGGCCGGTCTCTGCCAGCGAGGTGGTGATCAGCGACGCGCAGATCGCGCGCTTCAAGTCGGCTCTGCGACTCAGCTCGACGCAGGAGCGTCATTGGGCTCCGGTCGAAGCCACGCTGCGCGACATCATGCGGCGCAAGGCGAGCGAGAGCAGTGACGGCGAAGGCCTCGTTCAGCGCGTCAAGAGCCGCGTGAAGGCCGTCGTGGTCGATACCCAGGAGCTGCGTCGCCTCGGCTCGGTCGCGATGCCGCTGATCCACAGTCTCGACCCCGAGCAGAAGCAGAATGCCATGCGTCTCGTGCAGACGATGGGCTTCGGCGCGGTCGCTGCCGCTTTCTGATTCCCGCGAATCTGGAACGGGTCGGCGCTCTTCGCGTTGAACGCGAGAGGCGCCGGCGATCCCTCCTCCCGTGACCTCCCTATCGCCGTGACGCCGAAAGCCGCCGGGGTGCGATACCCCCGGCGGCGTCACTTTTTCTGCATGTGATTTTTGCCACCGCCGCGCCGCCATTAACCTTGCGACAGGCGCCCAGCCCGGAAACCCACGCATAGCCCTTTTGGGCTTGACGCGACGCGCGGCCAGTGTTGGCCTACCGCACCCTGCGCTCATGGTGGGCGGCCGCTCGTCGAGACGCAGGCCAAACAAGAACAATCGCCGCCGTTCACAGGGAGATCAGAGGCATGCGCAAATTCCTTTTGGCTGCGGCTGCCGCCGCGTTGCTCGTGGCGCCAATGGCCGCATCGGCCCAGACCGTCATCAAGTTCAGTCATGTGGTGGCCGAGAACACGCCGAAAGGTCAGGCCGCGCTCAAGTTCAAGGAAGAGGCCGAAAAGCTTCTGCCCGGCAAGGTGAAGGTCGAGGTCTATCCGAATTCGCAGCTGTTCGGCGACGCCAAGGAGATGGAGGCGCTGCTGCTCGGCGACGTGCAGATCCTCTCCACCTCGCTGTCCAAATTCGACAAGTTCACCAAGAAGATCCAGCTGTTCGATCTGCCGTTCCTGTTCGACGACCAGGCCGCGATCGACCGCTTCCAGGCGAGCCAGGCCGGGCAGGCGCTGCTGAGCGCGATGGAGTCGAAGGGCTATCTCGGCCTCGCCTTCTGGCACAACGGTGTGAAGCACCTGTCGGCCAACAAGCCGCTGATCACGCCGGCCGACGCCAAGGGTCTCAAGTTCCGCATCCAGCAGTCGGACGTGCTCGCCGCGCAGTTCCAGGCGCTCGGCGCCGTGCCGCAGAAGCTCGCCTTCAGCGAGGTCTATCAGGCGCTGCAGACCGGCACGGTGGACGGTCAGGAGAACACCTGGTCGAACATCCAGTCGCAGAAGATGCACGAGGTGCAGAAGCACATCACCGAGTCGTCGCACGGCATCGTCGACTACATGGTGCTGGTGAACGCCAAGTGGTGGAAGGGCCTGCCGGCCGACGTCCGCGAAGGGCTCACCAAGGCGATGGCGGTCGCCACCAAGACCAACAACGAGATCGCGCAGAAGATCAACGACGAGGCGAAGAAGAAGATCGCCGCCGCCGGCACTTCCACGATCCACACGCTGACGCCGGCGCAGCGCGCCGAGTGGAAGAAGGCGATGGAGCCGGTGTGGAAGAAGTTCGAGAACGAGATCGGCAAGGACCTGATCGAGGCCGCGCTCAAGTCGAACGGCAAGGCGACGAACTAGTCACGCGAATAATGCGGGCGGCCGCGGAGACCACCCCCGCCGCATGATCTCGGGCCGGGGGAGGGGAGCTTGCGCGCGATCATCCATCGCGTCGAGGAGGGCTTGATCGCCCTGATCCTCGCCGCGATGACACTGTTGACCTTCGTGCAGGTCGTTCTGCGCTACGGCTTCAACACCGGATTTCTCTGGGCTCTCGAAGCGGACTTCTACCTGTTCGCCTGGCTGGTGCTGATCGGCATCTCCTACGGCGTGCGGGTGCGCTCCCACATCGGTGTCGATGCGCTCGTCAGCCTGCTGTCGCCGGCGGCGCGCCGCTGGATCGGGCTGCTCGTGGTCGCCCTGACGCTGCTCTATGCCGGGCTCATGATCTACGGCTCGAGCGTCTACGTCTTCAAGATCTACGAGATCGGCATCGAGGCCGAGGACATCCCGGTGCAGCGCTGGATCCTGAGCAGCTGCCTGCCGCTCGGCTTCGCGCTGCTCGCATACCGTCTGCTCGAGATGGGCTGGCGCATCATCACGGGACGTTCGGGCGGCTACGAGCTCGCCGACGAGGCGGCCGAAGCCATCAAGGACGTGACGGGCGACTCGCAGCCTGACGCGACCACGGTGTCGCGATGACCACCGTCTTCCTGTTCGTCGCGCTGTTCGGGCTGCTCGCGCTCGGCATGCCGATCGCCATGGCGCTCGGGCTATCCTCGCTGCTGACCATCATCTTCTTCGAGCCCGACAGCCTCGCCTCGCTGTCGCTGAAATTCTTCCAGACCATGGAGCAGTTCACGCTGCTCGCCATCCCGTTCTTCATCCTGGCCGGCAATTTCCTCACCACCGGCGGGGTCGCGCGGCGCATGATCCATTTCGCGGTGTCCACGGTCGGGCACCTGCCGGGCGGACTCGCGATCGCCTCGGTGCTCGCCTGCATGCTGTTCGCGGCCGTGTCGGGATCCTCGCCCGCCACCGTGGTCGCGATCGGCTCGATCGTGATCGCCGGCATGGTGAAGGTCGGCTACACGCAGGCCTTCGCGACCGGCGTGATCGTCAATGCGGGCACGCTCGGCATCCTGATCCCGCCCTCGATCGTCATGGTGGTCTATGGCGCGGTGACCGAGACTTCGGTCGGCCGCCTGTTCATGGCTGGCGTCATTCCGGGCATCCTGCTCGGCACCTGCCTGATGATCGCGATCTATGTCGCGGCGCGGATGAGGAACCTGCCGCGCCAGCCGAAAGCGTCCTGGGGCGAGCGCCTCACGTCGTTCCGCGACGCCATGTGGGGCCTGCTGCTGATCATCATCGTCATGGGCGGCATCTATGGGGGCGTGTTCACGCCGACCGAGGCCGCGGCGGTGTCGGCGGTCTATGCCTTCATCTGTGCGGTGTTCATCTATCGCGACCTGAAGCTTGCCGACGTGCCGCGCGTGCTCACCGACTCGGGGCGCGTCACCGTGATGCTGATGTTCATCATCGGCAACGCCTTCCTGTTCGGCCACGTGCTCACCACGGCGCAGATCCCGCAGGACATCGCGCGGTTGATCACGGCCGCCAACCTGCAGCCCTGGCAGTTCCTGCTGATCGTGAACATCATCCTGCTGATCGCCGGCAACTTCATGGAGCCGACCGCGATCATCCTGATCACGGCGCCGATCTTCTTCCCGACCGCCGTCCAGCTGGGTATCGACCCGGTGCATCTCGGGATCATCTACGTCGTCAACATGGAGATCGGCATGGTGACGCCGCCGGTCGGCCTCAACCTGTTCGTGGCCTCGGGGATCACCGGCATGCCGCTGCTCGAGGTGGTGCGCGCCTCGGTCGGCTGGCTCATGATCCTCCTCGGCTTCCTGGTGGTCGTCACCTACATCCCGGAGATATCGCTGATCCTGCCGAATGCCCTGTTCGGCAAGTCGGGGTAGGCGGAATCGCCCCCAATGGCCTTGCGAGAGCGCCGTGGACGTTCCATCTAGGGCTCTGGACATCCGGAAGGCGCCTTGTTAGACCCTCGCCACCGCGCGGCCACGTGCGGGGCCAGGTCGGCGTCGCCCGATCCGGATTGATACGCAGGTCGGCAACAGCCGGGGTGCGTGCGGGCGCATAGCTCAGTTGGTAGAGCAGCTGACTCTTAATCAGCGGGTCCAAGGTTCGAGTCCTTGTGCGCCCACCAATCTTCCCAATGACTTGGCGGAAGTTGGCGGAGACCCAGCAGGCCGCGTTTACGGCCCGGTTATGGTGCCGAACTGTTCGTTCAGCGAGCCCGGCGAGGCTAAACCGGGTCCCAGCTGAAAACGTCAGCGCTCCGATCGAGAGGATAGAACGAAGGTCGAAGCGCCGGCATGCCGTGCTCGGCAATCGACTGAGGCGTCCAACCCTCCGCGCGGTGGATGGAGCGGAGCGGGCGATGCTGGCTCATGAGGAAGATCTCGTTCCCGCGCACCGCAAAGATCTGGCCCGTGACTCCCTCGCTCTGGTCGCTTGCGAGGTAAGATGCCAGCGGCGCGATCTGCGCGGGCTTCAGCCGCTTCAACCGTTCGACACGCGCGGCTTGCTCGGCCGTCCCGCCCGGAATCTCGCCGATCATGCGGCTCCATGCGAACGGCGAGATGCAGTTGGAGCGGACATTGAAGCGCGCCATGTCCAGCGCGATCGTCTTCGACAGGCCGACGATTCCGAGCTTGGCGGCCGCGTAGTTCGCTTGTCCCACATTGCCGACGAGACCGGAGGTCGACGTCATGTGAACGAAGCTGCCGCCGTTCTGGTCGCGGAAATGGGGCGCGGCGGCGCGGCTCACGTGGAATGAGCCGTTCAGGTGGACATTGATCACCGAGGACCAGTCCTCGGGCGTCATCTTGTGGAAGATGCGGTCGCGCAGAATGCCGGCATTGTTCACGACGCAGTCGATGCGGCCGAACGCGGTGATCGCAGCGTCGACCATGCGCTGCGCACCCGTCCATTCGGCGACGCTGTCCGCGTTCGCAATCGCTTGGCCGCCAGCCGCCTCGATTTCGGCCACCACCTCGGTTGCGGGCGTCCGATCAGCGCCTTCGCCCGTGACTTCCGCGCCCACATCGTTCACCATGACGCGCGCTCCGGCGGCCGCCATCATGAGCGCGATCTCGCGGCCGATGCCGCGTCCCGCACCGGTGACGAGGGCGACTTTTCCACTCAGCACGGCTTCTCTCCGCTTTCAGAACAGCTCGATCAGCGCGGCATTGTCCGACAGCTCGCCGGGCAGGGCGGTGCGGATGATCGAGCCCGATTTCATGGCGATGACGCGGTCCGAGATCCGGAACGCCGCCTTCACGTTCTGCTCCACGAGCAGGATCGAGAGGCCGAGCTCCTGCTGCAGCTGGCGGATCGGCCCGAGCAGATCGTCGAACAGCTTGGGCGCCAGCCCGATCGAGGGCTCGTCCATCAGGAGGCAGCGCGGCCGGTTGAGCAGCGCGCGCCCGATCGACACCATCTGCTGCTGGCCCCCCGACAGGTTGCCGGCGCGGCGGTTGTAGAACTCTTTGAGCGCCGGCAGCAGGCCGAGCACCCAGTCGAGCCGCTCGCTGCGCGCGGCCGGCGGCACGTCCGCGGCCCACATGCCCATGGCCAGGATCTCCGCGACCGTGAGGTTCGGAAACACACCGCGACCCTCGGGCACGAGCGATACGCCGGCGCGCGAGATGCTCTTCGGCTCAGGCCGCGGCACCGGCGTGCCGTCGAGCAGAATGCGGCCGGATTGATGCGTCACCAGTCCGAACAGCGCCTTGAGCAGGGTCGACTTGCCGGCGCCGTTGTGGCCGATCAGGCACAGCACCTCGTTCGGGCGCAGCTCGAAGTCGATGCCGTTCAGCACTGGTTTGCCCCCGTAGCCGGCGAACAGGCCTTCGGTCTTGAAGACAGGCGTCATGCCGCCCGTTCTCCGAAATAGATCGACGACAGGTGAGGGTCATTGAGCACGGCCTGCGGCTCCCCGTCGGCCAGCAGCTTGCCTCGGTCGAGGAAGGCGATGCGATCCGACAAGGTCACCACGATGTCGAGATTGTGCTCGATCAGGCACACGGTGATCCCACGCGCGACGGAGCCGCGCAGCAGCGCGCAGAAGCGCTCGTAGGAGCCGCGGTCGAGCCCGGAGGCCGGCTCGTCGAGCAGCCACACCTCGGCATCGGTCGCCATGATGCGTGCCAGACTGAGGAACTTGCGCTCCGCGTAGGCAAGGTCGATCGCGCGGATGTCGGCCTTGTCCGCCAAGCCCACGGCCTCGAGGATCTCGTCCACCCTTTCGCGCTGCGCCCGCCGCGTCGACGAGCCGCCCGGCTGCCAGAGCCAGGAGCTGCGCTCCATGACGGTCAGCACGTTCTCTTCGACCGTCATGTGCGTGAACAGCCGCAGGTCCTGGAACGAGCGCGCGATGCCGTTGCGGGCGATCATCCAGGACGGCTTGCCGAGGAGCGAGGCGCCGCGCCATTTGATGTTGCCGGCCGTGGGCGTGAGGTTGCCGGTGATCAGGTTGAACAGCGTGGTCTTGCCGGCGCCGTTCGGGCCGACCAGCGTCGTGACGATGCCGGCGCGCAAGTCGAGGTTAACGTCATCGACCGCGCGCAGGCCGCCGAAGCTGACCGAGAGACCGCGGATCTCGAGCAGGACCTCCTGGCTCATGCTTTCACCGTCGAGGTCTCACGCCGTGCTTCGGTTGGCTCGCGTTTGAGCTTCAGCGAGCCGACCAGTCCGCCCGGATAGAAGATCATCAGCAGCACCAGCGCCATTCCATAGATGATCTGCTGGATCGAGCCGATCTCGGTCGGCGGGAGGAACCAGAGATAGCTCAGCGCGGAAGGGAGCACGAGCAGCAGGACGGCGCCGATGATCGGCCCGAGCAGCGTCCCGGCGCCGCCGATGATCACCATGGCCATGACCAGCACCGACGTATCGAGCGTGAAGCTCTCGACATTGATGAAGCTCAGATAGAACGAATAGAGCGCCCCGCCTACCGCGGCGAGCGCCGAGGAGATGACGACCGACAGCGTCTTGATGAAGGCGACCTGCTTGCCGAAGGCGCCGGCCGCCGATTCGCTGTCGCGAATGGCCTTGAGATTGCGCCCGAAGGAGGAGCGGACCAGGACCGCGATGATCGCCAGCGTGATCGCGAGGCAGGTCAGCGACAGCGCCATCATCGCGGTGGTGCTGGCGATCGTGACGCCGAGGATGGTCGGCGGCGGGATGCCGACCATGCCGCCGATGCCGCCGGTCACGGATTTCCACTCGGTGAATACGGTCACGGCCAGGATCTGCAGGCCGAGCGAGGCGGCGACGAAATATTCGCCGCGTACGCGCAGTGCCGGCATCGCCAGCGCCAGCGAGACGAGCCCGGTCAGCGCCATAGCGACCGCGACGCAGACCAGGAAGTCGCTCGTGAAGTTCATCGCGACATAGGCGGCCGCATAGGCGCCGATGCCGAAGAAGGCCGCATGCGCCAGCGAGAAGATGCCCGCATAGCCGATCACGAAGTTCAACGTGACCGCGAGGATGACGTTGATGGCGACGAGCGTGGTCAGGTTGACGAGATAAGCCAGCATGCGCGCGCCTAGGTCTTGATCGCCGAGCCGAAGAAGCCCGCGGGCCGGAAGACGATGAACAGCAGCAGCACCACGAAGGTGATCGCCTCGCTCCACTGCGACTCCAGCCCGTAGAGCGCGAGGTTCTCCGCCATGCCGAGCAGCAGGCCGCCGCAGGCCGCGCCGACCAGGCTGCCGACCCCGCCGACAATCGTCGCTGCGATGCTGATCAGCATGACATGCGCGCCTATCGCCGGATTGAGACCGGAGGTGGCGGCCGCGATAACCGCGCCCGGCACCACCAGCAGTGAGCCGAGCGCGAGCGCGAGGGTCGACAGGTTGCGCGGATTGAGGCCATAGGCGCGCACGAGGTCGCGATTCTCGCCGAGCGCGCGCAGCGCCATGCCGACATGCGTGCGGGTGAGGAACAGATGCAGCGCGAGAAAGCAGCCGATGCCGCAGATCACCGCGACGCCGGTAAGCGGGGAGACGAAGACGCCGCTCATCACCTCGACGCTGCGGCTCAGCGGGGTGCTGACGGAGACGAAGCCGCGGCCGAAGACGGTGCCGACGAGATTCTGGACGACGGTCGCAACGCCCAGCGAGGCGACGAACACCGTGAAGAAGCTCCCCTCGTGGCGCTCGATCGGCGCATAGACGAGGCGGTCGATCAGGACGCCGAAGGCGAGCACCGCGACGGTGGCGCCGGCGAGCCCGACGAGCCAGTGCTGTCCGGTCTTCACGGTCAGCATGTAGAAGATGTAGCCCGCGATCGTGAAGGCCGCGCCGTGCGCCACGTGAAAGATCTTGGTCGATCCGAACACGAGCGAGAAGCCGACGGCGGTCAGCGCATAAATCGCGCCGACCTGCAGGCCGTTGATGAGGAGCTGGAGCAGCAGCATCGGGTCAGACACACATGCGGGGCTTTTGCGGCAAGAGCCGCCGACGCCGTCGGCGGCTCTTCGAGCAGAGTAGCGCTGGCGACGTCCGCGCCGGCCAATGGGTCACTCGACGACGGTGCTGCCGCCCTTGCCGTCGACCTCGTTGACCTGGATCGGCGAGACCACGGTGCCGTTCTTCTCGAAGGAGACCTTGCCGCCGGCGAACTGGAACTCCTTGGTCGCCAGCCGCTGCTTCAGCAGGTTCTCCCCGGTGATCGGCTGCTTGCTCTTCTCCAGGGCGCTCGCGAGCTGTGCAAACAGCAGCACCGAATTGTAGTAGTTGACCACGTAGGGGCTTGGCTCCTTCTTGTACTTCGCCTTGAAGTCCGTGATGAAGCGCTTGGTCACTGGATCGTCCGAGGCGAAGTTCACGCGCTGGGTCGTATAGAGCAGCCCCTTCGCTTCCGGCAGCTGCAGCACCGCCGGCAACCCCATGCCCGAATACCCCGCGAGTTGCTGGGTCACGCCGTTGTCGCGCAGCTGCTTGATGATCTGGCTCTGCTGCAGACCGTAGGACGCGATGTAAATGAGATCCGGATTCGCCTCGCGCACGCGCGCCGCGATGCTGGCGAACTGCTGCGCGGTCGGCGGGATGGAGTGCGCGGCGACGAGCTGCGCGCCGAGCGGCGGCAGGTCCTGCTCGAGGCCCTTCTTCATCGCCTCGCCGAGCGGATCGTCGACATAGATGAGAACGAATTTCTTGGCGCCCTTCTTCTTCGTCGCATAGGGCAGCATCGCCTTCAGCTCGAAGTCGGCGAGCGGGATGACGTTCCAGAAATAATCGCCGAGCGTCGCCAGATCCGGGCCGACGCCGCCGCCATTGATGGCCGGCACCTTCGCCCGCGTCGCGATCGGCGCGACCGCCTTCGACACGCCCGTGAATGCGGAGAGGAAATAGGGCACTTGGTCGACATTGATCAGCTTGTTGGCGCCGATCACGCCGCGCTGCGGCGTCGCTTGGCTGTCCTCGTAGATGATCGAGAGCGTGCCCGAGAGCATCTTGTCGGCATTGACGTGCTCGACCGCGAGATTGGTGCCCTGCATGAACGTGTCACCGTAATCCGCGTTCGGCCCGCTGAGCGGAAACACCGCGCCGATCTTGATGTCGGCCGCAGCGGCCGCGTGTGCGCCGAGAAGGGCCGCGCCGAGCAGGAGGCCCCGTGCGATAATGTTTGTCAGGCGTGGCATGACATCTCCCTGGTTGCTGTCGCGGCAGCAGGCGCTCGATCGTGCCGGGCGCGTGCGTTCCCCCTATCGGACTGTCGTTCGAACTTCCTCGTTCGAACATTCGTTCGAAACCGTTTTCGGAATTCGACCATCGAGCGCCGAGGGTGTCAAGCCGAAGCCCGTGCGCCAGCCTGAAGTTGCATTTCAGGCGGCGCCGTCCGATGCGCGCACGATCAGTTGCGGCGTCCACACTTCCTGCAGCGATTTCGCCGGCGTGCCCTGCATCGCGGCGAGCAGCAGTTCGACGATGCGCTGGCCCGCGCGGCGGGTCTCGGCCGAGAAGGTGGTCAGCGGCGGATCGCAGTAGCGGCCGATCGGATCGTCGTCGCTGCCGATCACCGCCACGTCCTTGCCGGGGTGCTTGCCGGCCGCGCGCAGCGCGCGCATCACGCCGATCGCGGTGAGGTCGTGTGCGCACAGGACCGCGGTCGGGGCAGGCGATGCGCGCATCACGTGCTGCAGGCCTCGCGCGCCGCCGTCCTCGGTGATGTCCTCCTCGGCATAGAGCTTCGGATCGAGCGCGAAGCCGCACTCGCGCATCGCGGCCTCGTAACCCTGACGCCGCAGATTGCCGAACATGTAATAGCTGGGCGAGTTCACCAGCGCGATGCGCCGGTGGCCGAGCGCGAACAGGCGCTTGACGCCCTCGCGGCCCGCGGCCGCATAGTCGATGTCGACATAGGGAAAGGGCTTGCCGGTCTCGCTCCGGCCGAAGGTCGCGAAGGGGATGCGGCGCTTCTGCAGGTAGGCGATGCGCGGGTCCTCGCGCCGGGTGCGCGAGAAGATCATCGCATCCACATGCTGCTTCTCGACCACGCGTTTGAAGGTGTCGAGCTCGCTCTCCAAGCTGCGCGCCGTCGTGATGATCAGATGATAGCCGGTCTCGCGCAGCCCGTCGTCGATGCCCATCAGCATGTTTAGGAAGAAGGGGTGCGCGAAGCCGGTCTGCGGCGGCGAGAGCACGAACCCGATCGCGTCGCTGGATTTCTGCCGCAGGCGCCGGCCGAGCGGATTGGCCGAGTAACCGAGGCGGCGCGCCGAGCGCATGACGCGCTCGCGCGTCTCCTCGCTCACATCCGCATAGCCGTTCAAGGCCTTCGAGACCGTGCTGACCGAGAGGCCGATGCGCTGCGCGAATTCTTCGATCTTCACGGACGCTGCCTCGAACGGGAGCCTGCAATCGGCGTCAACGCGCTATACAGGCACAGACGCAACCTTGACAATGGTGGGCGATGCGTTTTTGCTTCGCCCGAAAACGTTTTCGGTTCTACCCTGCCGTGCTGCGCCGGGCGGCTTGCTGTTGGAGATAGCGGAATGCCGGAGTCCCGAGCCCCCGCTGCGGAAGGCCTGTCGGCCGAAGATCTGACGCTGCTCCGCCGCACCGTGCGCGATTTCGTGCGCACGCGGCTGCAGCCGCTCGAGATGGAAATCGATGCCGCGGACGACGTCGATCCGCAGGTGCTGGCGCAGTTGCGCCGCGAGATCGTGAAACTGGGTCTCTACGGCTTCAACATGCCGGCGGAGCTCGGCGGTCCGGGCCTGAGCGTCAATGCCCAGGTCGTGATCGCCGAAGAGGTGACGCAGACCATTGTCGCGCTCACCGAGGTGTTCGGGCATCTCCCGCTCTCGCTCTCGCTCTGCAACGAGGAGCAGCGCAGCCGCCTGCTGCCCGGCATCATGAGCGGCGAGAAGACCGTCACCTACGCGCTCACCGAGCCGGACGCGGGGTCGGATCTCGGCGCCATCAAGACGCGCGCGGTCCGCCTCGACGGCGGCTGGCGCATCGACGGCAGCAAGCAGTTCATCTCCAATGTCGAGACCTCGGACTACGTCATCGTGCTGGCTGCGACCGATCCGTCGGCGCCGCTGAAGGGCAGGCTCGGCACCTTCATCGTCGAACGCGGCAATCCCGGTATTCGCGGGCTGACCCGTTTCCGCAAGATGGGCTGGCGCGGCTATCATCTCAACGGCTTCTCTCTCGACGGCTGCATCGTGCCGGACCGCGATGTGCTCGGCGCGCCGACCGAGGGCTTCCTCGCCATGATGAAGTCCATCAACCACGACCGCCTGTTCGCGGCCTGCCGCTGCCTCGGGCTCGCGGTGCGTGCGCACGCGATGTCGCTCGACTGGGCCAGGGAGCGCGTCACCTTCGGCGCGCCGCTCGCCCAGCACCAGGCGATCCAGCTCATGATCGCCGACAACGACACGG
The DNA here is from genome assembly GCA_023404705.1 of Pseudomonadota bacterium. Taxonomy (GTDB): domain Bacteria; phylum Pseudomonadota; class Alphaproteobacteria; order Rhizobiales; family Xanthobacteraceae; genus FEB-22. Next base: position 50,868 of record JAEYAU010000022.1, read on the forward strand.
AAATCGCCGCGGCGCGCGCCCTCATCAAGGCGGCGGCCGATCTCGGCGATGCCGGCAGCCCGGAATTCCGCATCGCGGCCTCGCGCGCGAAGCTCTATGCCAGCGAGATGGTCGGCCGCGTCACGGATCGCGTGCTGCAGATCTTCGGCGGCATGGGCTATATGTGCGAGCTGCCCGTCGAGCGCTTCTATCGCGATGCCCGCGCCTTCCGAATCGGCGAGGGGACGAGCGAGATGCAGCGGCTGCAGATCGCGCGCCACGCGCTGGCCGAGTAGGGGGCTTCATGTCCGGTCATGCCGCGTCCCCGGTCGTCGATCTCCTTACTCGCGACCCGGATCGCGCGGCCTTTCATATCGGCGACCTGTCGGTCACGCGCGCCGAGCTGCGGCGCCAGGCTGCGGCCGCCGCGGGCCATCTCGCGCGACTCGGGCTGCGCCGAGGCGACGTCGTCGCGCTCTGGCTTCCGGACGGCGCCGCCTGGCTGCAGTTCCTGTTCGCCGCCGCTGAGCTCGGCGTGCTCGTGGTGCCGATCAGCACGCGCTACCGGCTCGCCGATGCCCAGCACGTCGTGGCAGTCTCGAAAGCGCGCGCCATCGTGGTGGCGGCGGATTTCCTCGGCATCGATTTTCCCGGCATGGCGCGGCAGATTCAGGGCGAGCTGCCTCATGTCGCGCACATCATCGTGCTCCGGGCCGAGGCCGGCTTCTTCGCCGCCGGCGAGGGTGCTCCGCTGCCGGAGCGCGGCGGCCCTTCCGACCTGCTCTGCACCTTCTCGACCTCCGGCACCACCGGCCGGCCCAAGCTCGCGCCGCACGATCAGGCGAGCATCGCGACGCACAGCACGAATGTCGCGGCAAGCTTCGACATTCGTCCCGGCGACGTCATGCTGTGCGCGCTCCCGCTCAACGGCGTGCTCGGCTTCGTGCAGACGTTCGCGGCGCTCGCGGCCGGCGCGGCGTGCGTCTTCCTGCCCGTGTTCAACGCCGCCGCCGCGGCGGAGCTCATTGCGCGTCACAAGGTCACGCATTTCTACGGCTCGGACAGCATGTTCGCGCCGGTGCTCGAACACGAGGCACGCCAGCTCTCGAGCTGGCGAGCCGGCGGCTTCGCCGAGTTCGTGGGCATCGGCCTGCAGGTCTCGGCGCTCGCCGAGGAGAAGCTCGGCCTGCACCTGGTCGGTCTCTATGGTTCGTCGGAATGCTTTGCGCTGATGTCGCGACAGGATCCCGCGCAGCCGCTCCCCGAGCGCGCGCTTGCCGGGGGCGATCCGATCGTGCCCGGCATTCGCGTGCGCGTCGTCGACAGCGAAAGCGGAGCGGTGCTGTCGGAGGGCGAGCCCGGCGAGCTGCAGGTCACGGGCTACAACGTCACGCCCGGATATCTGAACAATCCCGAGGCTACGCAGGCGGCTTTCACGGCCGACGGTTGGTTCCGCACCGGCGATCTCGCGCAGATGCGCGGCCGCGGGTTCGTCTACCAGGCGCGGATGAAGGACAGCCTGCGGCTCAAGGGCTATCTGGTCGATCCGGGCGAGATCGAGTCGCACCTGATGCGCTACGGCGACGTGGTCGGCGCGCAGGTGGTCGGCGTGAACGTGCCGGGCGAGGGCGATCTTGCGGTCGCCTTCGTGCGCGGCGGGCGTCCCGGCCTCACGGAGCACGAGCTGCTCGCCCATTGCCGCGCCGGCATCGCGAACTACAAGGTGCCGCGCCGGATCCTGTTCGTGGACGAGTTCCCGAGTGTGCAGGGTCCGAACGGAGTGAAGATCATCAAGGCGAAGCTGCGCGAGATGGCGCAGGACGCCGTCGAGTCACGCTGAGCGCCGGGAGCCCCGCATGAAGAAGAAGCGCGAGATCAAGTCGGACATCGCATGGGCGACGCCGAAGAAGATCGTTATTCACGGTCTGGATCTCGTCGACGACATCGTCGGCAAGGTCGATTTCGGCCAGATGTCCTTCCTCCTCGTGTTCGGCCGATTGCCGAACGCCAATGAGGCGCGGATGTTCAACGCCATGATGGTGATCCTGATGGAGCACGGGATCACGCCGTCATCGCTCGCCACGCGGCTCACCCTGTGCGGCGCGCCCGAAGCCGTGCAGGGCGCCGTGGCGGCAGGCCTGCTCGGCCTCGGCTCGGTATTCGCCGGCTCCCTCGACAATGCAGCGCGCATGCTGCAGGAGGCGCTGCCCGATCCGAAGAGTCCCGGCGATCTCGACAAGATTGCGGTCGACATCGTCACGGCGCATCGCGCGCGCAAGCAGATCATTCCGGGCATCGGCCATCCCTTCCACAAGCCGATCGATCCGCGCACGCCGCGGCTGTTCCAGGTCGCGGAGGAAACAGGCTTCTCCGGCGTCTATGTCGATCTCATGAAGAGGATCGGGGCCGAGGCCGAGCGCCAGTATCAGCGGCCGCTGCCGATCAACGTGACAGGCGCCATGGGCGCGATCGCCTCGCAGTTCGGCCTGCCCTGGAACGTGTGCCGCGGCCTCTCGGTCGCGGCCCGCGCCATGGGCCTCGTCGGCCACATCATCGAGGAGAGCCGGGAGCCGATCGCCGAGGAGATCTATCTGCGCCTGGAGGACGAGGCGAGCGCGCATCTGCGTCCGAAGGAGGGGTGATGTCCGAAGGCGATCGCACGCCGCCGGCGCGGGACGCCTTCCGCTTCTGGACGCGGGAGAAGCTGCGGAACCCCGACACGGACCAGTTCGGCCACGTCAACAATGCGGCCATGGCCTCGTTCTTCGAGGCGGGCCGCATGGAGTTGTTCGCCGGGCGCCCGGCGGATCGCGCGAAGCTGCAGCTCGTCGTCGTGCGTCTGCTGATGAACTTCCACAAGGAACTCTACTATCCGGGCGAGGTCGCGATCGGCTCGGTCGTCACGCGCGTCGGCCGTAGCTCTTTCGATGTCGCGCAGGGCCTGTTCGCGGGCGAGGACTGCATCGCCTCGGCGCAGGCGACGTGCGTGACGTTCGATCCCGAGCAGCGGCAGGCGGCCGGAATCCCCGGCTCGCTGCGTGATTTTCTCAGCGGTCCGCAGACCCGGAGCCCGGCATGAGCGTGAGCTACGAATTGCGCGACGGGATCGCGGTGCTCTGGCTCGATGATCCGGCGCGCCGCAACGCGCTTTCGCGCGCGATCGTCTCGGGGATGCTCGCCGCACTGACGCGGTCGCGCGACGACAACGCGCGCGCGATCGTGCTCGCGGGGCGCGGCACCGCCTTTTGCGCCGGCGCCAACATTGATGATCTGCGCGACGGCTGGATGGAAGGCCGGGAGCCCGACACCGATCCGACGCACCTGTTCCAGGCGCTGACGGAGGAGCCGCGCGTTGTCATCGCGGCGGTGCAGGGCGCGGCGCTCGGCGGCGGATTCGAGCTGACGCTCGCCTGCGATCTCGTGCTCGCCAGCGCCCAGGCATTATTTGCTCTGCCCGAGCTCGGAGTCGGAGTCATCCCGAACACGGCTGCGGCGCGCCTGCAGCGGATCATCGGCAGCCGCATGGCGCTCGAGCTGATCCTCACGCGGCGGCGCGTGCCGAGCGCCGAGGCCGCGAAGCTGGGCCTCGTCAACAAGGTGATCGATGCATCCGCCGATGTCGTCGCCGAGGCGGTCGCCTTCGCCGGGCAGATCGTCTCGCAGGCGGGGCCCGGCGCGATCGCGGCCGCCAAGCGCGCGCAGCACGGCCATGCGGCGACCGACTGGGAGCGGGTCCGCGCCTCACTGTTGGAGGTTCCGCGCGCCGAATGGCAGGAAGGTCTCGACGCCTTCACCGAGAAGCGCCCGCCGGATTTCAGCCGGTTCTGGGCGGCGGGACGCGACGGTTAAGCGTCATCGATGCATCGACATGGCTTCCCCAGCGCGCCCGAGGTAAAGCTCTGCCACTGGCCGCTGCCTCGCTCATCGTCTCGCCTGGATCGCCGCGCGCTCGCACGGGTGGTCACGGGTGTCGAGTGTTTGCGTTCGTCCCATCAGGAAGTCGGCATCCTGGCGGAAGATGTGCTTGAGGAAGCGCGTCACTGCCTTGATGCGGGCGAGTCCGGCCTGCTCGGTGCGCACTGACATCCAGACGTCGCGGCGCACCGACACGGTTGCGGGCAGGATCGGCTGCAGGCCGGAAACGCCGGTGGCGACTCCGGCGGCGACGAAGGTCGGCAGCAGCGCGAGGCCCATCCCGGCGGCGGCCGCGTTGCATTGCGCGATGATGCTGTTGCTGTGGAAGCTCATCTTGGGCTCGACCACCACCTCGTCGAGCCAGCGGACCGCATGGATCGCCAGCAACTCCTCGATATAGCCCACAAAGACATGGTTGCGCAGGTCGTCCCGATCGCGCGGAAATCCGTAGCGGCGCGCATACTCGCGCGAGCCGTAGAGGAAGAGCGCAAACTCGCCGACCAGCGTGCTGTCCAATCCGCGGCTGCTCGGGTTGAAGAAGCTCAGGAAAACATCCGCTTCCTTGCGCGAGAGATCGACGCTCTGCGGAATGCTGACCAGCTCGATCTCTACGTTGCGGCCGAACTGGGAGAGCGCCGGCAGCCGTCGTGCGAGGTAGCAGCTGGCGATTCCCTCCATGGTGGCGACGCGGACAGGGCGTGCCGTCTCGGTCGCCTCGCGCGTGATCGCATCCAGGAGTGAGCTCGCCTGGTTCTCCATTTCCCGAATGTGCTCGAGCAGCGACTGGGCCTCGCTGCGCACCTCGACACCCTTGCGGGTGCGGTCGAGCAGCTTGACCGAGAGCAGCGCCTCCAGCTTGCCGATGCGCCGGCATACGGTCGAATGATCGAGGCGCAACCGTTTCGCGGCCGCATGCACGCTGCCCTGGCGGGCGACTTCCAGGAAGACCCGCAGATCGTCCCATTTCACATCGTGGAGAGGCATCGATCGACTTGTCTGCTGCCCAGCCGCGCTGGCCTTGCGCATATTCACACAGCGTGGTGCAAGAATACAAATCAGATCAGGAGAATGGACGTGATTAGCTGAGACACTGGCCCTCGCGTCTCAGAGTCGCGCTATGCAGGAACTGACGGCTGACGTAGCGATCATCGGCGGCGGTGCCGCCGGCTGCTATGCCGCGCTGTGCTTGCACCGCCTCGGGATCCAGCCGCTGATCATCTGCAAGGGGCTGGTGGGAAAGAGCGGCGCCTCGCTGTTCGCCGGCAATCTTGTGATTTCCGGGCGTCTCCTAGGCAACACCGAGGACAACGCCCGCGACACCGCCGAATTCCTCATCAAGTACCACAATCAGTTCCTGATCGATCAGGAGTGGGCACGGCGGTGCGGCCGCTGGATCGAGACTGTCTACTATCCGGAGCTGGAGGAGGCCGGGCTCTACTTCCGCCGCGACGATGCCGGCGGCGTCGTCACCAGCCCGGGCCGCATCCGCAGCATCGCCGCCAATGTGCAGGGCAATTCCGGCGTGCCATTCATGGACCTGCGGCGCAAGCAGGTCATGCGCGCAGGCATTCCGCGGCTGGAGGAGACCGTCGCGACCGCACTCATTCGCCAGGAGGACGGCGCGGTTGGTGGCGTGTTCTGCCTCAACGTCATGACCGGAGACTATACGCTTGTGCAGGCGCGCGCTGTGATCATGGCGACCGGCTATTCCGACCGCCTGCACAAGCGCTCGACCGGCACGCGCGAGATGTCCGCCGACGGCATCGCCCTCGGCTGGCGCGCGGGCGCCACTCTGGTCAACATGGAAATGCAGTGGTGGCACACCAACGACATCGCCGATCCGCCCTCGTGGCAGCGCATGCAGGTCTACCCGAACCCGATGCTCGGCTCCGAGAAGTCGGCGCGCATGGTGAACTCCGCCGGGGAGGAGTTCTTCAACCAGCAACGCGACGACCCGCTCGCTTTCGGCCCCTACACGGTCCAGCTGAAAGCGCTTGCGCGACAGGTCCATGCCGGCAAGGCGCGCTATGACGGCGGCTACTTCGCGGGCTTCGATCATTGCGACCCCGGCGAGGTCGATGCCTACACGACCTACGGCAAGGTCTACCGCCAGCTCGGCCTGCGATTCCCGCAGCAGCTGGTCGAGACCGCGGTGACTGCGCACTACCGGCAGGGCGGCATCGACGTCGACACTGCGACCATGCGCTCGTCGGTGCCGGGGCTCTACGTCGCGGGCGGCCTCGGCGGCCACAGCAACGGCCTGATCGCGCTCGCGACCTATGACGGCAGCGTGGTGGCCGAGGGGGTCGCCGGAGATCTCGACGGGCTCGCTACCGCGCCACTGGTCCGCCGCGAGATCGCTCAAGAGACGCGCCGCCTGGACGGCCTGCGCGCCTCCTCGGCCACGGGCCTGAGGCCGGTCGCGCTCAAGGAGCAGCTCCGCCAGGTGATGTGGGACAAGGCCGGCGTGGAAAAGACCGCCCCCGGGCTGCAGTCGGCGCTGGACGATCTCGAGCGCATGCGCCTGCTGCTCGCCGACATGCGCATCGCCAACCCGTCGCGCGCAGCCAATTATGAATGGCTGGACGCCATCGACGTGGTCAACATGCTCGATGCCTGCGAGCTCATCGTGCACGCCTCGCTCGAACGCCAGGAGAGCCGCGGCCCGTTTTTCCGCATGGATTTTCCGCAGACCGACAACGACCAGTGGCTGGCGGCCAACATCCAGATCAACACCGGCAATGGCATGCGCTTCGAGAAGCGTCCCTACGAAACGCCGTTCTTCCAGCCAGGGTTCGCCGTGAGAAACAATCTCGAGGTGGCGTGGTGAGCGTGCCGCTGCCGCCGCACGCCTTCGACGCGCGCCGGCTCGGGCAGGCCGAGCGGCACGACTCGCTTGCAGCGCGCAATGCGCGTCTCGCGCCCGGCGATCCGGTCGCAGTGCGCATCCGCCGCTCGGGCGGACCCGATGGCGGGGACGCCTGGCAGGATTTCGAGGTGCCGTATCGCAAATGGATGCGGGTGCTCGACGCACTCAACTGGATCGCCGAGCATGGCGCCACGGACCTCGGCTTCCGCTGGTTCTGCGGCTCGAAGATGTGCGGCACCTGCGCCGTGCGCATGAACGGGCGAGAGGTGCTCGCCTGCTGGGAAGCGGTCGAGCCGTCGATGACGATCGAGCCCTTGCGCAACCTGACGGTCGTGCGCGATCTGGTGGTCGATCGCAGCCGCTACGAGAGCAAGGTGGCGAGCCTGCAGCCATGGCTGGAGCGCGCCGCGCCCTATCCGGGATTTCCCGAGCCGCTCACGCACGGGCAGATGAAGCACGTTTCGAAGGCGCTCGACTGCATCGGTTGCATGTGCTGCTACTCGGCTTGTCCCGTCATCGGTCTCGGCGATCTGACCGACTTCGCCGGCCCGGCCCCGCTCGTGCAGCTGGGGCAGACAGCGCTCGATCCGCGCAACGATCCCGAGAAGGTGAAACGCTCGCTCGCCCTCACGGGGATCTTCAATTGCGTGTCCTGCTACAAGTGCGAAGAAGTCTGCCCGGCCGGCATTCCGATCGTCAGCCAGATCATCGAACCGCTGAAGGCGAGGACGGCTGAGCTCATTCCGCCGATGGCGCGGCACGCGCTGGCGCTGCGCGCTGTCGTCGCCGAGCGGGGCCGCGTCGATCCCGGCGCGCTGGTGCTGCGCGTGCAGGGTCTGCGCGCGCTCGCCAACCTGCCGCGCCTGGTCCGCCTGCTGCTGCGCGGCAAGATCAAGCCGCTGCGCACGCTGCTGCGGATCAAGACCGCGGCCGCCGGCGCCGCTGGACGCATTCTCGGACGGCGAGGAGTGAGCACATGAGCGAGCCCGTATTGCGCTTCGCCTACTATCCGGGCTGCTCCGCGCGCAGCACCTGCGCGGAGCTGAACGAGGCCACGCATCGCGTCGCCGCACGGCTCGGGATGGACCTGGTGCAGCTCGAATCCGCCACCTGCACGGGGGCGCGCGAGCTGCGGGCGATCGATCCGGTCGGCTTCCACACGCTGAACGTCCGTATCCTCGCGTTGGCCGAGGCGCAGGGCCTGCCATTGATGACGATCTGCAACACCTGCACTCTCAACGTGCTCGACGCGCATGCCGCGTTCGTCAGCGACCCGGAGCTGGCGCAGGCCGTCAACGCCCGGCTGGCCGAAGAGGGGCTTACATACAGCGGCCGAACCCGCATCAGCCACTTCCTCTGGGTGCTGTACGAGGACATCGGCGAGGAGCGACTTCGTGCCGCAGTGGTCCGACCGCTCACCGGGCTCTCGGTCGGCGCCTTCTATGGCTGCCACATCACGCGACCGCCGCTGCGCTACGGCTTCGTCGATTCTCGCAACAATATCGCGCTGGAACGACTCGCCGCCATCCTCGGCTGCCAGCCGATCGACTATACGGGCCGAAACGAGTGCTGCGGATTTCACACCGCCGCGCATGACGAGCGGGTGGCGATCAAGCTCACGGGCCAGCACATCCGCTCTGCCAAGGAGGGCGGCGCGCGCGCGATGGTGACCCCGTGCCCGCTCTGTCACACCGTGCTCGACGGCTTTCAGCGTGAGATCGAACGGGACCTCGGTGAGAAGCTCGACATGCCGATCCTGCATCTGCCGCAACTTGTCGGCCTCGCCCTCGGCCTCTCAGCGGACGAGCTCAATATCGACCGGCACATGATCCCGCTGGCGCCGACCATGGCGGGGCTCGCCGGCCGTGTAGGGCGGTCGTGATGAAAGGAAGCGCACGACCCTCCGCAATCTCGGCGCGCGGTTGCGCCGCGTGCAACACACCTGCGTGCAGCGCGTCCGGGCGGTCACGCCGCGGTTGGTTCGCGTCGCAGTCTTGCCACGCCGGGCAGGCCATCCGACACTATCGCGGGGGAGCCGGTCGCAGGACCGGTCGTATGCGCACATGATGGACACGCTGCTGCTCCTCGCCCTGAACGGCCTCATCTGGGGGCTGATCATCGCGCTCATCGCGCTGGGCCTCTCGATCATCTTCGGCCTGCTCGACATCATCAACATCGCGCATGGCGACTTCTTCATGGTCGGCACCGTGCTGGCCTGGTTCGCGCTGGAGCTGACCGGGCAGTTTTGGGTCGGCTTCATTCTCGTGCCGCTGATCTGCTTCATCCTCGGTGCCGTCATCCAGCGCGTCGTGATCCAGCCGATTCAGGGCGCCGCCGCGCTGTCGATCGTCGCCACATTCGGCCTGTCTCTGATCCTGCAGGAGGTCGTGCGCATGACCTTTGGCGCCACGCCGCGCCGCATCCTGCCGCCGGTTCCAGGCACCATGTCGCTGTTCGGTGTCGAATACGACGTCTATCGCCTCTATGCGGCCGGCTTCTCGCTTGCCGCCCTCGTGGCCTTCTTCGTCTTCCTGCACCACACCCAGCTCGGCACCTGGATGCGCGCGGTGCGGCATGATCGCGACACCGCGATTGCGATGGGTATCCCGGCGCAGCGCGTCTACGTGTTCACCTTCGCGATCGGCTTCGCCCTGGCGGGCTTCGGCGGCGTGGTCGCGGCGCCGATCACCACAGTGGATTTCCGCGGCGGCGTCGACCTGTTGCCGGTCTGCTTCATTGCCGTGATCGTCGGCGGCCTCGGCAATCTGCGTGGCACCGCCGCAGCAGCGGTCCTGCTCGCCTTCATGGAGGGCATCATTCAGAGCGTCGCAAATCCCACGGTGGCGCGGATCTCGTCCCTGGTGCTGATGAGCATGGTGTTGCTGTTGCGGCCGCAGGGCCTGTTCAAGGGCTATGTCCGATGATGGCGGCCGAGCCCGAGCGGATGAGCCGACGCACCGCCGTCGAGCGGGTGCTGCTGTTCGTTTTTGCGGCCTTTCTCCTCTCCGTGCCGTGGTCGGTGCCGGCGGTGATCAACCCGTTCTGGGTCAGCGTCATCGCCGAGATCCTGATCTGGTCGCTGTTCGCCGCGAGCGTGAACCTGCTGTTCGGCTATGTCGGCCTCCTCTCGTTCGGGCAGGCCTTGTTCTTCGGCTTCGGCATGTACGGAGTCGGCATCGGCATCGACCACCTCGGCCTCTCGTTCTGGCCGGCCTTTGGCCTCGGTGTGGTCGCGGCGCTGGCGATTGCGCTCGTGTCCGGGATCTTCGCGGTGCGCCTGACCTGGCATTACTTCGCGATCATCACCGTAGTGTTCTCCCTCATCTTTTACTTTCTGGCCGTGACCATGAAGCCGCTCACCGGCGGCGACGACGGCATCAACTTCTCACCGCCTCCGACCTTCACGTTCGGCGAGACGGAGTGGAGCTTCACCGACTCGACCTTCCAATACTTCTTCATCCTGGTGACCGTCGGGATCTGCTTTTTCCTCATGCACCTGGTCATCCGCAGCCCGCTCGGCAAGGCGTTCCTGGCGATTCGCGAGAACGACACGCGCGCGGCGCTGATCGGGCTCAACGTGTACCTGCTGCGGCTGATCGCCTTCGTGATGGCGGGGTTCCTGGCCGGCGTGGCGGGCGCTCTGTTCGCGTTCTTCGGCCGTTATGCCTCCGCGACTTACATGTTCTACCACGTCTCCGGCGAGGCCGTGGTTTGGGCCATCGTCGGCGGTGCCGGTACGCTGTTCGGCCCGGTGATCGGCACCACGCTCTTCATCGTCATTCGCGAGTTGGTCTCCACCCATTGGGAGCACCACTCCCTGATCGTCGGCGTGATGGCGATCCTGGTCGTGAGCCTGGCGCCGAAGGGCATCGTCGGCCTGTGGCGCGAAGCCGCCGACCGCTGGGGCGCCCGCAAGGGCGACAGCGCGGCCGAAACCGTACGAAGCACGCCATGAGCGAGCCGATCCTGCGCACCGAGGGGCTGACTAAGCGCTTCGGCGGCCTGACTGCCGTGGACAATCTCAGCCTGACTCTGCCCGGCGGCCGGGTGCAGGCGATCATCGGCCCGAACGGCGCCGGCAAGACCACGTTGTTCAACCTGGTGACGGGAATTTCCCGTCCCGACGGCGGCCGTGTGTTCTTCCAGGGCCGGGACATCACTGGGCTGAAGCCGCACGAGATCAGCCGGCTCGGCGTGAAGCGCACGCTGCAGATCAAGAGCGTGTTCAACCAGCTCAGCGTCGCCGAAAACCTCTGGGTCACGCGGCAGGCCGCGCGGGGCTTTCTCCACCCGTTCCGCGCCGCTGCGCGCGACCTCGTGACCCGCGAGCGTGTCGAGCAAACGCTCGAGCAGATCGGCTTGGCCGGGCTCGCCCACCGCGCGGCCGGCACGCTGTCCTACGGCGACGTCGCCCTGCTCGAGATCGGCATGGCGATGATCTCCGAGCCGCGCCTGCTGCTGCTGGACGAGCCGACCTGCGGCATGAGCCCGGCCGAGACGGCGCGCGCGGTCGCCAAGATCCGCGAGCTCGCGCGCCAGGTCGACATCGTCATCATCGAGCACGACATGGAGGTGGTGTTCCAGATCGCCGACGACATCACGGTCATGGCGCAGGGCGCGATCCTCGCGCAGGGCGGGCCGAAGGAGATCGCCGGCGACGAGCGCGTGCGCGAGGCCTATCTCGGCCGGCCGGAGGACGAGGATTTCGTCGACGAGGCCGCACATGCTTAGCCTGCGGAACGTGCACGTGCATATCGGCAAGCTGCACATCCTACAGGGCGTCGATTTCGAGATCGCGGCCGGCGAGTGCGCCGCGCTGCTCGGGCGCAACGGAGTGGGCAAGACCACGACGCTGCGCGCGATCATGGGTCTTGCGCGGCGCAGCCGCGGCACGGTCGAGTTCGATGGCTTCGATCTCGGCGAATGCCCCGCGCATCACATCCCGCACCGCGGCATCGGCTATGTCCCGCAGGGACGCGGGATCTTCCCGACGCTGTCGGTGGAGGAGAACCTCTATATCGGCGTGCGCGGCAAGCGCGACCCGGCGCTCGAGGACTACGTGTTCGGCTGCTTCCCGCGCCTCAAGGAACGCCTGAAGCAGTCCGCCGTCACGCTCTCCGGCGGCGAGCAGCAGATGCTCGCCATCGGCCGCTGCCTCATGATGCGTCCGAAGCTGATCATTCTGGACGAACCGACAGAGGGGATCATGCCGCGGCTCGTCTCGCAGATCCGGCGCGAGATCCATCGCATCAACCAGGCCGGCGTCTCCATTCTGCTGGTGGAGCAGAACGTCGAGACGGCGCTCCGTCTCTGCCCGCGCGTGTTCATGATGGAGAAGGGCACCATCGTCTATTCCGGCACCGCGCAGGAATTGAAGACCCAGCCCGAGATCGTGCACCGCTATCTCGGCCTGTCACGCTGACCTCGTTGCTTCAGGGAGAGAGAATCATGGCCAGGAAACATTCGCGTCGCAGCTTCCTCCAATGCGCCCTGGCGGGGGGCGCCGCCGCAGGCACCGCCAATCTGACGCTCATGAAGGACGTCTTCGCGCAGGCGTCCGGTCCGATCGTCATCGGCCACCACTGCGACCTCACGGGCGTGATCTCGTCCTGGGGCTATTGGCACGACAAGGCCGCCAAGGCCGCGGTCGATCTCATCAACAAGGGCGGCGGCATCGCCGGCCGGAAGGTCGAGCTCGCCACCGAGGACACCGAATCCAACCCGGCCAGCGGCGCGCGCAAGCTGCGCAACCTGATCCAGCGCTCGAACGCGGAATTCGTGGTGGGCTCGGTGCATTCCGGCGTGATGCTCTCGGCGATCCCGATCGCGTCGGAGCTCAAGACGATCTATTTCTCCACCGGCGAGGCGACCGAGGCGACCGGCGCAAAGGGTACGCGCTACTCCTTCCGCACCGGCACGGATACCTACTCGATCGCGGCCGCCAGCATGCCGTGGTGCGTCGAGAATTTCGGCAAGGCCTGGACAATCATCTACGCCGACTACGCCTGGGGCCAGAGCACCAACCAGGAATCAAAGGCCTTCATCGAGAAGGCCGGCGGCAGGGTGCTCAACAGCATCCCGGTGCCGCTCGACTCCAAGGACTTCGTCCCCTATCTGGCGCAGATCCCCGCCGACACCGAGGTGCTGCTGCCGGCCTTCATCGGCTCGCTCTCGGTTGCGTTCTACACGCAGGCGAAGAGCATGGGGCTCGACAAGAAGATGAAGATGTTCTCGTCCTCGGCGAGCATCGAGTCGATTGCGCCCGACGACATCCAGGGCGCGGCAGAGGGCGTGTACTTCTTCGAGAACTTCCCGCGCATGCTGGCCGCCAAGAACGACGAGCACCACAAGCAATTCATCCAGCTGCTCGGCATCGACGACGTGCATGCGCGCGAGAACGGCAGCCAGCGCGTGATGGACAAGAGCCACGGCTGGCAGGCCTGGGAGGACATCTTCGCGATCAAGCAGGCTGTTGAAGCGTCCGGCTACAAGACCCGCAAGGACGTGGAGGGCGTCATTCGCGCGCTCGAAGGCATGCAGATGACGAACTCACTGGCGCATCCGCAGGGCGACAAGCTCATCCGCAAGGAGGACCATGCCGGCATCATCGACTGCTATATCAGCCGCGTGGAGGACGGGAAGCTCCAGGTCAAGAAGCGGATTCCGAAGGAGGATCTCGCGAAAAACATGCCGCTGCGGCACGATCTATCGCGCATGAAGGCCTGACCTCAGCGGGCGGCGGAGCGCACCCGCTCCGCCGCCTTAGCTTCATCGGACGAGATCTTATGACCGACTATCCGAACTTCACGGCGTGCGCGGCCCATGTCGCGCCGGTCTTCCTCGATGCCGCGGCGACCGTGCGCAAAGCTTGCGACCTCATCGCCGAGGCGGCGCGCGCCGGGGCACAACTGATCGCCTTTCCGGAATCCTTCGTGCCTGGATTTCCGGTCTGGGCAGGCGTCCAGGCGCCGATCCACAACCACGATTTCTTCAAGCGGCTGGCGGCGGAGTCCGTCGAGGTTCCGGGGCCACAGGTGCAGCAGCTCTGCGACGCCGCGCGCGAGCACGACATCTTCGTCTCGATCGGCATCAGCGAGCGCTCGCCGGTGTCGGTCGGCGGCATCTGGAATTCGAACCTGTTCATCGGCGCGGACGGCGCGATTCTCAACCATCACCGCAAGCTGGTGCCGACCTTCTACGAGAAGCTGGTGTGGGCGGCCGGGGACGGTGCGGGCCTGCGCGTCGATGACACGCGGATCGGCAAGATCGGGATGCTGATATGCGGCGAGAACACCAACCCGCTCGCGCGCTATGCGCTGATCGCCCAGGGCGAGCAGGTGCATGTCTCGTCCTACCCGCCGGTGTGGCCAACCCGGCCCTCGAACCAGCCGGGGCGCTACGATCTCGCCTCCGCAATCCGCATTCGCGCCGGCGCGCATTCCTTCGAGGGCAAGGTCTTCAATATCGTGTCCTCCGGGGTCCTCGATCGCGCGTCGCTCGACGCGATGCCGGGCCTCGGCCGCGACGCGCGCGACACCCTGGAGCAGAGTCCGCAAGCCGTGACGATGGTGATCGGACCCGCCGGGGAGGTCATCAGCGACATCCTGAGCGAGTCCGAGGGGCTGCTGTACCAGCAGATCGATCTCGCCCAATGCGTCGAGCCTAAGCAGTTCCACGACGTCGTTGGTTACTACAATCGCTTCGACGTGTTCGACCTTCAGGTGACCCGCCGGCGCTTGCGGCCGATCACGTTCATCGATGTCCCCGAAGGCGCCGCGGCCGTGCAAAAGTCGAGCGAACGCAAGGAGGATACTTCAGCGGGCGCCGGCTCGGAACTGCACATCGATCGGAAGACAATAACGTGACTACCGTGACGTGAAACTTGTCTCGGGTGGATCGCCCAGGAGTGCGTAAAGGCTCGAGCTAGGGCCCGACGCACCGAGCATCCGGGACATCATCTTCATCCCTTAGCCAGGATGGCACTGATCGATGCAAATCGGTTTACGAGATAAGCATGGTTCATTGATTTTACATGCGCTGTATCATCGTCGTTTACATCCATATTCCTGATGTTGCTGTCGAAAGTGCTGACTCTTGATCAGCAGGTCCAAGTTTCGAGTCCTTGTGCGCCTACCAATTTTCCCAATGACTTGGCGGAAGTTGGCGGAACCCCTCGCGACCTTCTCGCTCTGCCTCAGTCGCCGAGCGGGCCGTTGGCATCTCCATCGACACCCTTCATCAATTCGTACTTGATGCGCCGCATGCGCTCCTGCGCTTCGCGCGGCTTGCGATAGGCGGTCGAAGCGGCGAGCAGATCGATGGCGGCCAGAAGCGCATAGCGTGAAGCCGTCGGCTTGAGCGCGTCCGGCGCTTCCGGGACATGCACGCCGAGCGCGATATCGGCCATGGTGGCCAGTCTGCTTTGCGGCTTGGTGATCGCGACGACGAGAGCGCCGTACTGCCGCGCGACCTGGGCCGCCTCGATGACGTCGGGCGCGGCTCCACTTGTCGAGATCGCGATCGCGACATCATCCCGCCCGAGCGTCGCAGCGATCATGCGCATCACCTTCGGATCCGACGAATGGCTGGCCGCAATTCCGAGACGAAAGAAGCGGTTCTGCACCTCGGCCACGGCAAGCGTGGAGCCGCCGCCGACGCCGAATGCGGCGAGCCTTGCGCAGCGCGAGATGGCCTCGGCCGCCTTGTCGAGATCTTCCTGCTTCAACTGCTCCTCTGCGGCCGTGATCGCGCGGCGTATTTCCTGAAAGACGGATCGCCAGAGTGCCGGACGGGCCAAGTCCGTGCCGACGTGCGGTGGCAGTTCGAGATAGATCCGGCCGACCGCCATGGCCTGCGCCAGTTTCACCTTGAGCTCACGAACGCCGCGACAGCCGACCGATCGGCTGAAGCGCGTGACCGTCGGCTCGCTGACGCCTGCGCGGCGGGCGAGTTCGGCATTGCTCGAGTGGACCGCGAACTCGATATCGGCGAGCAGCGCAGTAGCAACGCGTTGCTCGGAACGGCTGAGGGTCGGGCCGATCTGCCGGATGACCGAGATGATGTCGCCCGCTCCGAAGTGGCCGGTCCCGCGTGCATCATCCTGCGCTGCGGCCGCTGCTTGCGCAGGCGTTTGTCTTGCGCGTGCCATGTTGGATGTCCCTCGGCCCAGGCGCGGCTCCTGTCTCGGCGCACCCGGATTATGTAATAAAGTTTCAGATTTGCCCGGCAGGGCTGCAAAAACCGCGGTATCTAGCCGTTTTTCACCTTGAACTCTACCACGTGCTGTACGTAAATTTCAAACAAGAACCGTCGCTGGGGGTGGAAACAATCGGCCCACCACAGCACCGAAAATCGGACGCGCTTGGCGCAGTCACATGGGAACGGGGAGGACGTAATCGTGACATCCAGATCGAGAGCAGGAATCCGTGCAGCCGTTGCGCTGGCGGCGGCATTGTTCCTGAACGCACAGGCAGGCGCGGCCAGCCTGTTCCGCGAAGCAACGATCGGAGAACCGCCTCCGCTCGACGTCATGCTGACCACCGCCGACGTCGCCTCGGTGATCGGCCGCCACATGTTCGAGACCCTTTATGCCTGGGACTCGAGCTATACCCCGCGCCCGATGCTCGCCGACAGCGAGCGCGTCGAGGACGGCGGCAAGACCATCATCATCAAGCTTCGCGAGGGCGTCCTTTTCCACAACGGCAAGGAGATGACCGCGAAGGACGTGCTCGCCTCGATGAAGCGGTGGGGCGAGTTCGGCGCCCGCGGCAAGCTCCTGATGGCCTCGGCCACATCGGTCGAGGCGACCGGCCCATATGAAGTGACCCTCAAATTGTCGGCGCCGAACGGCGCCTGGAAGAATCTCGTCGCTGACGTCAATGGCGGCCTTGCGATCTATCCGGAAGAGATCGCGAGCAAGGCCGGCAATCGGCCGATCGAGCAGAAGGACTACATCGGCACCGGGCCTTATCGTTTCGTCGAATGGCGGCCGAACAGATATGTCGAGCTGGAGAAGTTCGATCGCTATCAGCCGCGCAAGGAGAAGGGCGACGGCTTCGCAGGCGCGCGTATCGCCAGTTTCGACAAGATCCGCTTCATTCCGGTGCCGGACGTCGGCACGCGGGTGAGCGGCGTGCAGGCCGGCGACTACGAGTACGCCGAGATGATCTCGGGCGATCTCTACGAGAGCCTGAGCGCCGACAAGTCGGTTCAGGTGCAACGGACGAACGCGCCGATCTTCGGGCTGTTCTTCATGAACTCGAAAGAGGGCATCCTGAAGGACAATTACAAGCTCCGCCGCGCCATCCAGACCGCACTGAACAAGTCGCAGGCGCTGCGCGTCGCCTTCGGGGCCAAGGATCTGTGGAGCGCCGAAGGCTCGATCGTTCCGAAAGGCACGTTCTGGTACTCGAGCGCAGGCGTCGAAGGTTACAGCCCGCACGATCCCAAGAAGGCGAAGGAGCTCGCCAAGGAGGCCGGCTACACCGGAACGCCTATTCGCCTCCTCGTCTCGACGAACTATCAGGCGCATTACGACGAGGCTTCCGTGTTCACCCGGCAGCTCGCGGAGGCGGGGATCAATGTCCAGATGATCGTCGTCGACTGGGCAACGCTCCTGAAGATGCGCGGGCAGCCGGAGCAGTGGGACATCTTCGTCACTCACCACTCGTTCTTCCCGGACCCGATCCTCTTCACCTTCCTCAATGCCAGCTATCCGGGATGGTGGGACAGTCCGGAGATCAAGGCGCTGCGGACCGAGCTGGTCAATTCATCCGATCAGACGGCACGCAAGGCCACGTGGGACAAGATCCAGGCCCTGATCTACGAGCAGGTCCCGATCATGAAGGTCGGCGATGCGTATACCTACGACATCGCATCGCCGAAGCTGAAAGGGCTCAATCCGAACGGCCCGGTGTTCTGGAACGTCTCCACGAAATAGCGACACGCAGCCGGTCCGGCTCGGGGCTCCCCGAGCCGGACGCCGCCCG
>JAEYAU010000029.1 GCA_023404705.1 Pseudomonadota bacterium
CCCACGCCGCTGATGCTCTTGCTGTATCTGGGTCTCCCCCGCGCCGGCGAGACCCAGGAAAAGATGACCGACATGTTCGAGAGCGCGAGTGAGGCGCTCGATGAGGTCTTCTCGACCGTGAACCGCGGCTCGGCCGAGTGCCGCATGAAGATGATGGAGATGGCGCGCGCGAACGCGAATGCCACCTTCGACATGATGCGCGAGCTCATGGGTGCGCGCTCGGTGCCCGAGCTGATGGAGCTGTCGAGCGCACATGCGCGCCGCCAGCTCGAAATGGCGAACCAGCAGATGAAGGAGCTCACCGAGCTCACGCGCAAGGTCGCGACCGAGACAGCCGCACCGCTGCGCACCGGCATGACGGAGCCGTTCCGGCGAGCCGGCTGACGCGTCAGTGCATGAACGACATCGCGGTCACGTAGCCTCCGGCCGCTACCACCACGCCGGCGAAGATCCGCCCGAGCGCGCGCTGGTGGCGGGCGAGGCGGCTTGCCAGCCGCACGCCGGCGAAGCCGCCAATGAGACCGCCGAGCACGAAGAACGCGGCGATGCGCCAGACCACCAGGTCGGACAACGCATAGCTTGCGGCCGTCGTGACGCCGAAGGCGGTGACCGAAACAAGCGATGAGCCGATCGCATTGAGGAGCGGCATGGCGGTGGCGCCAATCAGGCTCGGCACGATCAGGAAGCCGCCGCCGATTCCGAAGAAACCCGAGAGGACGCCGACCGCAAGGCCGCCTGCGATCAGCAGCGGCAGCAGGCGGCTGGCCGTGGCGCGGGTGAGGCGCACATCCACGTCTCCGGCGGATGTGCGGGGCCGCAGCATCAGCAATCCGACGCCGATCATCAGCAGACCGAACAGCGCCAGCAGCCGGCCACCGTCGACCATTTTCGCAAGATGCGCGCCGCCGCTCGCGCCGATCACGCCGGCAGCCGCAAAGACGGTGGCGCAGCGCCACTTCACGGTGCCGGCGCGGGCATGCCCGGTCAGGTTCGCGGCGGCACTCATCGCCACCGCAATGGCGCTTGTCCCGATCGCCGCATGTGCAGAAGGGACGCCGACCCCGTAGACGAGGAGCGGCACCGCCAGGATCGAGCCACCGCCGCCGACCAGCCCGAGGCTCAGGCCGACGAGGCTGCCGGCGCCCACGGAGGCGATATCGGTGAAGGTGAACATCGGGTCAGCGCGCCGGCTCGGTCGCCGCGAGTGCCGCGTAGGCACGTCGGTTCCACGGCATTTGCTGCAGGACTCTCGCGAGCCCGCAGAAACCAGTGGTGCCCGCGAAGAGGAGGCCGGCCCCAACGAAGCCCGCGAGCAGGAAGAGGAGAGGCGAGACGGCGTATCCGAGGATCACGCCGAGCAGGACCAGGCTGCCGGCGGCGATCTGAACCTGACGCATGAGCTCGATTGGCCGGCCCCGGTCGAGCGCCGTCGTCAGGCCGGCCTTTTTCCACGCCTCCATGCCGCCCTCGAGAATATAGGCATCGCAGTCGACTGCGGCTGCCAATTGCGATGCGTTCGCCCGCGTGCGCGCGCCCGAGCGGCAATGGAAGATCAGGACCTCGTCGCCCGGGCGCGTCGGCGTTTCGGCGCCGAGCCGGGCGAGTGGGTGATGGCGAGCTCCCGGGATGTGCTCCCGTGCATATTCGTCGGCATCCCGCACGTCGACGAGCGCAGCGCCGGCGCGCACGAGGGTGGCCGCGTCCTGCGCCGAGATGGTCTTGAGGTGTGTCATGTGATTTCTCCTTGTTGGCCCGTGATCACGGGCAGTAGATCGACTTGAGCAACCCGAGCACGCGGGCGACGTTCTTGTCGGCGATGCGGTAGAACACGACCTGGCCCTCGCGCCGTGTCGCCACCACGCCGTCCTGCCGCATCTTGGCGAGATGCTGGGAGAGCGCCGACTGGCCGAGCTCGAGCGCTGTCGCAATGTCGCCGACGGACATTTCGCCCGCGACGATCAGCCGGCACAAGATGAGCAGCCGTTGCTCGTTGGCCAGCAGCTTCAGCAACCGCGCGGCTTCGCCTGCCTTGCGTTCCAGCTGCGCGATCGCCGCCGCACTTGCAGTCATCTCCGGCCTCCATATTAGATATTGCTAATTTAGAATGTGATAATATATTCGTCAAGACCCGAACCCGAGGAGACATCACATGTCCGAGCCGAAGCCCATGATCCGCGCCTTCTTCGACGAGCCCACCAATACGGTCTCTTACCTCGTGTGGGACCCGGACAGTCGGCAGGGCGCCGTCATCGATCCGGTGCTCGATTTCGATCACCGCAGCGGCGACGCCTCCGTGAAATCGGTCGAAGCCATTCTGGCAGCCGCGCGCGAGGAGGGCGTCGAAGTCGTCTGGGTGCTCGAGACCCATGCCCATGCGGACCATCTCTCGGGCGCGCCTTACGTGAAGCTCAAAACGGGCGCGAAAGTTGGAATCGGTGAGCATATCCGCGAGGTGCAGCGCATCTTCCGCCCGGTCTTCAACGCGACCGACGTCTCGGGCGACGGCTCCGAGTTCGATCACCTGTTCCGGGACGGCGAGCGCTTCAGCATCGGCTCCCTCGAAGGCGAGGTGCTGTACACGCCCGGCCACACGCCGGCCTGCGTGTCCTACCGCATCGGAGACGCGGTATTCGTCGGGGACACGCTGTTCATGCCGGACTACGGCACGGCACGGGCGGACTTCCCGGGCGGCGATGCGCGCGACCTCTACCGCTCGATCATGCGCATCCTCAACCTGCCTCCGCAGACCCGACTTTTCATATGTCACGACTACAAGGCGCCCGGCCGCGACGCATATGCGTGGGAGACGACCGTCGCCGACGAGAGAGCGAAGAACGTGCATGTCCGCGAAGGCGTCAGCGAAGACGAGTTCGTCGCCATGCGTAACGCGCGTGACGCGAAGCTCGCGGCTCCGCTGCTCCTCCTTCCTTCGATCCAGGTGAACATCCGCGCCGGGAAGCTCCCACCCGCGGAAGCGAACGGCGTGCGCTATCTCAAGGTGCCGGTGAAACTCGCGTCCTGAGCGGCCGCAGATCAGGGCGTGCGGCCTTGCGCCGCGCGCTCTTGCTCAGCGCTTTTCGAGCGCGTCCAGCCGCTCGCGCGCCTTGTCGTGCGCCCACTGGCCGTCCTGGTATTTCGGCGGGACCTTCAGCGCCGCCTTGTAGTCGGCGAGGGCGCGCTTGGTGTCGCCCTTCGTCTCGTGCTCCAACCCACGTCCCGTATAGGCCGCGGTGAACTTCGGATCGAGGCGCAGCGCTTGCGTGTAGTCCGCGATCGCCTTGTCGTGATTGCCCTTCACGGACCAGGCATTGCCGCGGTTCGTGTAGGCGATGACCGCGGTCTTCGCGTTGATGCGGATCGCCTGCGTCGCGTCCGAGATGGCGCGCTCGTAGTCTTCCTTCACGTAGTATTCCTGGCCGCGATTGGTGTAGGCGTCGACCAGATCGTCGCCCGAATAGCGGCCCGAATTGATGACGCGGTTGCAGGCCTCGATCGCGACGTCACCGGAGTCGCGATGACAGATATGCCGGTCATCGGCCGCCGCGGGGGCAGCCGCGAGAGCGCACAACAGCGCGCCAGCCGCCCCCTTGATGATCCACGTCATTGATTCCCCCCACGCGCGCACGCGCGACAGTAACGCAGAGAGAGAACCGGGTGGTCAATCGCGCAGCTTCACATAGCTGCCGGGCGCGTCCTCGATCGGCGTGAGCTTGCCGCCGCCGGGCTTGCGCGCTTTCACCTCTTCGTCGCCTTGGCTCTTGATCCACTCGAGCCAGTCCGGCCACCAGGAGCCCGGATGCTCGACCGCCTTGGCGACCCAGCCGTCGAGGTTGCCGACCGGCGCATCCCCGGTCCAATACTGATACTTCTTCTTCGCGGGTGGATTGACGACGCCCGCGATATGACCCGAGCCGGTGAGCACGTATTTGACGGGCCCGCCGAAGAACTTGGAGCCGAGAAACACCGACTTCGCGGGCGCGATGTGATCCTCGCGCGTGGCGAGATTGTAGATCGGGATCGTCACCTTGCCGAGATCGAGCGCCTCGCCCGCGACCACCATCTCGCCCTTGCTGAGCTTGTTCTCGAGATAGCACTGCCGCAGATAGAAGGAATGGTTCGCGGCCGGCATGCGCGTCGCGTCCGAATTCCAGTAGAGCAGGTCGAACGCGTAGGGCTTCTTGCCGCGCAGATAGTTGTTGACGACGTAGGGCCAGATCAGGTCGTTCGAGCGCAGCATGTTGAAGGCGTTCGCCATCTTCTTGCCTTCGAGGTAGCCGCGTTCGCCCATCTTGCGCTCGAGTGCCTTGAGCTGGTCCTCGTCGACGAAGACCTTGAGGTCGCCCGCATAGGTGAAGTCGACCTGCGCCGCGAAGAAGGTGGCCGACGAGATGCGCTTGTCGTTCCTCGCCGCCATGTAGGCGAGCGTGACCGCGAGCAGCGTGCCGCCCACGCAATAGCCGATGGCGCTGACGTCCTCCTCGCCCGTGACCTGCTTGATGATGTCGAGGGCCGTCAATGGGCCCTCGCGCATATAGGCCTCGAAGCCCTTCTCGGCCTGCCGCTCGTCCGGGTTGACCCAGGAGATGACGAACATCGTCAGTCCGTGGTCGACGCACCACTTGATGAAGGATTTCTCGGGCGTGAGATCGAGGATGTAGAACTTGTTGATCCAGGGCGGCACGATCAGGATCGGCCGCTTCAGCACGCGCTCCGTGGTCGGCGTGTATTGGATGAGCTGCATCAGCTCGTTCTGATAGATCACCTTGCCGGGCGTGAGCGCGAGATTGCGCCCGACCTCGAACTCCTTCGGATCCGATTGGCGGATCTTCAGGTCGCCGCCTCCGGCCGCGATGTCCTCCGCCAGCATGTTCATGCCGCGCGCCAGGTTCTCGCCGTTGGAGGAGAGCGTCTCACGCAGCAGCTCCGGATTGGTGAGCACGAAATTCGATGGCGACACCGCGTTCGCGATCTGCCGCATGTAGAACTCGGCCTTCTGCCGCGTGTGCTCGTCGAGGCCCTTGGCGTCCTTCACCAGATGGTCTGCCCACTGGGCGGACAGCAGATAGAGCTGGCGGAGAAAATCGAAGAACGCATTGCCGGTCCAATCCGGATCCGCGAAGCGCTTGTCGCGCGGATCGGCCGCGATCACGGGCTCGGCGGCTTCGCCCGCCATGCGCTTCACGGTGGAGGCCCAGAGATCCAGATAGGCGCGGCCGAGCTTGCCTTGCAGCTCGACGGCGCGCTGCGGGTCGGAGAGCCAGTATTCCATCACCTGGCCGAGCGTCTTGACGACGTCGCTGATTTCGTCGGCGGCGCTGTCCTTGAGACGGCCTTCTTCGCGCGGCTTCATATAGGCCGCGAGTGCCTTGCCGCCTTGCTCCACCATCTGAGCGACGTTCCTCGAGAACCGCTCGATGTCGACCGCCTGAACGGCTGGTTTCTCCAGCGTCTTGTCGTCCACGTTTCCACCCGGTGCGATTAAGGACTTTGGTCCTTTATTTCGTCATATTGGCCGTTTAGCTCGCCGCCACGGCGTCCCGACATGATAGACGTTGTGGCGCGCTCTCAGTTCAAATTCTAAGCACTCGGACATGTCCAAACCGCGACCTCTCGCCACGTTCCTCGCGCCGCGCATCGCGGCGGCCGCGGCGCTGCTCGCGGCGGGGCTCGCCTTGGCGGGTTGCTCCTCGGCCATCGACATGATCCCGACCCAGGTCGGCGGGCTGCCGGCCAAGGCCCCGGCGCGGCCCGAGAATGCGCCCGAATACCCTAACGTCTATGCAACTCCCGCGCCGCGCGAGACCCGCCCGCTGACCGACGACGAGCAGAAGAAGCTCGAGAAGGAGCTCACCGAGATCCGCGACCGGCAGTCCGGGACCGCCAAGCCCGAGGAGAAGGGCAAGGCCAAGCCGGCCGAGAAGGGCAAGGGAGACCCGAAGGGCAAGACCGCCAAGCAGGGCGAGGCGCGGCGCAGCTCTGAGCCCGTCGATATCGCTCCCAAGACCCGCAGCCCGTGATAATAAAAGACGGCGATCGCGCCGCCTCGGCCCCGGATTGCGAGCCGGTGCGCCGCCCCAGGAGTTTGGAATCATGGAAGAATTTCACCGCATCCGCCGCCTGCCGCCCTACGTCTTCGAGCAGGTGAATCGCGTCAAGGCGATTGCGCGCAACGCGGGTGCCGACATCGTCGATCTCGGCATGGGCAATCCGGACCTGCCGGCGCCGCAGCATGTCATCGACAAGCTCAAGGACACCATCGGCCGTCCGCGCACGGACCGTTACTCGGCCTCGCGCGGCATCACGGGCCTACGCAAGGCGCAGGCTGCCTATTATGCGCGCCGCTTCGGCGTGAAGCTCAATCCCGACACCCAGATCGTCGCGACGCTTGGGTCCAAGGAAGGCTTCGCCAACGTCGCGCAGGCGATCACGGCGCCCGGCGACGTCGTTCTGGTGCCGAACCCGAGTTATCCGATCCACGCCTTCGGCTTCCTGATGGCGGGCGGCGTGATCCGCTCGGTGCCGGCTGAGCCGACGCCGTCCTTCTTCGAGGCGCTCGAGCGCGCCGTCATCCATTCGATCCCGAAGCCGATCGCGGTGATCGTCTGCTACCCGTCGAACCCGACCGCCTATGTGGCGGATCTCGACTTCTATCGCGACCTCGTCACCTTCGCGAAGCGGCACGGCATCTTCATCCTCTCGGACCTCGCCTATGCGGAGGTCTATTTCGACGACAACCCGCCGCCCTCGGTGCTCCAGGTGCCGGGCGCCATGGACGTGACCGTGGAGTTCACGTCCATGTCGAAGACCTACTCGATGGCCGGCTGGCGCATGGGCTTCGCGGTCGGCAACGAGCGCCTCATCGCGGCGCTCGCGCGCGTGAAGTCCTATCTCGATTACGGCGCGTTCACGCCCGTGCAGGTGGCCGCCACCGCGGCGCTCAACGGGCCCGACGATTGCATCGCCGAGATGCGCGCGACCTATAAGCGCCGCCGCGACGTGCTGGTGGAATCCTTCGGCCGCGCCGGCTGGGAGATTCCTGCGCCGTCCGCCTCCATGTTCGCCTGGGCACCGATCCCGGAGCCGTTCGGCCCGATCGGCAGCCTCGAGTTCTCCAAGCTGCTGGTCGAGAAGGCCGAGGTCGCCGTGGCGCCCGGCATGGGCTTCGGCGAGCACGGCGAGGGTTATGTGCGTATCGCGATGGTCGAGAACGAGCAGCGCATTCGCCAGGCCGCGCGCAACATCCGCCGCTTCCTTGAAACCGGTCCGGAAAAATTGCACAACGTCGTCCCCCTCGCGACGCGGCGCTGACGCGCCACTTTCTCTTGGATTGTTGATGGCTCCGCCGCTGAAAGTCGGAATAGCCGGGCTCGGCACGGTGGGCGCCGCCGTGGTGCGGCTGCTCGCCTCGCAGCGCGATGCCTTGGCGCAGCGCTGCGGGCGGTCGATCGAGGTCGTCGCCGTCAATGCCCGTCAGAAGGGCAAGGATCGCGGCATCGACCTGAAGTCCGTACGCTGGTTCGATGATCCGATCGCGCTCGCGGCCGATCCCGGCATCGACGTGTTCGTCGAGCTGATCGGCGGGGACGGGGACCCGGCCAAGCGCGCGGTCGAGACCGCGCTCAGCACCGGCAAGTCCGTCGTCACCGCCAATAAGGCGCTGCTCGCCCGCCACGGCGTCGCGCTCGCGGCCGCGGCCGAGAAGAAGAATGTGGCGCTGAATTTCGAGGCGGCGGTCGGCGGCGCGATCCCGATCGTGAAGACGCTCCGCGAGGGGCTGGCCGGCAACTCGCTGCGCCGCATTTACGGCATTCTCAACGGCACCTGCAATTACATCCTCACGCGCATGGAGCGCGAGAAACTCTCCTTCGCGGACTGCTTGAAGGACGCGCAGCGCCTTGGTTACGCCGAAGCCGATCCGACCTTCGATGTCGAAGGCTTCGACACCGCGCAGAAGCTCGCGATCCTCGCCAGCATCGCGTTCGGCATCCGCGTCGATCCCGAGACCGTCTATGTCGAGGGCATCTCCTCGATCACGCCGGCGGATCTCGAAGCCGCCGAGGAGCTCGGCTATCGCATCAAGCTGCTCGGCGTCGCCGTCGCGACCCCGGAGGGCATCGAGCAGCGCGTGCACCCGACCATGGTGCCCAAGCCATCCGCAATCGCCCAGGTGATGGGCGTGACCAATGCGGTGACGATCGATCCCGATCCCGTCAACGAGATCACGCTGGTCGGCCCCGGCGCCGGCGGCGATGCCACGGCTTCGGCCGTGGTCTCCGATATCGGCGACATTGCGCGCGGCGTGCGCACGCCGCCGTTCGGGCGCGCGACGATGCAGCTTGCCGCAACCGAGAAGGCGCCGATGCAGCGCCACGAGGGCGGCTACTACATCCGGATGCTCGCGGTGGACAAGCCCGGCACCGCGGCGCGCATCGCGACGCGGCTCGCCGAGCAGCAGATCTCGCTCGAATCCATCGTCCAGCGCCACGCCGGCCCACGCCCGCTTGGCGGCGATGATCCGAAGTCCGCGGCTCAGCCGGTGCCGCTGATCGTCATCACCTACGCGACCACCGAGGATGCGGTGCGCAAGGCGATCGAGCTCGTCGAGGCCGACGGCGTCATCGCCGGCAAGCCGCAACTCATCCGCATCGAAAAGACCTGACCCATTCCAAGAAACGCCGAAGAGGCTCGAGAACAATGGCGACCATCGAGGTTCAACCCAGTCAGATCATCGAACGCATTCTGACGCTCGAGATCGTGCGTGTGACCGAGCGCGCCGCCGTGTCGGCCGCGCGCTTGCGCGGTCGCGGCAACGAGAAGGACGCCGACCAGGCGGCCGTCGACGCCATGCGCCGCGAGCTCAACAACCTGCAGATCCACGGCACTGTCGTCATCGGCGAGGGCGAGCGCGACGAGGCGCCGATGCTGTTCATCGGCGAGGAGGTCGGCAAGAAGACCGGCCCGCGCGTCGATATCGCGGTGGATCCGCTCGAAGGCACGACGCTCTGCGCCAAGAACATGCCGGGCGCGATCGCCACCATGGCGATGGCCGAGGGCGGCACGCTGCTCAATGCGCCCGACGTCTACATGGACAAGATCGCGATCGGTCCCGGATATCCGAAGGGCGTGGTCGATCTCGACGCCCCGCCTGCTGCGAACATCGAGGCGCTGGCCAAGGCGAAGGGCGTGAAAGCGACCGACATCACGGCGCTGGTGCTCGACCGTCCGCGCCACGCCGATCTGATCTCGGCGCTGCGCAAGGCCGGCGCGTCGGTTCGCCTGATCACCGACGGCGACGTCGCGGGCGTGATCCACACGGCCGACCCCGACAACACCGGCATCGACATCTATCTCGGCATCGGCGGCGCGCCCGAGGGCGTGCTCGCGGCCGCGGCGCTGCGCTGCATCGGCGGCCAGCTGCAGGGTCGGCTGATCCTCGACACCGACGAGAAGCGCGAGCGCGCCGCGAAGATGGGGGTCGCGGATCCGAAGAAGAAATACAGCATGGAGGACATGGTGCGCGGCGACTGCCTGTTCGCTGCGACCGGTGTCACCGATGGTTCGATGCTCCGCGGCGTCAAGTTCAGGAAGGGCGTCTACGAGACCGAGACCGTGGTGATGCGCTCGGTCACCGGCACCGTGCGCGTGATCCGCGCCGAGCACCGGCAGCTCGAGAAGTTCCACCTCGACTGAGCACACGCATGAGCTCGAAGGACCAGATCGCGATCCGCGACCTCGCGGAAGCGGACCGCGCCGCCTGGGAGCCGCTGTGGCTCGGCTATCAGGAGTTCTATGAGGTCTCGCTTCCGGCCGAAGCGACGGAAGCGACTTGGCGGCGCTTCCACGATCCGGCGGAGCCGATCTTTGGGGTCGGCGCCTTCATCGACGGCAGGCTGGTCGGCATCGTCCACTACGTGTTCCATGCCACCACCTGGAGCGAAGGGCCGCGCTGCTATCTCAACGACCTCTTCACCGACCCGGCCCTGCGCGGCCGCGGCGTCGGCCGGCTGCTCATCGAGGAGGTCTATGCCCGCGCCCGCGCGGCCGGCTGCGACCGGGTCTGGTGGCTGACCCACGAGACCAACACGACAGGGCAAATCCTCTACGACAAGGTGGCGGACCGGTCGGGCTTCATCCAGTATCGCAAGGTCCTGTGAGTCGCGTTGTCGCGCTCCCCATTGCGCGCGGCCGCGCATAGATAGGGCCGACGATGACCGTCTCCGCCCTCGCGATCGTCCCCAACGAACGCCGCCATTTTCTCGGCGTCGAGACCTCGTTCTGCGGCCGCGCCTGGCGCGACCGGCTGGACGAGCGCGCTTCGGCGCGGGCGCTGGCGATCGCGCAGCGCGGCACGCCGGAGCTGCTCGCGCGCGTGATCGCGGCGCGCGGCATCGAGGTCGACGAGGTCGCGGGCTATCTCGATCCGACCATCAAGCAGCTGCTTCCCGATCCCGATGTGCTGACCGACATGCCGGCTGCCGCTGCGCGCATCGCCGACGCGATCGAGCGCGGCGAGCGCATCGCGGTGTTCGGCGACTATGACGTGGACGGCGCCACCTCGGCGGCCGTGCTGACGCGTTTCCTCCGTCACGCTGGCCTCGAGCCGATCATCTACATCCCGGACCGGCTGTTCGAAGGCTACGGCCCGAACACCGAGGCCGTGCGCACGCTCGCCGGGCAGGGCGCGACCCTGATTGTCACGGTCGACTGCGGCACGACGAGTGTCGAGCCGCTGGCCGAAGCGAAACGCCTCGGCGTCGATGTGGTGGTCATCGACCATCATCTCGCCGATGAGACGTTGCCGCCGGCCGTCGCGCTGGTGAACCCGAACCGGCTCGACGATCTCTCGGGGCTCGGCCATCTCGCGGCTGTCGGCCTCGTGTTCATCACGGTCGTCGCGATCAATCGCGAGCTGCGCCGCCGCGGCTTCTGGAGCGCTGACAGCGAGCCGAGCCTGCTCGGCGGCCGCGCCCCGCGCCGCGAGCCCGACCTGCTCGACACGCTCGACCTGGTCGCGCTCGGCACCGTCGCCGACGTCGTGCCGCTCAAGGGCCTCAACCGCGCCTTCGTTGCGAAGGGCCTCATCGCCATGCGCCGGCGCGAGGCCGTCGGCCTCACCGCGCTGATGGATGCGGCGCGTCTCGCGGGCCCGCCGGAGCCTTGGCATCTCGGCTTCCTGCTCGGCCCGCGCATCAATGCGGGCGGCCGCATCTCGCGCGCTGATCTCGGCGTACGCCTCTTGCTCGAAGCGGACCCGACCGAAGCCGCCGCGCAGGCGGCCGAGCTCGACCGGCTCAACCGCGAGCGCCAGGTGATCGAGCAGGCCGCCGTTGCGGAGGCCGAAGCCGAGGCGATGGCCGCGCTCGGCCACGATGAGAAGGGCGCCGTCGTGGTCACGGCCGCGGCGGGCTGGCATCCGGGCGTCGTCGGCCTCGTCGCGGCGCGTCTCAAGGAGCGCTTCTGCCGCCCGGCCTTCGCGATCGCGTTGGAGCCCGGCGAGTTCGGCACCGGCTCGGGACGCTCGATCCCCGGCGTCGACCTCGGTTCGGCGGTGCGTCGTGCCGTGGCCGAGGGCCTGCTCGTCAAAGGCGGTGGTCACGCCATGGCGGCCGGCGTCACGCTGCGCAAGGACCGGCTCGCCGAATTCCGCGCCTTCCTGGAGGAGACTTTGGGCGACGCCGTCGCGGACTCGCGGCGCGACGACGCGCTGCTGATCGACGCCGCGGTCACGGCCGCCGGCGCGACGCCCGCCTTCGTCGCCGAGATCGGCCGCGCCGGTCCCTTCGGCTCTGGCAATCCCGAACCGGTCTTCGCGCTACCGGCGCACACGCTCATCTATGCCGAGGAGGTCGGCCAGGCGCACGTGCGCGCGCGCTTCAAAGCGGGCGACGGCGCCATCGTTCAGGCGATCGCCTTCCGCGCGCTCGGCAAGCCGCTCGGTGA
The DNA here is from genome assembly GCA_023404705.1 of Pseudomonadota bacterium. Lineage (GTDB taxonomy): Bacteria > Pseudomonadota > Alphaproteobacteria > Rhizobiales > Xanthobacteraceae > FEB-22. Next base: position 11,941 of record JAEYAU010000029.1, read on the forward strand.
TGCGCTGCTGGCGAACCGCGGCCGCGCGCTCCACGTCGCGGGCTCGCTTGCCGTGGATCGCTGGCAAGGCGACGAGCGCGTGCAGCTGCGCATCATCGACATCGCATCGACCGACCCGGTCGCGCGCGTGCGGTGAGTGTCACCGCGTGTCGCCGCAGAACACCTCGTAGATCGCGCCGATGATCTTGCGCGCCTCGTCGCTCGCGAGGCTGTAGTAGATCGTCTTGCCGTCGCGCCGCGCGCTGACGAGGCCTTCGGCGCGCAGGCGGGCGAGCTGCTGCGAGACGGTCGGTTGGCGCAGCGAGAGGATCGCTTCCAGCTCGGACACGGACTTCTCGCCCTCGGCGAGATTGCACAGGATCAGCAGCCGGTTCTCGTGGGCCAGCGCCTTGAGGAAGTCCGCGGCCTTGCGCGCCTTGCTGGCGAGCGCCGCGAGCTCGTCGGAAGGATCCTGCTTGCGGGCGGAGGACGGCTGCATGGCTAGTGCCCCAGCGCGCTGGTTTTGCGTGGACCGTCGAGCCGCTTCAGGAGCTCGCTCAACAGGCCCCAGAAATGATCCTCGCCCGGATAACCGCGGATGCGGCCGATCTCGCGCCCGCCGTCGACCAGCACGAAGACCGGCGTCATCCGCTCCACTGTGACGAAGGCAATATCGCGCGGAAGCGGCCGCGTGATGTCGACGCGGCGCAGCGGTGCCCGCGCCCCTTCGGCGGTCTTCGGATAGATCGGCGCGATCTCGCGGTCGAAGACCGCGCACCAGGGACAGCCCTTCTGCTCGAACATGACGAGCTCCGCCGCTTCCGCACGAGCGAGCGCCAGCGCGCCGAACAGGGCGCAGAGGAAGAGGCCGGCGAGGCGAGCGGGCATCCGTGTGTCCTTAGGGCACTGCGGTCGTTATATATGACGATCCGAATATGTAAAAGCTGATCAGCCAAAGCGGAAGGCCAGGAGATTGTCGAACGAGCGCAGCTCGATCAGCAGCCGGACCAGGAGATCGCTGTCCTGCGTCTCGACGGCTTTCGGAATCTGGGCCGTGCTCGCGAGCGCGCCGTCGATCAGCCGGCGGAATTCCGGATCGTTGCGCACAGCGGGCGCCGCCATGGCATCGCAGCGCCGCAGCAGCGTCTCGTAGGCCGCGCCCTTCGTCTTCACGTCGGCCCCGACCTCGGCCTTGCTCCAGTCCGGCCGCGCGTCGCGAAACACCATCAGCGTATCCATCGCGCCATTGGCATCGAGGACGCAATCCGCCAGCACCTCGACGCCGCTCGCCCGGCGCATTTTCGCCAGCACCACGCGGATCTCGGCGAGGCCCGCGCGTGCCGCGTCGATACGGCCGACATTGATGAGGATGGACGCGGTGGCGAGCCGCGTCGGCACGTCGAGCATCGCCTGACCGAACAGCGGATTGTTGCGGAACGGTGTCGGCGGCGACTTGCCGAAGCGGTCCGTAACGCGGCTCCACGCATCGCCCATGCGCTCGAGCTCCATCACCGCGAGATCGACATTGCCGGTGCGCAGATAGCCGAGCACGACGCGGTGATGGCTGCTCGCGCGCTCCACGGCGGCATTGAAGTCGGCGAGCTCGTCCGCCTGCGCGGTTGCCGCGAGACACAGCAAAGTGAGCGCGGAGAGGAGCGCGCGCAGGAGGGGTCTGATCGGCATGCTCTTGCGGTGAGGGCGCCAGGAACGCATATTCGCCCGCGAATATATCCCATCCGCGCGACCGCGGCGCGAGCGCCCTGGTCAACTCGCGATCGCGGTTAAGGAATGCGAAATGATCAGCCGCCGTGACGTGATCGTCGGAGCCGCTGCGGGTCTGGTCGCCGCGCCGGCGCGCGCCGAGGCGCCGATCCTCACCGATGACGGGCTCTACAAGCAGTCCTGGTTCCTCGAGAGCTTTCTCGATCTCAACGAGGACCTCGCCGCCGCGACCGCGGCCGGCAAGCGCTTCGCCGTGATGTGGGAGCTCAAGGGCTGCCCCTATTGCCGCGAGACGCACTTGGTGAATTTCGCGCGCCCCGACATCGCGAGCTACGTGCGGGAGAACTTCGAGATCCTGCAGCTCAACATCATCGGTGCCCGCAAGGTGACCGACTTCGACGGCGGCGAGATCGGCGAGAAGGCGTTCGCGGGCAAATACGGCGTGCGCTTCACGCCGACCTTTCAGTTCTTCCCCGAAACCGCGGCGGGACTGAGGGAAAAGGCGCCCGAGAAGCGCGAGGTCGCGCGGCTGCCCGGCTATCTGCGTCCGGACGATTTCCTCAGTCTCTTCCGTTACGTCCGCGAGAAGGCCTACGAGCGACAGAGCTTTCGCGAATACCTGAAGGCGCAGGGCGGCTAGCCTAATATTGCACCGCAAAACGGAATGACATTCTGTTCCGTGAATATGATTTGAACGAGCGCTGCCTCGCCTTTATAGGTGAAGGCCATCGGGGGACGCGCCGCGTGGGCGCGCGCAATCAAGGAGAACACGCGATGCGTTCGATCAGCCGGCGCGAGGCCTTGGCACTCGGCGCCGGGAGCGTTGCAGTCACGGTCATGGGTCCCGGTGCACTGCGCGCCGCCGCGAAGGACGCCGAGGCCGAGATCCTGAAGTTCACAGGCGGCAAGAAGCCTGAGATCGGCAAAATCGCCATCGAGCTTCCCGAGATTGCCGAGAACGGCAACACGGTGCCGCTCACCTTCACGGTCGACAGCCCGATGACCGAGCAGGATCACATCACCGAGGTGCTGGTGGTCGCCGACGGCAATCCGCGTCCCGGCGTGGCGACGTTCCATTTCTCGCCGCTCTCGGGCAAGGCCGAAGCTTCGACCCGCATCCGCCTCGCCACCACCCAGAACATCGTCGTCGTCGCCAAGACCAAGAGCGGTCAGTTCCTCACTGAGCAGAAGCTCGTGAAGGTGACGATCGGCGGTTGCGGCGGCTAAGCGCGAATCCTAGGAGCACACACATGTCCGAGAAGCCGCGCATCAGGCTGCCCAAGGAAGCCAAGAAGGGCGAGGTCATCACGATCAAGACCCTGGTCTCGCACGTCATGGAGTCCGGCCAGCGCAAGGACAAGGACGGCAACACCATTCCGCGCAAGATCATCAACAAGTTCACGGCGGAATTTAACGGCAAGCCGCTGTTCAGCGCCGACATCGAGCCGGCCGTCGCCGCCAATCCCTATCTGCAGTTCACCGCCAAGATCGATGAGAGCGGCACATTCCGGTTCACTTGGACCGATGACGACGGCAAGGTGACCACGGCCGAAGAGAAGATCACCGTCTCCTGAAGAAGACGGGGCAAGGCTGACATTGGAATCAGGGGGAGAATTGGCATGACGTGGCGTACGGGGCTCGTGCTTGGCACGGCCGCAACCGCGCTGTTCGCGCTGGTGAATGGATCGGAGCTCGCGGCGCAGACCAAGCCGGCAGGCCCGGCGCCGCTCGTGACCACCGGCGATGCCGCGCCGCATCCCTGGAAGCGTTACGGCAACTGGCCGCAGCGCGACACCTCCAAGTTCAGCACGCTCGCCAATCCCAAGCTCTCGCCGCCGGCCGCGACCGAGCCGCGCAAGATCGAAGGCGAGATCACGGGCAATGCCGCGAACGGGCAGAAGCTCGTCGCCGATCGCACGCGCGGCGGCTCCTGCCTCGCGTGTCACGTAATGGGACCGGCCGGCAATGCGGATCTGCCGGGCAATGTCGGTCCCGATCTCTCAGAGATCGGCACCGCCGGCCGCGAGGACGAGTGGCTGTTCAACTATGTCTTCGACGCGCGCGTCTACAATCCGCAGACCATCATGCCGCCGTGGGGCACGCATGGCGTCTTCAACGAGTCCGAGATCCGCGACATCGTCGCCTTCCTCAAGACGCTGAAGGAGCCCGCCAAGTTCCGTACCGCGGTGGACGATCCGACCAAGCGCCCGCCGCCGGTCGAGAAGCGCGACAATCTCGATCCGACCACCAATCCGGCCATGTGGGCGATCGATACGGCGGAGACTCTCTACAAGAAGCGCGAGGCGTCCGGCTTCGCCTGCGCGACGTGCCACGGCGCGGCCGAGGAGCGCTTCAAGAGCTGGGCGGCCTCGATGCCGAAATGGGAGCCGCGCCTGAACAAGGTGCTCGGCATCGAGGAGTTCGTCACGCGCCACGCCAAGGCGACGACGGGCGTCGATTGGCTGATGCAGAGCGATCAGAACACCGCGATGTCGATCTACCTGCGCTATCTCGCCAACGACAGCGAGATGAAGGTGGACATCACCAGCCCGGGCGCCAAGGAAGCCTATGAGCGCGGCAAGGCGCTCACCTCCGTGAAGGTCGGCCAGCTCAACTTCTCCTGCATGGACTGCCACAGTCCCGAGAAAGGCGGCCTCAAGTGGATCCGCGGCCAGTGGCTCGGCGAGCAGCGCGGCCAGCTCGACCACTTCCCGACCTGGCGCACCAGCCAGAACCTGATCTGGGACATCCGCAAGCGCTTCCAGTGGTGCAATGTCGCGATCTGGGCCATGGAGCTGCCGCCGGACGCCAGGGAGTATGGCGACCTCGAGCTGTATCTGGCGTCCGTCAACGCCGGCCTGAAGCTGTCGGTGCCTGGCATTCGCCACTGAGATAGGCAGAGCATGATTTCGCGTCGCGACGTCCTGCAGATCGGCGCCGCGGCGGCTGCGATTGCGGCTGCCGATGGCTTGCCGTTGCGCCGCGCGCTCGCGCAGCAGCGGCTCAGCGAGGCCGAGTTGCTCGGCTTCGAGAGCCTCGGCAATGTCACGCTCCTGCACATCACCGACGTGCACGGCCAGCTCATGCCGGTGCATTTCCGCGAGCCCTCGATCAATCTCGGCGTGGGCGAGGCGAGGGGGCTGCCGCCGCACATCTCGGGCCGGGCCTTCCTCCAGCAGTTCGGCATCGCGCCGGGCTCCGCCGCGGCCTACGCGCTGACCTCGGAGGATTTCGAGGCGCTCGCGCGCACCTATGGCCGCATCGGCGGCCTTGATCGCGCCGCCACTGTCGTAAAGGCCGTGCGCGCCGAGCGCGGCGCCGACAAGGTGCTGATGCTCGACGGCGGCGACACCTGGCAGGGCTCGCTGACGTCGTATCGCACTAAGGGCCAGGACATGGCCGACTGCTTCAAGCTGTTGAAGCCCGATGCGATGACCGGCCACTGGGAGTTCACCTACGGCGAAGCGCGCGTGAAGGAGCTGTCCGAGGCGCAGGACTTCCCGTTCCTTGCGCTCAACATCCGAGACACCGAATGGGAAGAGCCGGTCTTCCCGGCCTACAAGATGTTCGAGAAGGGCGGCGTGAAGGTCGCAGTGCTCGGCCAGGCCTTCCCGTATACGCCGGTCGCCAATCCGCGCTGGATGATCCCGAAATGGACCTTCGGCATCCGAGAGGAGGACGTGCGCAACAACGTCGAGAAGGCGCGCCGCGAGGGCGCGCAGCTCGTGGTGCTGCTCTCCCACAACGGCTTCGACGTGGATCGCAAGCTCGCCGCTCGTGTGTCCGGCATCGACGTGATCCTTACGGGTCACACCCACGACGCCCTGCCGGAAGCGATCCGCGTCGGCAAGACTTTGCTGATCGCCTCGGGCAGCGCCGGCAAGTTCCTCTCGCGCCTCGACCTCGACGTGCAGGGCAGCGCCGTGAAGGGCTTCCGCTACAAGCTGATCCCGCTCTTCTCCGATGCCATCCGGCCCGATCCCGAGATGAAGGCCGCGATCGAGAAGGTGCGCGCGCCATTCGCGGCGGAGCTTTCCCGCGAGGTCGGCCGCACCGACTCGCTGCTCTATCGCCGCGGCAACTTCAACGGCTCCTTCGATGACCTGATCTGCGCCGCGTTGCTCGAGCAGCGCGATGCCGAGATCGCGCTCTCGCCCGGCTTCCGGTGGGGGAACAGCGTGCTGCCGGGCTCGGCGATCACCGTCGAGGACATCCACAACGCGACCGCGATCACCTATCCGCAGGTCTATCGCATGACCATGACGGGTCAGCGCCTCAAGGACATCCTCGAGGACGTCGCCGACAATCTGTTCAATCCCGATCCCTACTATCAGCAGGGCGGCGACATGGTCCGCTGCGGCGGCATCGGCTACACGATCGACGTCACCAAGCCTGCGGGCAGCCGCATCTCGGGCATGACGCACTTGAAGTCCGGCGCCGCGCTCGATCCCGCCCGGGACTACGTGGTCGCCGGCTGGGCGAGCGTGAACGAGGGCACCGAAGGCCCGCCGGTCTGGGAGCTGGTCGAGAAGCACATCGCGGCGCAGAAGACCGTGCGCGTCACGCCCAATTCGGCCGTGAAGGTCGTAGGCGGCTGAAACGGCTTGCGGAATCAGGACACTCTTCGGCCCCTAATCCTTGGGATAATCTTTCACTCGCCTTTCGGCTGAGAGAATATTCGTTTGCGAGCTATACATTCTGAAAATAGAATGTGACCGCAACGAACCGGGAGACACGCATGTCCGACCGTGACGGCCCCGAGCGGCCGGGACGCCGCCACTTCCTCGCGGGCGCAGCGGGTCTCGCCGGCACGCTGGCGGGCGGCAGTGCGCTCGCGGGCAATCCGAAGAACCTCCCGCCGAATGTGCCCGAGTGGTCGCGCGTGCTCGGAGACGGCGTCGGCGTGCGGGCCTACGGCAAGCCCTCGAAGCACGAAGCGCATGTGATCCGTCGCGACGTGCAGTGGCTCACGGCGAGCCGCGAATCCTCGGTGAGCTTCACGCCGCTGCACGAGCTCGACGGCATCATTACGCCGAACGGCCTGTGCTTCGAGCGCCATCACGGCGGCATCGCCGAGATCGATCCCGAGGACTATCGGTTGATCGTGCACGGCCTCGTCGACAAGCCGCTGATGCTGACGCTCGCGGACCTCAAGCGCTTCCCGCGCGTGAACCGCGTCTACTTCCTCGAATGCGCCGCCAATTCCGGCATGGAGTGGCGCGGCGCGCAGCTCAATGGCTGCCAGTACACCCACGGCATGATCCACTGCGTCGAGTACACCGGCGTGCCGCTGCGCCTGCTGCTCGAGGAGGCGGGCGTCAAGACCAGCGCCAAGTGGCTGCTCGCCGAAGGCGCCGACTCCTCCGCCATGGAGCGTTCGGTGCCGCTCGCCAAGGCGCTCGACGACTGTCTCGTCGCCTATCGCATGAACGGCGAGATGCTGCGGCCCGAGCAGGGCTATCCGGCGCGCCTCGTCGTCCCGGGCTGGGAAGGCAACATGTGGGTCAAGTGGCTGCGCCGCATCAAGCTCGGCGACGAGCCCTGGCAGGCGCGCGAGGAGACCTCGAAATACACCGATCTGCTCGAGAACGGAAAGGCGCGCCGCTTCACCTTCGTGATGGACGCGAAATCCGTGATCACCAGCCCGAGCCCGCAGGCGCCCGTGCGCAGCAAGGGCTTCGCCGTGATCTCGGGCCTCGCCTGGTCGGGCCGCGGCAAGATCAGGCGTGTCGATGTCTCGCTCGACGGCGGCCGCAACTGGCGCGAGGCGAAGCTCGACGGCCTCGTGCTCGACAAGGCCGCGACCCGCTTCTACGCCGAGGTGGACTGGACCGGGCAGGAGCTGCTGCTCCAGTCACGCGTCATCGACGAGACCGGCTACGTGCAGCCCACCAAGGACGCGCTGCGCAAGATCCGCGGCGTGAACTCGATCTATCACAACAACGGAATCCAGACCTGGCATGTGCGTTCCACCGGAGAGGTCGAGAATGTCGAGGTCTCCTAAGCTGCTCGCGCTCGGCCTCGGCGCGCTCGCGCTGCTCGGCGCCGCCGCTTTCGCGGGCGAGGGCCCGCGCAAATACGGCATCGGCCGCGAGGCGACGCCGCAGGAGATCGCGGGCTGGGACATCGACGTGCGCCCGGACGGGCAGGGGCTGCCGCCCGGGAAAGGCTCCGTGAAGGATGGCGAGGAGATCTATCTCGCCCGCTGCGTCGCCTGTCACGGCGAGTTCGGCGAGGGCGCCGGCCGCTGGCCCGTGATTGCGGGCGGCAAGGGCTCGCTCGCCTCGGAGGAGCCGAACAAGACCGTGGGCTCCTACTTCCCCTACCTCGCCAGCATCTTCAGCTATGTGCGCCATGCCATGCCGTTCGGCGACGCCCAGTCGCTCGGCAATGACGATCTCTATGCGGTCGTCGCCTATGTGCTGTTCCTCAACGACCTGGTCGACGAGAAATTCGTGCTCTCGCGCGAGACCTGGACGCAAGTGAAGATGCCGAACGCCGCCGGCTTTCTCGATGATGACCGCGAAACGAGCGAGAAGGCGTTCTGGAACCCGAGCCCCTGCATGACGAGCTGCAAGCCCGAGCCCCGCATCACGGGCCGTGCCCGCGTGATCGACGTCACGCCCGACGACAAGGCGCGGTGATACACCCCCCGCGTCATCCCGGCCCAGCGAAGCGAGGGCCGGGATCCATATCCCCCGTCTCTCCGCATCACGACCACCGGGGTTATGGATCCCGGCTCGCGCTCGCTGCGCTCGCTTGGCCGGGATGACCCGAGAGAATTGCGTGAGGCATTGTGCCGCCTCACGCCCCAAATTCGCCCGGACTACGATTCACACCGCTTCGCGATAATTTGAATCGATCCGATTGCCATCGCAGCGCGTTGCGATGCTAATGGCGATTGCGATCGACACAGCAGGCGAGGGGCTCATGATCGGCCGGCGCGGCGGGCGACCGTCGTCTCTTTTCGTCAGCGTGGGGGCATGGGCCGCACTTGGGGCCGGGGCATCCGGCAAGGATCTCGAGCTCGGCCGTTACCTCGCCAGCGAGTGCCTGACCTGCCACCGCGCCGCGACCGCGACCAGCACCATTCCGAACATCTTCGGGATGCCCGAGAGCCACTTCGCCGACGTGGTCCGCGCCTATCGGGAGAAGAAGCTGCCCAACCCGGTGATGCAGACGATCGCGAGCCGGCTGAGTGACGAGGACATCGAATCGCTCGCGTTCTATTTCGCCACGGCGCGCCGCCCATGAGCCGGACACCGATTACACGCCGCCGCTTCGCCGCCCTGGCAGGCGCCGCGCTCGGCACGCTCTATGCGCCGCGGGCGATCGGCCAGACCAAGCCGCGTCTCGTCGTGGTCGGCGGTGGCCCGGCCGGCGCGATGCTGGCGCGCCAGGCCCACAAGGATTCGCGCGGCGCGCTCGATGTCACCCTGATTGAGCAGTCGCGCCTCTACACGACCTGCTTCTTCTCCAACCTCTATCTCGGCGGCTTTCGCACCTTCACGTCGATCACTCACAACTACGACAAGATTCAGCGCTCCGGCGTGCGCGTCGTGCACGCGCGTGCGGAACGGATCGACCGCGAGAAGAAGGAAGTGTGGCTCGCCGGCCGCGAGCGCGTCGCCTATGACGCCCTCGCGATCGCGCCCGGCATCGACTTCAAGTTCGATGCCGTGCCGGGCTATTCCGAGGCCGCGATCGAAGCGATGCCGCATGCCTGGAAGGCGGGCGCGCAGACGCGCCTGCTGGCGCAGCGGCTGAACGCCCTGCGCAACGGCGACGTCATCGTCATCGTGGCGCCGCCGAATCCCTATCGCTGCCCGCCCGCGCCCTACGAGCGCGCCTCGATCTTCGCGCACGTGCTCGCCAAGAAGGGCCACAAGCGGTCGAAGATCATCATCATCGACCAGAAACCCAGCTTCTCGAAGCAGACGCTGTTCATGGAAGGCTGGGAGAAGCACTACCCGGGCGTGATCGAGTGGCAGGACCCGCAGGTGCACGGAGGCCTCGAGGGCGTGGTGCCGCGCACCGGCGAGGTGAAGACCTCGCTGGCGACCTACCGGGCGGCTCTCGTCAATGTGATTCCGCCGCAGACGGCCGGACGACTCGCGATCGAGGCCGGACTCGCGGATGACACGGGGTTCTGCCCGATCGATCCCGCAACCATGAAGTCGACCATCGATTCGGCGATCTTTGTCCTCGGCGACGGCGCGATCGCGGGCGATATGCCGAAATCCGCGGTGGCGGCGAACAGCCAGGCGAAGGTCGCGGCCGCGGTGGTGCGCGCCGATCTGCTCGGCGCCCGCAATTTTCCGGCGCGCTACTTCAGCACGTGCTGGAGCGTGATTGCGGCCGACGACGCCGTAAAGCTGGGTGGGACCTACGAGCCCGGCGACGGAAAGATCAAACAAGTCACGAGCTTCATCAGCCAGCCGGGCGAATCGGACGACCTGCGGGAGGAGAATTTCGAGGAGGCCGACGACTGGTATGCAGGATTCGTGGGGGAGATCTTTGGGTGACGCGGCGAAAAGTTTTGGGCATACTCCCGCCGCGGCCCGCCCGGATCCACGGCGCGGAACTAAGAGGCAATAATAGGCTCCGGGCGGGTTCGCACCTGAATTTCGCGCTAAGGTCGAGCGGCCGCCGCGCTCTTGTCGCGGTTGCTGGCTTGGAACTGACCGAACAGCGGCCTGTGCGGCCGCTGTTTCGTTTTTCGGCTCTCCGACCTCAGATCTTGAAGGCTTCGCGCGTTGCGGGATGGAACAGCTCATCCACGCCGACGGGGCGCGATGAGAGGCCCTGTGCATGGTGATGGCGCAGGAAGGCCTCGAGCACGTGCCGATTCGAAGGAACCCCGTAAGACCAGTAGTCCTGGCCCATGAGCGCGCGCGCTGATTTCAGCTGCTCCTCGACGAAGGGCAGGGTCACCTTCGTGGCCGAGGTGTCCGAGAGCTTCGTCAGGCAAGCGCCCTTCGCCTGCTCGAACGCCTTGAACACGGCGGCCGGCAGCCATGGATGCTTGTCCGCAATCTCCCGCCGCACGCCGACCAGATGCATGATCGGGAAGATGCGCGTGCGCTTGAAATAGTCGGTCGCAGCCGCGGTCGGATCGGGAAACAGCCAGCCCACATTCGGATGCCCGCGCTCGATGAAGGCGGGCGGCCGCGGCGCGATGAAGCCGTCGATCTCACCGGCCTCGAGCAGGCCCGAGATCGTCGCGCCCTCCGGGGCGTTCTCGAGCCGCACGTCGGGTGGAAGCTTGATCGAGATCTTCTCGGGTCGGCCCGGCTCCTCGATGCCGCCGCGGATCCAGTGGATGTCCGTCGGCTTCACGCCGAAGTCCTCTTCCAGGAAGGCGCGCGCCCACACATTGGCCGTGAGCTGATATTCCGGCACGCCGACCCGTCGGCCCTTCAGGTCCTCGGGCCGCTTTACCCGGTCGGTCCGCACATAGATCGCGGTGTGGCGGAACGCGCGCGAGACGAAGGCCGGCACGCCCACATAGGGGCTCTCGCCCAGCGCGGTCTTCACCGTGAAGCTCGAGAGGGAGAGCTCGCAGATGTCGAACTCGGCGCTGCGGAAGGCGCGGAAGAAGATCTCCTCCGGCGAGAGCGTCATATAGACCGGATCGACGCCATCGATCTGCACTGTGCCGTCGATCAGAGGCCGCGTCCGGTCGTAGTCGCCCACGGCGACCGAGAGGTTGAGCTTGGGCATGGGTTTGTTTCTGCTTGTAGGGCACAATAGCCGCGTCAGGGGCGTATTGCGCCGAGTGCGTTTCGGCGCAATACGCGCTTCGCGCTATTGCGCCCTACGGACCGAGCCTATTTCTTCGCGAATGCCTTCGTCTGGATCAGCTGCTCCATCTGATCCTTCGACAGCGGCGCCGGGATGTACTTCAGCGACACGGCCTCCGGGATCAGCGTGTCGAGTCCCTTGATCTCGTCCGTCTGCAGCATCGCCTTCGGAAAGAACTCGTCGCGCACGCGCTTCGCCAGCGGCTCCGATACACCCGCGAAGGCCGCGTAGTCTTTGATCACCTGCGGATTGTCCGAGTACATGTAGTCGAGCGTCTCGCGCCAGGCCTGCATGAAGCGCGCGAGCACCTCCTTGCGCTTCTCGAGCGCCTCCGCGTTGGCGACGATGGTGCGGATCGTCTGGCCTTTCACGATCGCAGCATCCGTCGCCTTGGCGACGAGCGTGATCTTGCCCTCGTCGATCTCCTTGAGGCCGAAGGGCGGTGCCGCCCAGCCGACATCCACCTGGTCCGACATCACGGCCGTGAGCGTCGCGGGCGGGCTGCCGGTCGAGGTCGGCTTGGCCTTCAGGTTGAACTCCTTGATGAAGGCGAGCACCACCGAATGGGTCGACGAGCCGCTGGTCGAGAAGGCGAGCGTCTTGCCGTCCGTATCCTTCAGCGTCTTGATGCCGGAGGTCGCCTTTGCGTACCAGTAGTCCGCGGCGCCGGTCGCTTCCGCGCCGATGATGCGGACCGGCGCGCCCTTGGCGAAGGCCGCGATGGCGCCGAGCGTGCCGACCGCGACGCCGACGTCGACGCTGTTCGAGATCACGGGCTGCAGCGTCTCACCGCTGCCGCGCGTGTAGGTGACCTCGAGATTGAGGCCGTGCTTCTTGAAGATGCCGGCCTTGCTGCCGAGCTCCGGGATCGCCGTATCCCAGTTGCCGCGCTGACCGACCGCGAGCTTCACCGTGTCCTCGGCCAATGCGGGCGTCGCCAGGACGAGGGCGAGCGCCAGCGCGCCGCCGAGCCGTGTTGTGTGTCTCATGCTTTGCTCCCTCTCTTTGTTGTTTCCGCGCCGCCCGCCCAGCCCACCAGCGCGTTCGCGCCGATCGCCAGCACGAACAGGATGAGGAGCAGCGCGTACATGCGCGGCATGTCGAAAGTCGAATAGGCGTTGATGATCAGGAAGCCGATGCCGCGATTGGCGAGCTTGGTCTCGGCCAGCAGGGTGCCGATGATGGCGACGCCCAGCCCGAGCCGCACGCCGTTGAGGATCGGCTGGCGCAGCGCCGGCAGATAGATCTTGCTGACCATCTGCCAGGTGCGGGCGCGGAAGCTGCGGCCGACTTTGATGAAGACCTGGTCGATCTGCCGCATGCCCCCCGCGGTCGAGAGCGCTATCGGGAAGAAGCAGGAGAGGGTGCCGAGCGCCACTTTCGAGCCGGGCCCGATGCCGAACCACATGATCATGATCGGGAAGAAGATGATCTTCGGCGTCGGCCCCAGATAATAGAGATAGGGCTCGAACGCGCGGCCGAGCGTGCGGTTGCCGCCGAGAATCAGCCCCACGACCAGCCCCGCAATGCCGCCGATCGCGAGCGCGCTCGCGACCTCAAGGGCGGTCCAGCCGAGGTGCCAGTAGTAATCGCGCGCCATCAGCTGCGCGCCGACCGCCTTGCCGATGGCGATCAGCGAGGGCACCACGTCGCGATAGAGCAGCCCCGAGCGCGCCAGCGCCTCCCAGATCGCGAGCACCGCGACGATGATCGCGATGCGGACGAGCAGGACGGGATCGACCGCGGGCGCGGCCGGAGCCCGCGTTAAGCGGCCGGACTCAGCCATCGCTCGATCCTCTCGGTGACGTCGAACACGATGATGCTCACCAGCACCACGAAGCAGATCGCCGCATAGGTGCCGGCGAGGTCGTAGCGCTCGGCGAGCTCGTTGATGAGCTGGCCGAGGCCGCCGAAATTGATCAGGAACTCGACTCCGACGATATTGATGAGCGCGAAGATCAGCCCGAGCCGAAGCCCGACGAAGATCGTCGGCATGGCGGCCGGGAATAGGATCTTCCAGAACATCTGCGTCGGCGTGAGCTTGAGGGTGCGTCCCACATTGATCAGCACCTGGCGCGTGCCGGCGAGCCCTTCCAGCGTCTTCAGCATGACGGGGGGCAGTGCCGCGATGAAGCCGATCATGATGATGGTCCATTGCGTGCGGCCGAAGATCACCAGGAACAGCGGATACATCAGCACGATGGGCGCCGAGGCGAGGGCCGCCACCCAGGTCTCGGTGGCGGCGCGCAGCAGCCGGGAGCGATAGAGCAGCACGCCACCGCCGACGCCGACGACGGTGAGCATCACGGCCGCGATCAGCGCCTCTGTGCCGGTCGCGATGAAGCGGCCGAGCACGTCCTCCTCGAGCACGATGCGCTCCAGGCTGACGGCGATTTCCGACGGCAGCGGCACGATGAATCGGTTGAGCAGCCCGACGCGGATCACGGCTTCCATCAGCAGCACGAAGGCCACGAAGGAGCCGAAGCCGAGGAAGAACGGGCGCCAGCGGCTCATGCGCGCGCTCCGCGCAGATGCGACTCGTCGTCCTGCATGCCGCGGCTCGCTTCCTCGCGCAGGTCCGCCCAGATCTGTGCGACGTAGCGCCCGAACGCCTCGCTCGACACGATCTCGGAGGAGCGCGGCCGGGGCAGGTTGATCTCCACCATCCGCTTCATGCGGCCCGGCCGATAGGTCATCACCAGGATGCGGTCGGAGAGCTGCACGGCCTCGGTGATGTTATGCGTGATCAGCAGCGTGGTCTGCTGCAGCTCCTGCTGGATCTGCAGCACCTTGTCGCCGAGCAGGAGCCGCGTCTGCTCGTCGAGCGCCGCGAAGGGCTCGTCCATCAGCAGGATCTTCGGCTGCGATGCGAGGGTGCGTGCGATCGCGACGCGCTGGCGCATGCCGCCCGAGAGCTCGGAGGGATAGCGATTCTCGAAGCCATCGAGACCGACCAGCCTGACGAAGCGGCGCGCGCGGTCGATGCGCTCGGCCTTGGCGACGCCGGCGATCTCCAGCGGGAAGGCGACGTTCTCGATCACGCTGCGCCAGGGAAAGGTGGATTCTTCCTGGAACACCATGCCGATCGACTCGTGCGGGCCGCGCACTGTCTGGTCCCCCACCGTGACGCGCCCCTCATAGCCGTCGATCAGCCCGCCGATGATGTTGAACACGGTGGACTTGCCGCAGCCCGACGGGCCGATGACGCTGAGGAATTCGCCCGGCCGCACGTCGAAGGAGAGCCGTTCGACGGCCGTTACCGGACCTTCCGGCGTCGCGAAGCTCTTGGCGATCTCCTCGACGCGCAGGATCGGCTCGGTCGAGGCAGTCGCCGGCGTTGACGCAAGGGAAGGTCGGGTCATCACTTGCGCTCGCTGGTCTGGGTCAGGGCCGCCGTCATCGCGGCCGTGTAGCCGGGCTCGACGCGCACATCAACGACCGCAACTTGGCCGGCCTCGACCGCAGCGATCGCCTCGGCGAACACTTTCTCGAGCTCGCCTGCGTGCTGCACCGGTCCGAAACCCTGCGCGCCCTGGGCGCGCGCGAGCGCCGCGATGTCGATGTCCGGCTCGCTGATGCGCTGGCCGATCCAGCGGTTCTCCACCGGCCGGCCGCGCATGCGCGCGACCCGCTCCTGATGCACCTCGTCATTGAAGAAGGAGCGGTTGTTCGCGACCACGATCAGCATCGGAATGCCGTAATGCGCCGCGGTCCAGAGCGCGGTCACGCCCATCAGGAAATCGCCGTCGCCGCAGATGCCGATCGGCAGCCGTCCGCTGCCCTTGAGCGCGAGCGCCGCGCCGACCGTGATGCCGGGGCCCGCGGCGAGCCCGCCGCCGCCGTCGGAGCCGAGATAATCGAGCGGATGGCGGAACGGCCACCAGGCGCCGTGCCAGGACAGCGGCAGATGCGTGAGCGACACCTCGCGCGTGCCGACCGCCTGCCGCAGCGCGAGCGCGAGATGCTCCACCGCCATCTTGCCGTCTGGGCTCGGCGGGGCAGGGCGCGCCGGCGCCGGCGTGGTGGCAGCCGTCGCCGCCTCGGGGCGTGCATCGTGCAACGCGGCGAGCAGATGCGGCACCACCGCGTCCGGATGCGCCGCGAGCATCAGGTCCACGGGCGGCAGGCCCTGGTGGTCCATGCTCCAGCCATTGTGCACATGATGATCGATCGAGATCTGGATGACGGACGCCTTCGGCGCCTCGGCGCCGAACACGGACTTCAGCGAGCCCGCGAGATCGATCCAGTCGAGGCTGAGGATCAGGTCCGCGTCGCGGATCGCTTCCGCGGCCTCGCCGGTCGGCATGAGCACGGCGGGCGCGCCCGCATGGAGCGGATGATCGGTCGGGAAGCTCGCGCCAGTCCTCAGGCAAGTGACAACGCGCGCACCGACCGCTTCGGCAAGCGCGATCCGCGCCTTCCAGGCCGCGACGCTGCGTGTGACGCGGCCCGAAAGAAGGACCGGGCGCTTCGCGGCTTTCAGCTTCGCAGCGGCTTGCGCGATCAGCTCGTGCGGCGCTGCCGAAGCGACCGGCGGCAGGAAGCGCGCCGCCTCGATCGGCGGCAGCGGCTCGGGCAGCTTCGCCTCCTGCATCTCGGCGTCGAGATTGACATAGGTCGGCCCCATCGGCGTGGTCTCGGCGATCCACGCAGCGCGCAGCAGAGCTTCGCGCGCCGCGCCCGGCGATGCCGGCTGATCGTCCCACTTGGTGTAGCCGCGGATGAGCGCGCCCTGGTCGCGCGCCGTGTGGATCCAGTCGATCCAGGGCCGCCGCTTGGTCGCGTCCACGGGACCCGTCGCGCCCAGCACCAGCATCGGCATGCGATCGCACCAGGCGTTGAAGATCGCCATGGTGGCGTGCATCAGCCCGACATTGGAGTGCAGCGCCACCGCCATCGCCTTGTCTGTGACCTTGGCGTAGCCATGCGCGATCGCGACCGCGCTCTCCTCGTGCAGGCAGAGCAGCATCTGCGGCTTCGAATTGCCGAGGAAATTGACGATCGAGTCGTGCAGCCCGCGATAGCTCGCCCCGGGATTGAGCGCGATGTAAGGGATGTCGAGTGCGCGCAGCGTCTCGGCCACGACATCGCTGCCGAACGCAGCCGCGTTTGCGCCGGAAGCGGCAGGACGTTCGAGCGCAGCGAGCGTGCGCGGCACGTCGTTCATGGGCATTCCCTCGGGGCACAGGGCGCGTCAGCGCCCGTTCTTCTTTTTCTTAAGGGGTTCGGCGCTGTCTACGCCGTTCTTCTTGCTCGCACTATAGGCTTTGACATTTAAGCCGCTCAATCTGCACGATATTGTTGCAGATCATTCGACAATGGGAGAGCTGTTTGGATCGCTTTCGCACCATGGAAAGTTTCGTGCGCGTGGTGCGCGCCGGCTCCTTCACGATCGCGGCGAACCAGCTCGGGCTCTCCCGCGCGCTGGTCTCGCGCCACATCGGCGACCTCGAGGAGCGGCTCGGCGTCCGGCTGCTCAACCGCTCGACGCGCTCGCTGCATCTCACCGACGAGGGCCGGTCGTATCTGGAGTTCTGCGAGCAGGTGTTCCGCGACATCGAGACCAGCGAGCGCGCGCTCGTGCGCCAGCGCGCCGAGCCTGCCGGCGAGCTCAAGCTCGCGGCGCCGAAGAGCTTCGGACTGATCCACATCGCCGACGCCATCGTCGACTTCGCGCGCGTGCAGCCGCGGCTGAAGGTGACGCTCATTCTCGAGGATGTGCCGTTCCGCCGCTCCTACGACTTCGTCGCGCGCGGCCTCGATCTCGTCGTGCGCATTACGCCGCTGCGCAACGCCTCGGTGGTCGAGGAGGAGATCGCGCCCGTCGACTGGGTGCTCTGCGCTTCGCCGGACTACCTGGCGCGCGCCGGCCGCCCGACCGCACCGGCCGAGCTCGCCGATCACGCCGCGCTGGTGCACGTCAACACGGCGCCGCAGGACCGCATCTGGCGCTTCGGCGGCCCGAAGGGCGAGGTGAGCGTGAAGGTGAACGGCGTCTTCTTCAGCAACAGCGCGCTCGCGCTGCGCAAGGCCGTGGTCGCCGGCCTCGGCATCGCGCTCGTGCCGCGCTACAGCGTCGCGACCGACATCGCGGAAGGCGCGGTGGTGCCGCTGCTGCCGCGCTATCGCGTGCCGACGCGGCCCTTGCTCGCCGTCTATCCGCGCGCCGCGCAGGTCCCGCAGAAAGTCCAGGTGTTCGTCGATTTCCTGCGCGGCTGGATCGCGAGCCGCGACATCAACGGACGCGGCTGATCACGCATTCGGGAACTGCGGCACATCGACGGCACTTGTAGGGTCGCCGGGCGATTCCGTCATCTCGGGGGCAACCGAAGAGGAGCCGATGAACACCGACACTCTCGCCACCGTATGGGCGCCGCGCATGCTCAGCATCCTGCGCATCGTCGCCGCCCTGATCTTCCTCCTGCACGGCACCCAGAAGCTGCTCGGCGTCCCGCCGATCCAGACTCCGCCGGCCATGTTCGCGCTGTCGTGGTGGGCGGCCGTGTTCGAGATCATCGGCGGCCCGCTTCTGCTGATCGGCCTCTGGACGCGCCCCGTCGCCTTCATCCTCGCGGGCGAGATGGCCTTCGCGTATTGGCTCGGCCACGCGCCGCGCAATCTCTTTCCCACGCTCAACGGCGGCGACGCCGCGATCCTCTACTGCTTCGTGTTCCTCTATCTCGCCTTCGCGGGCGGCGGCCCGTGGAGCGTCGACGCGCTGGTGTGGAAGAACCGCATGCCGGCGCGGGTCTAGGGTGTGCTCGGCGCGCCAAGGCGCGCCGATCATGCGCCGACGTATGCTCGCGCCGAGCGCACGCGTGTGGCG